>CAYYAQ010000080.1:0-23620 GCA_964469555.1 uncultured candidatus Brocadiaceae bacterium | reverse complement strand
ACAGCTTTGACCTCGCTCTCGAGGTGTTCCGCGACCGCTATCGAAAGATCGTCGAAGCGGACCGCGATGCCTTTCGTATCCAGTCGGCGTGGATCCCGGTGCAGCGCGGCGACATCCCGGGTTTTCGTCGCGCATCGGTGTTTCGCGGAGCGGATGGCCAGCTGTCGGTCATCGTCGAGATCTACTTCGTGCACCTCGGACCGAAGGGGCCGGAAAACTCGGACGTCCGCGGGGATCGCCGCGCGGAACAAGAGCTCGCCGGCGCGCTCGAGCGCGCGATCGGAAAGTAGAGGGTTGGTGTCGGGGGTCATCCCGCCAGTTGGCGGAGCGCGCGGGCCAGTCGGTGATCCCTCCGCTCCTCCGGAGGGCTCGAGAGCAACAGGCGGTGCGCCGCGGCTTCCTTGCCGCGCACCTCGAGGAGTCGGGCTCGGGCGAGGCGCTCGCGGACACGGTCGGCACCGCAGGTTCGAGCGGCGCGGATCGAGCCCACGGCTGCACGGAGATCGCCTTCCGCGAGAGACGCCTCGAACATCCAGAGGTGCACCGCGGGCTCTCGTGGGTCGAGCCGCGCCGCGTCGGCGAGAATGGCCCGGGGTTGGAGATCGTGCGTTGATCGGCCCTGCGGGTAGCGCACGAGGACCGTCTTCACGTCCACGGGTATCGGTCGGAGACTGATGCGGTCCCGCAACCGGCGAATGCGTCGGAGGCGTCCTTTCGGGTCCGGTCGTCGGCGCAGGTCCTCGCCGTGAAGAACGACGAGGCTGCGATCTCGCAGCAGATCTGCGGCGAGCCCGAGAAGTGCTTCGACCAGCCGGCATCGCCAGAAGTCCAAGAACTCGCCGTCGAAACCCAGGTCCTCCGCGACGACGCCCCAGGCTTGCCTGAGTTCGCGCGGGCGCACGCCCATCGAACGCGCAGATTTACGGCAGTTGAGTCGACCGTTCTTCAAGTAGCGCGCGCTCGTGCCCAGCTCCCGCAGGAACCGCCGCTGCGGCATCGGCAGGTGTTCGTCCCATGCGGCGACCGGATCGAACTCCGCCGTCTGCCGGGTCTGAGCGCTCTCGCCCGCTGGGTCGGTCGCGACATCGGGAATGCGGTCCAGGCTCTCGTCGCGGGTCCGGTTGCGTTCGCAACGCGCATGGAGATGGTAGTGGCTCGTCTCCACGAGTCGGAACCAACGCGCGTGGCGCTCCCGAGTCGACAGTGCGACGATGGTCTCGTCGTGTTGGAGGCAGTCGAGCCAGAGTTCTTGGTGGAAGTCCTCGAGCAGGTCCGCGTGCTGCGCAGGATTCAGCCCCTTCCACAACTGCAACTTGCGGAGCAGACCGGGCAGCGCGCGGCGGCGGAAGATCTGGAGGAGGAGGAACGCGTCGTTGCTGGTCATGGTGGGTTTCCCTTTCCCGGGGCGCGATGTCTGCCGTGGCGACGCCGGCCCATGGTTTCCGAGGTTGAAATACGGAGAGAGGTAAATATATATCCGCCATAGCGAATATCAACGACAGAGCCAGCCAGACGACTAAACTCTTCCTCACCCAAACCCCGGCGGTATGCTCCGGCCCTTTTGTCAGGACGCGACGTGGGCGAACGATGACGACTTCTTGTGTGACGGGTCTCCTCTGGGGCGACGAGGGCAAGGGCAAGATCATCGACCTGCTCGCCGCCGACGCCGATTTCGTCGTCCGCTACGGCGGCGGCCACAACGCTGGCCATACCCTGGTGCAGGACGGGGAGCGCATGGTGCTCCACCTCGTGCCGTGCGGTATCCGACGACCCGGCGTGACCAACGTCATCGCCAACGGCGTCGTCATCGATCCCTTCCACCTCGCGGAAGAACTCGAGGCGATGCGCAATCGCGGATTCGAAGTTTCGCTGGGCGGCAACCTTCTGATCTCCGAGCGCTGCCACGTGATCCTCCCGCTGCACCAGCGGCTGGACGAGATCGCCGAGAACATGCGCGGAGAGGGACGGATCGGGACGACGGGACGCGGCATCGGACCGACGTACGCCGACCGGGCCAGCCGCCTTGGTCTGCGCATGGGAACGCTCATTCGACCGGAACGCCTGCGCGTCTCGCTCGACCGCTTGCTCACGCAGAGGAACCCGATCCTGACCGCGTTCGGCGTCGCAGCGATCGAGCCCGACAAGTTGTTCGAAGAACTCCTCACGCTCGGCGACAGCTTCCGCGCGGGCATCGTCGACACGGGCCACGCGTTGCGCGAGGCGAGCGACGCGGGGAAGCGCATCCTGCTCGAGGGGGCGCAGGGCGTCCTGCTCGACGTCGACCTCGGCACCTACCCCTTCGTCACCTCTTCGAACGCGTCCACCGGGGGCATCGCCTCGGGCACGGGCATGGCCCCGGCGACGATCGATGACACGTTCGGCGTCGTGAAGGCCTACTCGACGCGCGTGGGCGAGGGGCCGTTCCCGACCGAACTGGTCGGCGACGCGGTCGAGCGACTCCGCAAGGCGGGCAACGAATTCGGATCGACGACTGGCAGGCCGCGCCGCTGCGGGTGGTTCGACGCCGTCGCCGTCCGCTACGGGCAGAAGGTGTCCGGCACGACTCGACTCGTCATCACGAACCTCGACGTGCTCTCGGGTTTCGACCCGTTGCCGATCTGTGTCGCCTACGAGATGGGTGGCACCAGATCCGATCAATTCCCGGCGTTCGACATCGAGGCCGCGAAACCGATCTACGAGGAGATGCCCGGTTTCCACGAAGACATCACCGAAGTAAGGCAGTTCGACGATCTGCCAGCGACGGCGCGCGCGTACGTCCAGGCCATTGAACGGCTCGTTGGCATCGACGCCCCCCTGATCTCCGTTGGGCCGGGTCGCGACCAGGTAATCCGCAAGTGACGAAGCCCTCTCGACCGCCCGCGGGACTGTCCGTGCCGCGGTCCGTCGCCGTCATCATGGATGGCAACGGTCGCTGGGCGCGAAGCAAGGGGTTCGAACGGGTCCGCGGCCACGAGCACGGGACGACCGCCGTCCGCGAGACAGTCGAGACCTGCGCCGATCTGGGCGTCGAGGCGTTGACGCTCTACGCTTTCTCTGAGGAGAACTGGCGACGACCGGCGCTCGAGATCAAGTTCCTCATGGCGCTGTTGAAACGCTTCTTGGTCAAGGAGCGCGACAACATCATGAAGAACAACATCCGATTGCTGCACGCGGGTCGTCGGACGAAGCTGTCCAAGGATATTCTTCGTGAACTCGACAAGACGATCGAGATGTCCGCCGGCAACGATGGCATGCGCTTGTGTCTCGCCGTCTCGTACGGTGGCCGCGCCGAATTGGCGGACGCGGTGGGTGAGATCGCCCGCAAGGTCAAGAGTGGCGAATTACAACCCGAAGATGTCGACGAGGCGCTGATCTCTCAGCACCTCTACCAGCCGGACCTGCCGCACCCGGATCTCCTGATCCGGACCGCGAACGAGATGCGTGTGAGTAACTTCCTCCTGTGGCAGATCAGTTACGCGGAAATCTACGTCACCGACGTGTGCTGGCCCGATTTCCGCGAGGAACATCTGTGGGCCGCGTTCGAGGAATTCGGCAAACGGACCCGCAGGTTCGGTGCCGTCAGCACCTGATGGGCAAGAGCGAACTCAAGACCCGGTTCATCTTCGGACCGCTCATGTTGCTCGCCGTCGCTGGGATCTACTACTGCGACCTGCACTGGACGAAAGGACGGCTCTCCGCGGGAATGCTCGGCCTGCTCGCGATCGTCGGCGTGTTCGAGTTCATCGCGATGTTCCGGAACGCGGGGTTCGCCGTGGCACGCGGACTGCTGATCGTGATGACCGCGACGCTCTGCGGCAGCACGTTCTTCTTCGGTTGGACCAGCATTGACCGCGAGCTCTACCCACTCGTCATCAGCACGATGTGCCTGCTCTTTCCCCTGGCCTTGCGCGGGCTCGCGCCGAACGGCATGGCGAAGGGACTCGAGGAGATGGGGGGGACGCTGCTCGGCTTCCTGCTGATCGCCTGGCCGATGTACATGGCCCAGGGCATCGCGCTCCGCCACATCCAGTCCATTCTCTTCGTCGTGCTCGTGTGCAAGGGCGGCGACATTGGTGGCTACCTCAGCGGGGTTTCGCTCGGCAAGCACAAACTCATTCCACACATCAGCCCCGGCAAGACAATCGAGGGATCCATCGGCAGCATGGTCCTGTCCTGTGTCGTCTCCGTCTGGTTGTGCTCGGCTCTTCTCGCCCCGGATGTCCAGGTCACGTTGACGGGCGCGATCCTCATCGGGATCATGTTGAATCTGACCACCCAGATCGGAGATCTCGTCGAGTCCCTCCTGAAGCGTCGCTGCGGCGTGAAGGACTCCTCGAAGTTCATCCCGGCGCACGGTGGTGTTCTGGATCTCGTGGACAGCCTCCTGTTCTCGTTTCCTGCTTACCTGTTGGTCTTGACCATTCTCACTGGCCCTTCGTGAAAGACACCTCTTCCGACGAGGACATCGTCCTCCAGAACACGGACGAAGCTCGCATTCTCCTGGGTCCGTTGGATGGCAACGCGCGGCTGGTCCGCGAGTTGCACGGCGTGACCCTGCTGAACCGCGATGGGTGTCTGAAGCTGATGGGCGGTGCCGACGAGGTGGCGCTGGTACGACGTGTGCTCGATGAGAGTCTCACGCGCATGCGCAAGGGCGAGGCGTTGAGTTCGACAGCGATCGCCGAGCAGATCCGCGCCAGGGCCGACGGTTCCCAGGAGAACGCGGCGAACGAAGCGGACCCCCGTGGTCCGCGCAACGGCGCCTCGGGAGTGCGTGCGCGTACCGCCGGCCAGGCGCGCTACCTCCGCGACCTCGAAGAGAACGACGTCGTGTTCGCGATCGGGCCCGCGGGCACGGGCAAGACATACCTCGCGGTCGCCGCCGCGGTGCAGGCTGCCAAGGCGGGAGAAGTGCGTCGGATCGTGCTCGTGCGTCCTGCGGTAGAAGCGGGAGAGAAACTTGGCTTCCTGCCAGGAGATTTTCAGGCCAAGGTGGATCCGTACATGCGTCCTCTCCATGACGCCCTCTCGGATCTTCTCAATCCAGGTCAGCGGGAACGCTACCTGGAAGAAGACGTGATCGAGGTCTGTCCGCTCGCGTACATGCGCGGGCGCACGCTCAATCACGCGTTCGTCATCCTCGACGAGGCGCAGAACACGACGATTCCGCAGATGATGATGTTCCTCACGCGGCTCGGCGAAGGATCGCGCATGGTCGTGACCGGCGACCCCAGTCAGGTAGACCTTCCGCGCGGTGTGCGTTCCGGATTGGCGGACGCAGCGAAGCGTCTCAAGAAGGTCGACGGCATCAGGATCACAAAGCTCGGCAAGGAGGACATCGTGCGCCACATGGTGGTGCAGCGGATCCTCGAGGCCTACGGCAAGTTCGATTCGACGAAGTGACGACCGAACCGAAACTCAAGGTCAATGACAGATACGGTCGTGTGCTCGAACCGGGGTTCTTGTCGCGAGTGGTCGCGGCGACGCTCTCGTTTGCGGGGTGCGAGGGGCTTGAAGTCTCGCTGTTGCTGACCGATGAGGAGGAAGTTGCCTCGATTCACGACCAGTTCATGGGCGATCCAACGGGTACGGACGTGATTTCTTTTCCGATGGACGGGGGCGTCGACATGGTCGTGAGCGTCGAGCGCGCGGAACGCGAATCCGCGGCACGCGGACACGCCTTCGAGGCCGAACTCGCGCTGTACATCACGCACGGCATCCTTCACGTGTGCGGGTTCGATGACACCACCGAAGACGCGCGTGCGCGCATGCGCGATGCAGAGCGTGAAGTGCTCGATGCTCTCGGTTTGCGGGTCACTTCGGTCGACTAGTGATCGAACGTAAACGTGATCGAGCCAGGTAATAAGGTCGAAGTGTCGAAGCGCGCGTGGCCGCTCGTCGTACCCGTTTCCCAGGTGTGGACACGCGGTGCACAACCGGTGCACGACCCGTGCAACCGCGAGTTTCCAAACGGAGTGTGCGAGACGTTTCACGCGTGATCTCGACGGGCGAGTCGTCGTCCGTTCGCTGCGAGTTGCGCGTGCATTGTTGCTTTGCGCGGACGTCGTGATCGCGTTGTGTGCGTGCGCCCGCGAAAGAAACTCGCGTCGATCGTTGCACTACACCTTGAAGTGTCGGTTGGCAGATCGCGATTTCTGCGGTACACTTTGTGTCCATTGAGAACTCTTCAATCGAAGTGAACAGTTCCAGTGGCCTCGACTTTTCGGCACGAGCCGAATCGAGGGGGCGGGCGGAATGAAGATCATCAAGCGCTCAAGCGAAGACCGTTCGAAGAACCGCACCAACGGCACCCGTTCCAACGGCACCCGTTCCAACGGCAACGGTGTCGCCGGCGAGGACGCCGTGCTGCTCGAGAAGTACCGTCGCAACTCTTCCGTGAAGCTGCGCAATCAGCTCGTCGAGCGCTACCGCCGCATCGTCGAGCAGATGGCCCGCGCGCTTCGGGCGCGCCTGCCGCGGTCCGTGGACGTTCAGGACCTGACCCACGCGGGAGTGTGGGGATTGATCCAGGCCATCGAGAACTACCGTTCCGAGCTCGGGCCGAGCTTCATGCCGTTCATGCGCATCCGCGTGCGCGGCGCGATGATCGACGAGCTCCGCAACATGGACTACCTGCCCCGCCTCTACCGATTCCGCATCCGGTTGCGGGACGAGGCGATGCATCGGCTCAGCAACCTTCTCGATCGCGAGCCGTCTGACGCCGAGTTGGCCGAGGATCTCGGAGTCACGGAGAGTCGTCTGCGCCTGATGTTCACGATGCGGGCACCCCACGCCTTCCATCGCAGTCCCGACGCCGAGCGTGACGAGACCCAGGACACGGATCTGATGGGGTCCCTCGCGGACCGGGATCAGGAGACTCCCATCGAAGCGATCGATCGGAGGGAGATGATGGAGAAGATCGAATCCTCCCTCCAGCCGATCGAGTGGGACGTGCTGCGCATGCACTATCTCGAGGGGATGTCCGGAAAGGAGGTCGCCCGCAAGCTGCACCTCTCCGCGTCGCGGATCTGCCAGATCCACGGTCGCGTGCTCTCGCGGCTCAAGAGTCGCCTCAACAACCAGGAATAGCTCCGCCTGTTCCGGTCTTCGGCGTGAGTCTTCAGGTCTTGCGCGAGACCGGGACGCGCGCGAGACTGCCGCGTCAGAGAAAGGGTGGACTCGCAAAGCTCGCAGCGATTTGATGCGCCCGAGACGAGCCGTGCACCTTCAACGGCAAGAGATTGCGATGACCGATCCCCTGACAGACCCCGCGCTCGCCACGACGGGAAGCCAGTTCCGATACCGGAACGAGACCCTTCACTGCGAAGGCGTCGAGGCGTCGGCGCTGGTTGAAGAGTTCGGCACTCCGCTCTACGTCTACAGTCGAGCGGCGATGACGGAGCGTTTCGGAATGCTGCGCGCCGCGTTCGGCGATGACGCGAAGATCTGCTACGCGGTCAAGAGCAACAGCAACCTCTCCATCCTGAAGCTCTTCGCCGAACTGGGCGCCGGTTTCGACCTCGTCAGCGGCGGGGAATTGCGTCGACTGTTGGCAGCAGGTGTCGGCACGGACCGCGCGGTCTTCGCCGGCGTCGCGAAGGCCGACTGGGAGATCGAGGAAGCCCTCTCAGCCGGCATCATGGTGTTCAACCTGGAGTCCGAACACGAACTCCCGGTACTCGCCGATCTCGGTCGACGGGCGGAGCGGGATGTTCGCATCGCAGTTCGGCTCAACGTCGACGTCGACGCGGATACCCACGACTACATCAGCACGGGTCGCCAGCAGGACAAGTTCGGCCTCGGCCTCGGACGCGCCGCGAAGGTCGTCGAGCAGATCGCGGCCACGCCCGGGCTTCAACTCAGCGGCTACCACGTCCACCTCGGTTCGCTGCTGCGCCGCATCGATCCGTACATGGAAGCTCTGGACCGGGTACTCGAGTTCATGGACGGCGCCAAGGTCCGGCGCGAGGGTGTGCAGTTCTACGACTGTGGTGGCGGCTACGGCGTCAGCTATGGCGATGGTGAGGGGATTCTCGACGTGTCCGCCCTGGGCGCGGCGATGCTTCCCCGACTGCAGGAGCGGGGGCTCACCCCGATCCTGGAGCCCGGTCGCTTCCTCGTCGCCGACGCTGGCATCCTCCTGACGGAGGTTCTAGGCGTGAAAGAATCGTTCGGAGTCCGGTTCGTGCTGGTCGATGCGGCCATGAACGACCTCCTGCGACCGGCCTTGTACGGCGCCACCCATCCGATCGCGACGGTCCGGGAGCCCGGACCTGACGCGGAGTTCGTCGATTGCAACATCGTCGGGCCGGTATGCGAGAGCGCCGACTTCCTGGCCAAGAATCGCCCCCTGCCGGTCGTCGACCGGGGCGACTGGCTGGCGGTCCTCGCGACGGGCGCTTACGGTTTTAGCATGGCTTCCAACTACAACACGCGGCGGCGTCCTGCCGAAGTGTTGGTAGATGGGGAGCGGATGACCCTCATCCGCAGGCGCGAAGACTTTGCTGATCTCTGGGCACAAGAGCTGAATCCATGAATCGAACTGACAGACCATGCGGCGCGATGATGCGCGGACGCGCTCTCGTCGTCCTTGTCCTGTTAGCGGTTTTGAGTCAGGGGTGCCAGTTCGTCCAGAATGAGTTCTGGAACTACTGATCCTCTCTCCCGACACACGTCTAGATGGTGACGAAGGCCCTGCGCGATGTGATGCTCGCCGCGGACGGCGCGGGTCGCCTCACAGGTGACGGCGTGTCGACCGGTTGCGCGGAGCACCCGGTCTGCGGGGATCGGATCGAACTCGACTGCCGCATCGTCGCCGGCACCGTTGTCGAAGTCGCGTGGCGTGCGGAAGGATGTCCGGCGACCATGGCCGTCGTCGCGGCGGCATCCGCCGCGTGGACTGGCCAACCCGTCGTCGCAGCCGAGGAGCGGATCCGTCAGCGGTTGCAAGTGCTCGGGGGGCTGGAAGTGACCGAGTCCCACGCCCTCTCGATGTTGCTGCGCGCGCTGCGCGAGGCGGCGGCGTCGTGATCTCACAGCGCTTTGCTGACTTTCTGGCGAAGCTGCGTCGCGGCGTCGCCGAGCGCGATCGAGAGAGGCTCGCAGCGATCCTCGAACTCAATCGGGCGCTGGCCGCGGCGAAGGACCATTCCGATCTCCTCATGCTTCTGCTCGACGAGGCGATCGAGCTGTTCGGCGCCGAGCGGGGATTTGTCGTTCTTCGCGAAGGGGATCACACCGACTTCCGTGTCGAGGTCGCGCGGAGTCTCGACCGTGAGTCTGTGCGCAGACCGCGTCAGAAGATGTCGAGCACCGTTGTGCGTCAGTGCCTCGAGCAGAAGGTCGGCCTGTACTGCGAGGACGCCCGCGAGGGTGACTTCGGCGCCGCGCAGAGCGTCGCGGATCTAAAGCTGCGGTCGGTGCTCTGCATGCCTCTTCTGGTCGGTGAAGGGTGTCTCGGTTGCATCTACCTGGATCACCGTTTCCAGTCAGGGGTATTCCAGGAAGCGGACCTCCCGTGGTTCCAGGTGTTCGCCGACCAGGGCGCGATCACCTTGCACCTGTACCAGTTGGCCCAGGCGAACAAACGGCACGCCAAGGTCGTCGAGGAACAGAACCGCGACCTGCAGGCGACGGTGCGCAGCCAGGCCGACATCTTGAACCGACTGCAGCCCGTCACGCGGGATCAGTTGAAGCATGACTACGCCGAGATCCTCGGTGAGTCGGCGGCGCTGGTCGGCTGCCTGCACCTGTTGGACAGGGTGATGGACAGCGCCTTCCCGGTGCTGATAACCGGCGAGTCGGGAACCGGCAAGGAACTCGCGGCGCGCGCCCTGCACGCGTACCGCAGCCACGACGCAAGAGACCGCCCGGCACCGTTCGTGTCGGTCAACGTCGCCGCGATCAACCCGAACCTCCTCGAGAGCGAGCTGTTCGGGCACGTTCGCGGGGCGTTCACTGGCGCCGATCAGGACCGCAAGGGTCTGTTGCGGGAATCCCACGGCGGGATCCTGTTTCTCGACGAAGTCACGGAGATGGATCCGGACATCCAGGTGAAGCTCTTGCGCTTTATCGAGGACTCCGTCGTGCGGCCCGTCGGTTCGGACCAGACTCACAAGGTCGATCTTCGCATCGTCGCAGCGACGAATCGCGACGTCCTGCGATTGGTGGAGAGCGGTCGGTTCCGGAGTGATTTCTACTACCGCCTCGCGGTCGTCACCGTCCGGATCCCCTCGCTCGCCGAGCGCCGGGAGGACATCCCCTTGCTGGTCGATCGTTTCTTCGCGGTCGCTGCGGTCGGTCGGGGCGCCGATCAGCCGGTCGTGCCCTCGGAGGTGCTCGTTCGCGAGCTGACCCGGCGCAGCTGGCCCGGCAACCTCCGGCAGCTGAAGAACGAGGTGTTGCGGCTGGACGCCTTGGCGGAACACGGGACGGTCGGGCTCGAACTTCTCGGACCCGAGGAGCGCGAGATGGGCGAGGGTGCTTCCTCTGCCCTGAATCTGGCCACTGTGGAACGGCAAGTCATCGAGCGGGCGATCCGCACCGCGGGTGGGAACAAGGCCGAAGCCGCCCGGCTCCTCGGGATCTCTCGGCGGGCCCTCTACAACAAGCTCGACCGGTTCACGCTCCCCCCGGTGGATGGCGCGAACGACGGGGGCACACCGCGGGCCGACTGAGTGATCCCGCCGGCGATAGTCGCCGCGCACGGAACGACTTGCCCCCGGCCCCGTCGAGAGCGATGGGCCGTCACGAACGGAGCTTCAGCCCCACCCGGGGGAATGCCGATAGATCGGACATTTCTGATCTTCTGCATAGATAGAGGACCCCCGCAGTGAAGAGATTCATCCCGTGCCTGCTTCTCGCAGTGCTCCTGGTATCCATGAGTTCCTGCGCCACGACCCACTTGTGGCGCTGGGGCATGGACAAGACGTCCGCAGTCCACACGATCGACAACGACGAGATCGACGCGTTCGTCAGGCCGAGCTCGACCGTCATCGGTACCCCGTTCGCGATCGCCTGGGACGTCGCCACGTTCCCCCTCCAGATCATCTTCTCCATCTATCCCTACGGCGACCGGCACATGTCGCCCGCCGAGAAGAAGCAGTAGCCCTGCGCAGTGTGCACATGCTGCACACCAGTGAACTTCGCGCCCTCTTCGGCGATCGGGGAAGCTCTGTAACTCGTGCTTCTTCAATGTCTTGAGTTTTGAGCCATCCGGCCCCGGCCTTGCTTTGCCCGGACCGTGTGGTTTCGCCTTGCACCGATCGCTTCACTGACCCTGGGTGGGCTCCTCTCTTCCCAGGGTATGCGGTTGGACACCAAGGTTGAGAGGCCGCTCGTCTATCTGGCGCAGCGCGCTCCGACTACGGGAGGGGAGGACGTCCTCTCCAGTCTGCAAGATGAAGTACTCCTCGGCGCGTTGGGTCTGGCCGGGTCCGGCTCTCGAAATGTGAAAGAGGTGGACGCCGGGGCAGGGGTACTGCATTCCGTGCAGCGGCTGCTCTCCCGGTTGTCCCGTTACTCGGAGGCCTCCGAGATGGCGCTCGTCGGCATGGTGCCCGTCCGTTTCGATGAGAAGGGGTCCCGCAGCCGCCCGCTGCTCGTCTTCCACACGTACCTCCGCAAGGACGGCGTGGTCGACATGCAAAAGCTCCTCGACGCCGGCGAGCTCGCGATACGCAGCCGGAGGGTCCACGACCGGCAGGTCTACCGCTTCCGTTCGGCTGGTGAAGTCGTCGAGATCGCCCTCGTCGTCAGAGACCTGGTCGTCAGCAACGACAAGAAGACCATGGGTCGCATGCTCGACCCGCGCACGTCGGCGAGCGGTGGATTCGCCGCGGATCCGCGATTCACGAGGCTGCGCAAGAAGCTCGACATGCCACCGGGCTCCCTGCTCTTCTACGCGGACTGGGAAGCTCTGCGGCCCCGGCTCGACCAGGTCTTCCGGGGCGACGCGACCTGGCTGATGTCCCTCTCCGGCATCGAACTCCCCGAACAGCTGATGTTCGTGGCCAGGCCCGCGCCTCGCAAGAACGGGCAAAAGCGCGGCATCATCACGAACTTCCTCCTGCGCCACGCCAGCGACTCCCGCAAGTTCGGCACCGGCAACGCGGACCCGAAGGTCGTCAAGACCTGGCGACCGGATGGCTGGTTGGATCTGTTGCAGGCCGCGCGTCCCAAGGACCTCCTCGCCGGTCTGCCGCAGGGCGGCATCATCACCATCGGGACCAGGCTCGATTTCGACATGGTGATCCCGACCCACCACAGCAAGCGCGTGCGGCGGCTGCAGGCCTCGATCTTTCACCGGTGTCGCCATCTGAGAATCGACTTGCGGAAGGAAATCCTGCGTCGGCTCAGCGAGGCCGGCGGCGCGCAGTTCCTCCTGCTGGACCCGAAAGAGGGCACCGAAGACGAGAGCACCGGCATGCGCCTCGCGTGGTCCATTCGGGCGAAGAGCAGTCGAGACGCCAAGGAACTCTTCAAGGTGTTCCAGAGGATGTTCGTCCCCACCGAGGAAGCCAGGCTCCACGGTAGGGGCAACCGGCAGGAACTGCGCTTCGTGGAAGACGAACACTCCCGGGGTCCACTGGTGCTCGCGCGGGTGAACGACGCACTGGTAGTGGCATTCAGCCCCGACGTGATTGCGGAGGTCCGAAAGATGGCGGAAGCCAAGCGCAAGACGCCGACCTCTCAGCGGGCGTCGACGGCACTGACGAGCCGCCTGCAGCGGCTCGGCGTGAAACCCCAGCAGAGACTCACCGGCATCATCGGTCTGGATCTCGGGTTCCTCGCGAACGGTGAGGTTGACCGAGCGGCACGCAAGAAAGGCAAGTCGAAGGACCGCTTCAGCGGATTCCTTGGCTTGCACGGCGGCTTTTTCAGTTTCGAAAAGGACCTTGTCCGACTCGAAGTGATTACAGAACTCGATGATCCGTAACTCGAGAATGCCCAACCGGCCACGACGAGATGGCCTGCGCCATCTCGTCACTTGACAACTCAGTTTCTTGGATCCGGAGGCCGTCTCATATTTTTGGGGCAGGCAAAAGCGGTCTCCGGTTCCTCCTCTCTTTCTGGATCCGAGGGGCGTCCCACATTTGGGGCAGGCGGGGGCGTTCCTCGGTTCCACCTTCCTCCGTCGTCAGGCGGCAGGACGAGCATTCCCCCGGATCGGGAGTCACTCCATTTTGGGGCAGGCAGGGGTGGCTTCCGATCCTCATTCTCCTTGAGCCGAACGGTGTGCTTCGTGAATAGTCCGAGCTAACTCCGCATCCCTGGCTATCCTCTCGCGCCCCGATGATCCAAGACGACTCAGAAGTCCTTCCTATCGCTGGAATCACGATAGAGAGCGGTGATCCGGGAAACGTGCTTGCGGTCACCCAGGAGCTGCCGGAGACCATGATGGTGTTTCCGCTGCGTCAGACGGTTCCGTTCCCGCACCTGATGATGCCGGTGCTCCTCGACACGGATCGTGCCCGGGACATCATCGCCCAGGCGGAGGCACAACACGGCTACGTTCTTCTCCTCGTGCAGAAGGATCCGGAACTCGAAGGGCCGGGACCGAAGGACTTCCATGAGGTGGGCGTCATCGCGCGCGTCCTCAAGACGCTCAAGCTGCCCGATGGCAACTCGTCCGCGATGGCGCAAGGCATTTCGCGAGGCCGGGTCGTGCGCTTCCTCCGCAAGAAGAAACCCCTGCTCGTCGCGCGCACCAAAGTACTCGTCGACATCCCCGTGACGACGAAGCGAGGCGAGGCGATGTTCCGCGCGCTGCAGGAGAACCTGACGCGGATGGTGGAGGTTTCGGATCAGTACGGTCCCGATTTCAGCACGGCGGTGTTGAACATCGAACAGCCGGAGCAACTCGCCGATTTCACGGGGAGCTACTTCGTCAAGGACCATGATCAGCGGCAGCAGTTGCTGTCCGCGATCGACGTGACCGAGCGCCTGGAGATCGGTCTCGAGATCGTGATGCACGAAGTCGAACTCGCCGAGCTGGGAAACCGGATTCAGGACGAGATCCGCGAAAAGACCGAGAAGGCGCAGAAGGACTATTTCCTTCGCGAGCAGATCAAGATCATCCGCCGCGAACTCGGCGAGGAGAAGGACGTCCGGCAGGAGGAGTTGGCGCGTTTCGAGGAAGCGATCCAGAAGGCCGACATGCCGGCGGAGGCTGAGGCTCGCGCGAAGGATGAACTCAACCGACTGCGCACCACTCCCGTCGAGTCCGGCGAGTACAGCGTGGTCCGAAACTACCTGGATTGGCTCGTTACCCTGCCGTGGTCGGAAGAGAGCGTGGACGTCCGCGATCTGAGGCAGGCGAGGGAGATCCTCGACGCGGATCACTACGGTCTCGAGGACATCAAGGAACGCATCCTCGAGTTCCTCGCCGTCCGGAAGATCAAGCCCGGCCACCAGGGTTCGATCCTCTGTTTCACCGGTCCCCCCGGCGTCGGCAAGACGAGCCTCGGTCGCAGCATCGCGCGGGCGATGGGGCGGCAGTTCTGGCGTTTCTCCCTCGGCGGGATGCGGGACGAGGCGGAGATCAAGGGGCATCGCCGGACGTACATCGGCGCGATGCCCGGTCGCGTGCTGCAAGGCTTGAAGATCTGCGGCACGAACAACCCGGTCGTGATGCTCGACGAGCTGGACAAGCTCGGAAGCGACTTCCGTGGCGACCCGTCGTCGGCGTTGCTCGAAGTGCTCGACCCCGAGCAGAACGTCGCGTTCCTGGATCATTATCTCGACGTCCCGTTCGATCTCTCGAACGTGATGTTTCTCGCCACGGCGAACGTGATGTCGCAGATTCCCGATCCGCTGCGCGACCGCATGGAGATCATCGAACTTCCCGGCTACTTGTTGTCGGAGAAGGTGCAGATCGGGCTGCGGCACCTCATCCCGAAGCAGCTCGAGCGACACGGCCTGCTCAGGAAACACATCGGGATCAGTGTGCCGGTGTTGCGCCGTATCGTGCTGGAGTACACCCGCGAAGCAGGTGTGCGAAATCTCGAGAAGAACATCCAGGCCCTGTGCCGCAAGGCCGCGGTCGCGGTCGCCAGCCGCCGCAAGGTCCCGGGACGAGTCAAACAAGCCGATCTGGAGAAACTGCTCGGCCAGCCCCGATTCCCCGA
Source organism: uncultured candidatus Brocadiaceae bacterium (assembly GCA_964469555.1). GTDB lineage: Bacteria > Planctomycetota > UBA1135 > UBA1135 > UBA2386 > CAYYAQ01. The sequence continues at coordinate 8,492 of CAYYAQ010000080.1, read as the reverse complement.
GGACGCGCGCCGTACGATCCGCGATCCGGGCGTGATCCAGGGTCTCGCGTGGACGCCGTACGGTGGAGACGTGTTGTTCATCGAGGTGACGGCGATCCCCGGCGACGGGCGCTTGACCTTGACCGGAAGTCTCGGGGACGTGATGACCGAGTCGTGCCGGATCGCGCTCGGATACCTTCGCAGCCAGTGCGAGTCGTTCGGGCTGGACGCCGACACCTTCAAGAAACACGACTTCCACGTGCACTTCCCCGCCGGCGCGATCCCGAAGGACGGACCGAGTGCCGGCATCGCGATCGCAGGTGGGCTGCTGTCCGCGCTCACGGGTCGCATGATCGCGCCGGACATGGCGATGACCGGCGAACTCACCCTGGTGGGGGAAGTGTTGTCGATCGGCGGCGTGCGGGAGAAGGTGATCGCCGCCCACCGACTGGGAATCCGGCGCGTCTTGCTCCCGGCAGAGAATCGCCGCGACGTGGACGAGTTGAAGCCGGACCTCGTGAAGGGTTTGAAGTTCAGCTATGTCCACTCGTTCAAGGACGTGTGGAAGATCCTGTTCCCCCGACGCCGTCGGTGATTGGGGACCACGCCCCGTCCGTCGGGTAGACCCCGGTCTTCGGCAGTCCGTGGCGAGCCGGCCCCAACGCAACCTACCCTTGCGCAGTCAGTTACCCCCGGTCCTCAAGGGGAGGGGCACGAACTCTCGATGACCGATACGTCCCTAGACATCGAGGAAACGCATGACGGTATCGAACCGGGTTCAAATCGTGAGTCTCGCCGCAGTCGCACTGGCCGTGGTCCTTTCTTCCTGCTCCAAAGGCAACGGGTCGAAGCCGAAGGTTTCGCAGATCCCGAGCCAGACGGCGAGTGGCGGCACTTCGTTCAACTTGGACCTGTCCAAGTACACCACCCCTCCTACCGGCCAGACGCTGACGTTCTCCGTGATCTCTGGCGGCGGTAGCGTCGCGGGTTCCACGTACTCGCAGCTCTTCGACACCGTCGGAAGGAAGACCGTCACGCTGCGGGCCCACGCGACGAACACCTCCGCGGACTTCGAGTTCATCGTCGATGTCCTGACCGCTGAAGAGGCGGTGATCCAATCGGGCACGGCTCTCGTCCTCATGGACCGGGGCACCATCACGAACCCGACCGCCGATCTGGCCGCCGGCAAGTTCTACAGCGCCCAGTTCATCACGATCTCGAACTCGCAGGGCTACACGGACACCTACAAGGGCGCACTGACTCGCGGCCACGTGATCTACGAGCGCACGTCCGGTGGGAAGACCGACCTGTTCCTGTTCAATCCGAACTCCCCGGGGACGACGCAGCTGGGCGAGGATCCGAACAACACCACGGACGAGAAGTTCGAAGGGAAGACCTCGAAGAACCAGGTCATCTTCACGAGCGGTTCGACCGCCGACCCCAACCTCTACATCTACAGCGCGGAGACCGGTCTGACCCGCGAGGTCAGCGCGATCGCGAACTCCCTCGAGCGCAACGCGTTCGTCGACTCGAACGACGTCGTCTACTTCGAGCGCGGCCCGTCCGCGGTGCGGGACATCTACACCTACAACCCGTCGACCGACACCCTCTCAGTGGTCTCCACCGACGTTGCCAACGAGGTCATCGTGGGAGTGGTTACGGGTGGTGGCGTCGTCTTCACCCGCGACAACGGAGCCAGCGACATCGACCTGTGGTTCTACAGCCCGGCGGTCGGTCTCACGCAGGTCGCTGCCGACGTCAGCACCGGCGGCTTCCAGGCCGGAACGTTGGTCTTCAAGAGTTCGACGTCGACTGGCAAGGTCGTCTTCGAGCACACCGTCAGCGGGACGGACGTCGACCTCTACTATTGGAACCCCGACACGTTGACCACGACCGTGGTCGCGACGAACGTCGGCGTTCGTGACGAGTTCAACGGCGTCACCACGAACGACAAGATCATCTACACGCACGAGGTGAGCGGATCGGACTGGGACGTCCACGCCAAGACTGTCGGCGGCGCTGATGTCGATCTCTCGACGAGCACGACGATGGACGTATTCCAGACGGTTACCAAGCTGAACGACATCGTGCTCGTGCGCAGTGGCACGGGCATCGGCGTCTGGGACGACAGCGCCGCGGCGCAGGTCCTGTTCGATGTCGGTGCGGCCATGACGTTCCATGCTGCGCTCGCGAACGGCAACGTTGTCTACTTCAAGTTCGGTGTCGGGCTGCGTCGTTGGTTGTCGACAGGAACGGTCGCCACGGTGTCCACGGACAGCACGGCTGCCTGGGCGGGTTCCACGAAGGACGGAAACTTCGTCGTCACGCTGACAGTGACGGCCCAGGACGATCTCTCGTTCTGGAACGAGGCGACGGACACGTTGACCGTCGTGTCAGCGGATGCTGCAGACGAGAAGTTCGTCGTCGCGTCGACTTCGGCGGGTGCATTCGTGTTCTCCCGCAAGAGTTCGGCAGGCTTCTACGAGCTCTACGTCTGGGATGTCACGAACGGCGTGCGCAAGGTCAGCAATACCGGCCTGAACCACACGTTCGTCGCCAGCTACGCACTGGACAACAACTAGCGGTTCTTTCCTGACGGCGGGGTCGGCCGCGCGCCTCACAGGTCCGCGGCAGCCACGTTCGACAGGAACTCGTCCTTCCAGTGGTAGTCCTCGAGGATCGACGGGTCGTCGTGTCCGAGGATCTTCAGCGCGACGTAGAGCGCCTCGATCGAGGCGAGTCCGCCGGGCGGGTCGGAGTAGTTCCGGCTGACGCGCGGGTAGGCGGTGGCTATCCCCGGGGGAATCGATCGGCGCACGGTCTCACCCTCGATGTGGGAGTGCAGGTCGTCGAGTAGCCGCCACGTGCTGTCGAGGATCAGCAAGGGTTGGTCCGCGTCAGTGGGACTGAGCGGCGCTGCGTCCACCGCGAGTTCGATGTGCCCGGTCGCATCGAACCGGAAGTCCTCCGTCGCCTTGAAGAACGTGAACCCTGGGCGGTCGTGCAGGAAGCGCAGCGAGCACTTGCTGATCCGCTCGCGGGGATGGCGGATGACGACGATGTCCATTGTCATGATGGCACCGTCAGGCTCCCAGGGTCACGATGGCATCGCCCGCAGGGCTTGCGCGGCCACCGCGTCGACCTCGATGCCGAGGACACACTGCGGGGACGGGCAGGTGCGTCGCCGGCACGGTCGGCACGGCACGTCGTGTGAGAGCGCCACGTGCTCCTGTCCGCGGGGGCCGTAGCGTCCGGTGTCCTTGGGTCCGAACAAGGCGACGACCCGCGTACCCGCGGCCGCGGCGATGTGGAGCGGGCCGGTGTCCGCCGCCACGACGACGTCGGCCTGTCGCAACACTTCGACCATGCCGCCGAGTCCGATCTTCCGACCGTCGATGCCGAGCACCTCGGGCACGTCTGCGCGCACGGTGTCGAAGAGCTCGCTCTCGCCCGGGCCGTAGCTTACCGCGACAGGCATTCCCGCGTCGACGAGGACGCGGGCGAGTTGTGCGAACCGCGCCGTCGGCCAGCGCTTGAACGAGGCGAACGAGCTCGTGCCCGGGTGCAGGATCACCCGAGTGCCATCCCGGTCGGCGAAGACGTCGGGCACGCCGATTCTCCGGGGCAGGACGGCCGACTGCCTCTTGGCCTCGAGTCCGAGCTCGCGCAGGAGGAACCCCCCGCACTCGGCGCGGTGCCTCTCCGGATTGTCGAGGACCACGCGGCGGTGGTACGCGAACGCCGCGCCTTCCCGCGAAACCGGGGCGGCGTAGCCGACCTTGAGTCGGGCTCGGGCGATCCACACCTGCAGCCCACTCTTCAGGATGCCGTGCAGGTCGAGGAGCACGTCGTACTTGGTGCGCCGCAGCCGCCGCAGGTGACCGAATACTCGCCGCCACCGCTGACGCGGAAACACGATCAGCTCGTCGATCATCGGGTGGTCTTCGAGGATCGCGGCGAAGCGGTCCTCGACCAGGAAGTCGACGCGCACGTCAGGGCGTTCGGCCTTGAGGGTAGCCAGCGTCTCTAGCGCGAATATCACGTCGCCGAGCGCCGACAGGCGCACCATCAGCACCCTGGCATTCTCTGGAAGATCGGGAGTGGTCTGGACTCGATCCATGCGAACGGCGGTCGAGGTTATCGTTCCTTGAACCGCGGGACTATCATCCGCCCGTGACCGAGGACCACGAATTCCAAGTCGTCTCGGCAAAGGGACTGCGCGCGGTGTTGCGTCACGACCTGGGGGACGTCTCCCTCGAGGCGATGTGGGCCGACGGCGCGCCGCTCCCGGACGCGAAGGGTCGCGGCGGCGTCTCGGTGCTCGCCGTCACGGAGGAACTCCGCGGCGTGACCCGTGACTTTCGTCGCGGCGGCGCGCTCGGTTTCCTGTTCCCGCGCAGCTACCTCGATCCGCGCAGACCGGAGCGCGAGTTGCGCGTCCTGGCTTCCCTGCGTCGCGTCGGTGTTCCGGTCGTCGAACCGCTCGCCGCGTTGTCCCGCCGTCACCTGTGGATCTTCCACCGTCTGCGTCTCATAACCGGGTTGATCGAGGGAGCCCGGCCCCTCCCCGCGTTCGTCGCCGCCGAACCCGGCATACGTCGCGCCGCAGTGCGCGAGGCCGGTCGCGTGACGGCCCTCGCGATGGAGGCGGGGTTGGAGCATCGGGATCTCCACCCCGATAATCTGGTCGCGCGCCAGGTGGGGGCCGGGACGGAGTCGCGGGTCGAGGTCTTCATCCTGGATCTCGATCGGGCTGAGCTCCACGACGAACTTAGTACCGCGGCGCGCGATGGAATGCTCCTGCGGATGGCACGGTATCTTCGGCGGCACGAAGGAGATCTGCCGATACGCCCCACCGTTGTCGACACGCTGCGTTTCCTTGGCGGTCTGGGATTGGATCGCGTGGGACGACGGGCGGAACTCCGGCGTTTGGCGCCTCTTTTTGCGCGCGAGTTGGAGAGGCACGGGTTGCGCTAAGCCACCATACCACGGTGTATTGCTACGACAAACTTGCGGTCGCGGGTTGACGGGAGACGACGCTTCGTCTGCAGTACGTTCGTTCTCTCGTCCTGCCCGTGTAATCGTCCATTCGGTCGCCCATCTCCCTGCGGGGTTGCCGAAAGACCAACCCGCAGCATCTTCCCATGTCCAAACTGATCCCGTGCGCTCTTGTCGCCGCCGTGCTCTGCGGTGGTTTTATCTCCTCCCTTCCCGCGCAAAACACCACCCTCATTCGACAGTGGAAACGTTCCGGCGCGTCCTTCTTCAATGATTGTTGGGGCGTTACGCACAACGGAAGGGAGTACGCTGTCGTCGGCGAAGGCGCTGGCATCTGGGTCCTCGAGACCACCGGTGGTGTCGTCAAGCAGTTGGCTTGGTGGTCGGCGCCGTCCAGTTCATGGCGGTCCTTCACGAGCATCGGTCCGTACGTGTACGTCGGCACGGAGAACAGGTCGCGCGGCTTCCGCGTGATAGATTTTACGTCCGGCACTCCCATGGACCTCGGCTACGTGCAGACTTCCTCGCTGACGAACGCGCATGACGTCGACGCGGATCCGGATGCGAAGTTCATCTACTTCACAGGCAGCAACCAGGGCGTGGCGATCTACGACGCCAGGACGAACCCGAAGAATCCGCCCCTGTACGCAACCTGGAGGAACAACTACGTCCATGACGCATGCATCCGAAGGGGCAAGGGCTACTTCGCTTCCGGGCGGTCGTACGCAGTCCGGATCCTGAACGTAACCAACCCCAAGAGCATCAGTTTGATCGGCAACTGCAACACGCCAGGTGGCTACGCCCACAACGCCTGGGTGTCTGAAGACGACAAGATCCTCTGCTGCACCGACGAGATCAGTCGCGGTAGCAACACGCCGCACATGACCGTCTGGGACATCTCCAACCCCGCGGCCCCGAGGAAGACGGGGGACTACGACAACGGCAGTGCCTTCATCGTGCACAACGTCTACGTGATCGGTCGGACGGCCTTCATGTCCCACTACATCGATGGCATGCACGTGGTCGATCTGGCGAACCCGGCCAACCCGACGCGGATCGCGCGCTACGACACATCTACAGCCGGGAGTGGCTACAACGGTTGCTGGGGCTGCTACCCGTTCGCCGACAGTGGCATCGTCTACGCCAGCGACATGGATAAGGGTTTCCACGCCATTCAGGTCGATTGCGGCGCGATGAATCGCTACGGCTCGGGCACGGCTGGAACCAAGGGCGTGCCGCGGGGTCGCTTCGACGGCGCCTCCCCGAGGGTCAACGCGTCGAAGCTTCGTCTCGAGTGCGAGAACCTCGAGTCGAACAAGAACTTCTGGGTCGCCATCTCCTCTGGCGCGGGCACCGGGGCGGTTCTCGGCGCGAAGCTCAACGTCAACCTCGGCACCGCCATGATCGTCGGGCCGATCAAGGCCGATGCGAACGGCAAGGCGACGATCAACGTTCCGGTGCCGAACAACGCTGGTCTCGGCGGAGCAAAGATCTACCTGCAGCTGTTCGGAGATCGCGGCAACTCCACGCTGATCTCGTCTCGCGGCATGTGGGCTGGTATCTGCAAGTAGCCCTTCGAGAATAGAGCGAAGCGCCCGTCCGAACGTGACTGTTTGGGCGGGCGTTTTGCGTTTGGCGAGGGCTCATGGATATCGAACCGCACAATGACCGCACCGGACACCCGTGGAGGGTTGACGCACGAGGGGCGTGCCGTGGACTATGGTGTGTACCTTGCGCCAATGTCGGTCCGATTCCTGCCCGGACCGACCTCGGCACCTACTGGAGAAATCCCATGCGCATGTCTCGTTTCCTGGCCGCGGCGATTACCGCCGGTGTAGTGCTCTCGTCCCTTTGTGCCCAGAACATAACGGTCCTCAAGAATTGGAAGCGCACCGGCGCCTCCTTCTTCAACGACATCTGGGGGTACACCGCTCCGAATGGGCAGGAGCTCGCCATCGTCGGCGAGAAGAAGGGCATCTGGATTCTGGACACCACGGATCCCAGGTTTCCCAAGCAACTCAGTTGGTGGTCCGCTCCCGATAGCTATTGGCGCGACTTCACGAACGTGGGCCCCTACGTCTACTCCGCTACCGAGAACAGCAGCCAGCGGGGCTTCCGCGTGATCGATCTGACGAAGCCCGGCACGCCCGTCGACGTCGGCTACGTGCAGACGGGGACGCTCACGGCCGCCCACAACGTCAGCGCCGACCCCGCCGGCGGGTTCATCTACTTCAGCGGCAGCAACCAGGGCGTGGCGATCTACGACGTCAAGACAACTCCGAAGAACCCTTCGCTCGTGGCAACCTGGAAGACCAGGTACGTCCACGACATCTGCATCCGACGAGGTCGGGGATATTTCGCGCTCGGTCGTTCCTACCAGGTCCGCATCCTCAACGTCACCAATCCCAAGAGCATCTCGACCATCGGCAACTGCAGCACTCCGGGTGGATACGCGCACAATTCCTGGCCGTCCGAGGACGACAAGATTCTGTGCTGCACGGACGAACTCGGGCGCAACGGTGTGTCTCCGCACATGACCGTCTGGGATATCAGCAACCCGGCGTCACCGAAGAAGCTCGGCGACTACGACCTCGGCAACCCTCATATCGCTCACAATGTCTACGTCAGCGGGCGCACGGCCTACATGTCGCACTACTTCGACGGTATCCACGTGATCGATCTCGCGGACCCGACGAAGCCCGCGAAGATCGCGGCTTACAATACGTCGTCACGGACTAGCGGCTACGACGGCGCGTGGGGCTGCTACCCGTTCGCCGATCACGGCGTTGTCTACGCCAGCGACACGGACAATGGCTTCTTCTCGCTGCAGGTCGACTGTGGCCACATGAATCGCTACGGCACGGGCACCGCCGGCACGAAGGGTGTGCCGCGCGCTCGATTCGATGGCGCTTCGCCCAAGGTCAACGCTTCGAAGATGCGTCTCGAGTGTGAAAATCTCGAGCCGAACAAGAACTTCTGGATCGTGATCTCCGTCGGTTCCGGGACCGGAACGATTCTCGGCGCGAAGATCCACACCAACCTCGCCACGGGCAAGATCCTCGGTCCGATCACCGCAGATTCGAACGGACGGGCGACGATCAACGCACCCGTGCCGAACAACGCCACTCTCGGCGGAGCGAAGATCTACATGCAGCTGTTCGGCGATCGGGGCACCGGGACGCTGATCTCGTCTCGTGGCATGTGGGCCGGCATCTGTAAGTAGCCGTCCACCGCCCCCCCCAAAGACTCCTCGAGCATACCCCGCCGCGCACGACGCTGCAGGCGTAGGGGTACACAGGCTCAGTACGACAGGGCCGCCTCCATCGGATGCGCGTGGACTCCCCAAAGCGAGCCGCCTCCCGAACCGAGCCCCTTCCCCAACCCCACTTCTCCACCCCGAGCCACCCCCCTCACCGCTTGACGAACGACAGGAACCGCCGCCGCATCGTTCCCCCGGGCAACCGTCCAGCGAACTCTCGTTCGAGGCTTCGAGCCGCGTTGCCCCGACCCCTCGC
>CAYYAQ010000079.1:0-23677 GCA_964469555.1 uncultured candidatus Brocadiaceae bacterium | reverse complement strand
CGGCAACGAGGAAAGTCTTCTGCATGTTCATTCTCTTGTCCTTGATAAATACAGGTTGATAAAATGTGGGCGGTGGTCGTCCCTGTTCGCGGGACAGCGTCGCCAGCGCCAAACTCGTTCGGTGCCCGAAAAAAAACTCGGGGCTACCAGCAGCGCCGAGAACCACGCGGCGCGCGCCGCACTGGACGGTCTCGACGCCACCGCATGGCTCTGCGAGCCGAACGAAAGCAAGCCCAGACTCAAGCTCGGGTGGAACAAACCGATCCGTGCCAATCGTGTGGTGCTCTTTCCGGCTGATTGCCGCTTGCCGGACAGCGGCAGACACGATCATGTGCGGCGGACCTGAACGGCGACGGCAAGGTCGACCTGGCTCTCGCCAACCGACGCACACCGAGCGCCGTCTACCTGAACAACGGGCACGGCGGATTCTCCAAGGCGATTCCGCACGGGCGACCTGGTGACAACACACGCACTGTCACGGCTGCGGGCGTGAACCAGGATGGCACGCAAGATCTCGTAGTTGCCAACACCAACCGAGGCAACGCAATCCTCCTGAGCCGTGGCGATGGGACATGCGAGGCGGAAATCCCGTTCGGATCGCCAGGCGATGCGAGTTCCTCAGTCGCGGTCGGAGATCTGGACGGCAACGGCACCCTGGACATCGCCATCGGCCACACAATCGGCAGCAATGCGCTCTACCTCAGCAAATCCGGACTCCATGACCTGCGCGAAATCCGCTTTGGGAGCGCCGATCATGTGACCTACTGGGTGACCATCGCAGACCTGAACGGCGACGGACGTCCGGACATCGTCACCACCAACTCGGACGGTCCGAACATGGTGTATGTGAACGAAACGCATCGTTGACATTCACCAAGCCGGCGGACGCGGCCCACTTGCCCGACCGGTCACTTATCGACCTTGCCCCGGCGACGGGCGACATCGGCGAGGATCTTGTCGATCGTCTCGATTAACGTGGCGTTCGAACCTGCTCGGGCACGGACATCACGCGATAGCTTCTCGGCTTCGTCGAGGCGATTGTTCTCTGCATACATCCGCGCCAACCAGGTCATATAGGCCAAGACGTTGTGGTCGTTTGGCCCGGCAGATTTTTGCATGCCGGCGATGACCGACTGATAACTCGACTCAGCCTCTTTGAATGCTCCCGCGGCATGCAAGATCCGTGCACGCACCCCCATCGCATACAGCATGGATGGGTGATCAGGCTTCAGCGTCCGGCGCCCTAGTTCTTCGGTCTCGGTAATTTGTGCGCGCGCCGCATCGAGATTACCCGACTTCATCAGCGCACGTGCCAGATGGATGCCCGTCGCCAATTGTGTGGAATGACGTGTGGGATGACCGTCTTCAAGAACCCGCTTTCCCATGGCCCACGCTTTTCGCAAAGAAAATAGCGCTTCTTCCGGTCTGTTCGCGCCCAGCAAGGCAACCGCAAGGCCGGTCATTGTTCGCAAGGTATCCGGATCATCCTCACCCAGCGTGGCCGACTGCCCCGAAAGGACCATCCGAAGCTGACTCGCCTGTTCGCCGAAGCGCCCGAGTCGAGACAGGACGTCGGCAAGATCCAACCTGCGCCTCAGTGTATCCGGGTGGGGATTGCCGAGAACGCGTGCACTGCGATCCACGACTCTCTGCCCCATGGCTCGGGCGTCTTCAAGCCGGCCTAGGGCGTGCAGCACTCTTGCCAACGAGTTCTCTGCCGACAACGTTGATGGATGGTCGGAACCGTGGTGCTTGCGGGTGAGTTCAACAGCCTGGCGCACGAATGACTCGGCTCTCGAAGATTGACCCGCGTGATACGCAAGAATGCCCATCTCCAGGGTCGCGCGCGCCGTGATGGGTGACGACCCCAGGTTCTTTTGCAGCGCCGACAAGCATGTCCGCAAGATCACTCCTGCCGCCTCCAGCTGCCCGCGAGACCGTAGACTCACTGCGAGATGAACCTGCGTGGTTAGCGTCATTGGGTCGTCAGGACCCAATCTCTCCGAGTACAGCTTCGCAACAAGACGCAGGTGACTCTCGGCTTCAGCGTGACGGTTGATATATCCAAGGACCCTGGCCAGGCCTATTCGAGTCTGGGCGGTCTCGATTGGGTCGAGTCCTTCGATAGCGAGTAGCTCCTTGAGTATCTCCTCCAATTCCTGCAATGCAGTGTTGTTGTCCCCCAGCGTATGCCGTGAGACAGCCGCATGCGTCCGGGCGTTGAGTGTCTTGATGTGTTTGGCGCCAAGCCTCTCTTGACGCAACTTGACCACCTCCAGGAAGATCCGGAGACACTTGTCGGCAAATCCAAGCCGCTCGTAGACGAGCGCCGTTGCTCCCATGAGCTCCGCTCGCACATCCGTGTCCTTGCATTTCGACGCTTCGTCGAGTGCGTGTGCAAGGAACTCCGCGTCCAGAAAATGACGCGCTGCATCCGTTGGGTTGACGCCGTCGATCGCCTTGTCGAAGTCAGCTTGACGCCTCTCGCGACTACCGTCCTTGTCGGGACGCGAGGCCAGGGATTCACGAAGCTTGCGGATCAAGGTGACGCCCGCAGAGCTCGGATCCAAGTCCTGCATCATCTTGAACTGAAACTCGACCGTCTGCTCCAAAGCCGCAATCGAATTGGTCGCGACCCCCCAGGCCTTTTCAGCATCGTCTCGCTGACGTTTTGCTTCCGCAGTTTGATTTACCAGATCGGCATTGGCCTTCTCCAACTCGTCGGTGCTTGCCTTCAACGAGGAGTTGGCCAAAGCAAGCTCGGAGGTCCGCTTCTCGAGCGCCGCGTTGTTCGTTTTGGCTCTACTGTAGAACATCAGGCTGGATGCCAGGCCGCTGACGAGCATGAGGAGTGCAACCGCCGCCGCACCCACCGCCATACGGTGACGGCGAACAAACAACCTTCCCCGGTAGATACGACTCGGCGGTCGAGCTTCTACTGGCTCACCATCGAGGTAGCGCCGAATCTCCGCCGCCAGCTCGGCGGGGGTCGCGTAGCGTTGGCGCCGCTCCTTGGCCAATGCCTTGAGCACCACCCAGTCGAGTTCGCCGCGTAACGAACGGTGAAGAGCTCGCGATTCCATGCCACGGTCTCGTCCGTCTGCGCTGCCTTGCCGGCGGAGTTCCTCGATCCGCGTGCTGGGTCGTTCCAGCGGTGTGTCACGAATCATCGCCCGGTAGTCGGTAAGCCCTGCCCGCGCAAATTGAATCGGCAGTTCTCCGACCAGCAACTCGTAGAGGATGACGCCGAGGGAGTAGACATCTGTGCGGGTATCTACATCGAGAGCATCCCGCCCGGCCTGCTCAGGACTCATGTACTCCGGCGTCCCCAGGATCATGCCATGCACCGTGTGCACCGTGGCATCGGAGAACGCGCCGTGAATCGCCTTGGCCACCCCAAAATCGATCACCTTCACGGTGAAGGCGCCGTCCTGCTCGGTCACCAGCAGGTTGGACGGCTTGAGATCCCGATGGATGATGCCCTTGTGGTGGGCGTGCTGCACTGCCGAGCACACGTCGAGCATCAGACGCAGGCGCTCGTTTACAGACAACTGCAAGTCATCACAGAACTGGGTGATGGGAAGCCCCGGGATGTAGTCCATCGCGAAGTAGGACTGGCCGCTTGCCGTCGAACCGACATCGTGGATGCGCGCGATATGGGCGTGATCCATCCGAGCCAGTGCCTGCTTCTCGGCCTCGAAGCGAGCCAGGATCTCCCGTGTATCCATGCCTTGCTTGATAACCTTCACGGCCAGGCGCATGCAGAGGTCGTTCCGGCGCTCCGCCAGGTAGATCTCACCCATTCCACCGTGGCCGATATGCTCGAGAATGCGGTAGCCCTCGATGCGCGGTGACGAATCGCCCGATTCCAACAAGCCAGCGGCGCCGAGTTTCTGCAATCGACTCCTGACGTCACCCGCCAGATCCGGATGCTGCGCGAGAAGATGTTCGGCCGCCTGCGTCTCCCCGCTCTCGGTCAACTCGATGCACTGGCCGACCAGCATGCGAATCGCGGCACGCCGTTCCTCATCGGGATTGTCGAAATCAGAACTCGTCATCGAGGGGTAGCCACCAACAGCGCGCTCTGATTTGTCGTGACCAGAGGGCAAGGGTACTCGATCCAGTGCACACCCATTCACGAATCGCCAGGGGTGTCACGCCGGATCACCACACAGCATAGGTATTCCGAATGGCAAAATCTCGCGGCAGGTCATGAGAAACACCGCGATCATGGTGCCTTTCGGACATGTCCGCTAGAATCACACCCGCGATGACGAACCCCAAGGATCGGGATTTTCGTGGGTCGGTTGTGGCGGCACGGACTGGAGATCCGGCGGCGTTCAACAGCTTGTTCGGTCGTCACCTATCGGCCCTGCGTGCCTTCGTGCGGGTCAAGGCCGGACCCGGCGTACAGCGCCGAGAATCGGTCGACGATCTCGTGCAGTCGGTGTGTCGAGAGATCATCGAAGACCTCGACCAATTCGAGTACCGGGGCGAAGACGCCTTCCGCGCCTGGCTCTTCCTGGCTGCCAGTCGCAAGATTGTCGACCGCCATCGCTTCCAAAACCGGGAACGGCGTTCCCCACAACGCGAACAACCGTTAGCCCGGCATGATGACGACACGGCAATGGAAGGTCTCTTGGGTTGCTATGCAACGTTCTGTACTCCCAGCCGGGTAGTCAACGCCCGCGAGGAGGTCGCCCGGATCGAAGATGTGCTGGAGAAGTTGCCCGAGCAGCAACGCGAGGCAGTAAGCCTGTCGCGAATGATGGGGCTTCCATACACCGAGGTCGCCGAAATCATGGATCGGACCGTTTCGTCGGTGCGCAGCCTGGTCGCCCGTGGACTGGCACGGCTCGCCGAGGAACTCGACTAGGACAAACGGAATCGGCCGGATACGCCGTCGACCTCCGGCTCATCCGCCTTCGCGCACCTGACCGCAACCCGAACGCTCCCGGGGTCAACCGTGGTAATACCATGGCTCTGGCAACCGTCGCACCACACCAGATGGGTGGGGCGACACCAAATGGAGGTGCTGGACACATCGCGCCGGTAAGCTCCCGCCACCATGTGGAGTCCATCTCCAAAGCGCGCGCTCTTGATCTTGCTGTTGCTGACGTGCGCCGTGTACGCGTCGTCCGCTGCGAACCGCTTTCCCATGGACGACGCCGGTCTCGCGCAGTCCGTAGATCACTTGGGGCAGCCGGACAAAGTCATCTCCGAATGGCACGCACCGTGGTGGTTCTTCGGGCAGCGCTACTGGGAGGGCGTCGCCAACGAATCGGTGCTCTATCGACCCGTGACCATTCTGAGCTACGCGCTGACATACCACGCGGTCGCGCGATGGTTGCCGACGGAATTCGAGGCGGTTCCGCACCACGTACTCAACATCCTGCTGCACGCCGCGTGTGTGTTCTTGGTCTGGTGGATGCTCAAGGATCTCGGCGCGGATTTGTGGGCGGTCCTCGTCGGGTCCGGAGTCTTCGCTTTCAACGCGATCCACAGCGAAGTCGTGGCGAGCATCGTCGGTCGCGCCGAGCTGTTCAGCTTCGGATTCGGTTTGTGGGCAATACTGCTATTTGTACGCGGTCGGTTCCTGGCATCGTCGGCGCTGTTTTTCTGCGCCTTCTGTTCGAAGGAGAGCGGCCTGGCTTGGGCCCCGTTCCTGCCCTGTTTCTTGTTCGCTCGCGATCGACTCGCAGCGCCTGATGTCGACGCGAACTGGCGAGGGAGATGGGTCACGATGGCGTGGGTACTCGGCGTCGGGCTCGTCGGTTTCTTCGCGCTGCGGCACTTCGCGTTGCAGGGATTCGTCGGCGGGACGACCGCCTACGAGCACAACCCGCTGGCACACCTGGAATCTGGCGCCCGTGTCCTCAACTCGTTGCGGCTGCTCGGCTACGGGCTCTACCTCTGTTTCGCGCCGTTCCAGCTCTACTGCAGCTACGGTGCCGGCGCGTTTTCGGTGATCGACGGTCCCGCGGATCTCGGGTTTGTCTGTTCGGTTGTCGTGCTGGGCGGGTGGCTTGTCCTCGGGTTGGTCTGCGCGCGGCGCCAACCGTTGCTGTTCCTCTCCGCGGCGATGTTCCTGGGCTTCAGCTTCATTGGCTCCAACGTGCTGTTTGCCATCGGCACGAACTTCGGAGAGCGGCTCTTCTACATGCCGAGTCTGGCGATCAGCGTTCTCTGTGTGTTGCTCGCACGGCATCTCGTGGGGAGTTCGCGCTCGGTGTTCGGATTCGCGTTGGTCGTTTGGTGCCTCGCCTGCGGCGTCGTGATCTCAGTCCGAAACCTCGCGTGGCGTGACTCGGAAACGGTGTTCATCGGCGATGCCCACCGACTACCAGAGAGCGGCGAGCTGCAGGAGAAGGTTGGCTACTTGTTTGTGAACAGCGATCCCGACAAGGCGCTGGAATACTTCCATGCTGCAGTCGCGCTTGCACCGGACCTCGCGGACTCCTGGGCGACGATCGGGCGCATCCATGCGCGGAGACGCGAGTTCGCGAAGGCCGAGAAGTTCTACAAACGAGCTCTCGACACCAAATACATCGCGGCGTCCAACGTCGAAGATCGAGCGATCGACGGCTACCTCACATCGCTCGCTGGACAGCGAAAGACGACGGAGGCGTTCGCGTTCGCTCGGGATGTCGTGCGCCGCAAGCCGGAACACTTCGGGGCGCGCATGGTCTACATCGATCTCGGTGTTGGACAAATGCCGCCGCAAGAGGTCTACGAGGTGATCGCCGAGGGTCTCCGGCGCCACCCCGGCAGTCTCGAGCTCACGTTGCGGGAGGCGATGCACCGCTACGACCATCGCGGCGACTCGCCGGAAGAGAACCGCTACATCGCGGAGCGCCTGAGCTGGGCTCTGGACCACATGCGGCCCGCGGCGCGCGAGAAGGGAGTCGCCGCGCGTGCGCAGCTGTACCTCGGCGACGTGCTCGACCGCAGTGGCCAGAAGCAGAGGGCCCTGGAGGTCTTCCGCGGTGTCTTGAAGATTCGCGAGCTTCCCGCTGAGATACGCCAGCGCGTGGTGCAGGCTGTGAAGAGACTGTCCAAGTGAGGACACGGGCAGGTTGTGCAGCACCGTGGTCGCATCGCAGTCCTCGCGTCGCCTTGCGCCGGATGGGGCACACCAAGACGTGTGAGCACGGAATCGAGCGACGGGCGGATCCTACCGACGCTTGTCGAGCGACGCCTTGATGGACAGCGCCTCTTCCAGCGTGGGGGTGATCCGCAAAGCCCGCTCAACGAGTTCTCTCGCATCAGCGGGACGATTCTGCTGCAGCCTTACCTTCGCCAGCCCGATGATCGCGGGAGCGTGGTTGGCGTTGCTGCGGAGGACGGCTGTGTACTCGGCCTCGGCCGCGCCGAAGCGTCGCTTTGTCATGAGTTGATCGGCGAGGAGACTTCGGAGGTCGACGTCCGCTGGCGCGAACTTCACTACAGCGGACAACAACCGGATCGCCCGTTCGGTTCGGCCCGTTTCCGAGAACGCCTGGACGAGCGCCATCATCCGATCCCTTGGCGACGGTAATCCAGGTTGGACGCCTGCCCTGAAGTGTTCCACGACGGCCGCGTCTTCGCCTTCCACAAGCAAGCAGACGCCCATGTTCACGTGTGCCTGTGCGTGAAGTCGGTCCGTGTCCTGGCACTCGAGGACCAATGCGTAGTGCGTCAGCGCGTCCTTCAGCCTTCCGCTGTACTCGAGAGCCGCAGCGTAGTTGAACTGCGTCCGCGCCGACCCGGGGTAGATCTCGAGAGACTTCGCGTAGGCGGCAAGTCCGTTCTCGAAGTCGCCGGTCGAGACCAGGGCGTGTGCATACATGCTCTGGTCTCGAAACTCTCGGGCGCCGCACCGATACCCATCCTGGCGCGTTCCATCGGGGAGAATTCCGTCGAAGAGCGCGCCGTCAGGAGCACGAGTGGCACAAAGAAGAAACCCCACGCGACGACATGGCCCAATCCGCCGCGCACGCGTCCGGCGGCGCCGCCGACGATCCCCAGGTCAGCTCGCGTGTCGCTCTCTCGCACGCGCCAGATGAACCCGTCGTAGTAGTAGTGCAGCAGTGCTGCAGCGATGACGACGCCCTTCATCACGTTTCCGATCTGGTCGTCGCCGAACCATTCCCGCGAGCCCGCGTCGATCGCGCCGAACGCGACCATCACGGCCACGAAGAGAAACGCGCGGGACAGTCCTGGTTGGAACATGCTCCGCATCCACGAAGTCGTCCCCTCGCGCTGCACGCGGGATCGCCCGGACAGCCAGACGATCGCGAAGTACTGAATGTCGTGGAATAACTCGTAGAGGACGTAGGAGACGAAGAAGTTCGGCATGAAGCCGAATGCGAACCAGTAGAAGCCGATCGTCATGACGTGACAGAACTGCTTGACCCAACTCACTCGCTCGCCGCGAGCCAGTGATACGGTCAGGTTCGCGGCATACGCCCCGGTCACGGTGATGACGAGACCGAGCACGGCAGTGCGTAGTGTCGCGAAGAACGTCGCGCCGGGAAGCGCAATGCCGGAGTTGATGAAGAGGTTGGTGAAGTTCGCGGTCGCGCTCTGATTCAGGACGATCGCGCCGAGAAACCAGCTGACGACGAGTGCCTTGTCCAGGAATGCCGTGGTCGGTCTGAAGGATCCGATCTTTGCATCGTAGATCCGTGCGAATCCAAAGGCCTGGGCGAGCCAGTGCCAGAACGCCCACATCCCGGTCACGAGCAGGAGGGGATGGCTCGCATCGTTCGTGAACGCCCAAACGCACGTAAAGAGCAGGACGACGGGAAGGATGGTAAGCCGAGCACGAAACCGAGCGCGCAGTTGCTTGTCACCGTAGGCGCGAGCGAATGTCGCGAAGTAGTGCCCAGTCGCCGTGAGCAGGATGAGTCTGGTCAGCAACTCCGCAGACGACGCCTCTTGCGCCAGCATTATCAGTGGCCACCCCAACAGCGGAGTGCCGACGATGAAGATGCTGTCGAACCAAGCGTTCACGAACCACCCGGACCGCCGATTCGGTTCGGCACGATGAGTGTGCTCGACCGGTTGAGAGGATGAGGTCACGGGAGTGCGCCGATCCGGGAGACGGCGCCAGATGATGGCGTTGGCAGGACAGCGTGCGAATCAAAGATAGCACGTCGAACCCCAATGTCGCAGTCGTTCCGACGGCGCGGTGTCAGCTCCAAGAACAACGGCGGCGGGTCATGGTGACCCGCCGCCGTTGCGTTTCGGACAAGGCGGATCGAGGATCCGCGTTGCTTCGATTCTTTCGGTGCTACTTGCCGACGGTGATCTCGAAACCATTCGTGAGCGGGATGCCGCCCGTCGTGGTCCTGAGGGCTCCCTGGAAAGGCAGGCTTACCCCGATCAGCGAGTTGTCGTTCGGGATTGGATACAGCTGGTCCGTCCCCGCAGGTCCGGCAGCGATGGCTCCTGCTCCATAGGGGAGGAATAAGAGAATGGGATTGACGCACAGCCGGCCAAAGCCCCCGACGACAATGTTCACCTTCCCCCCGCCTACGGCGAGAACCCCACCGGAGTTCGTTGCCCCGCCGGAGTTCATGTTGAGTCCGAGGCTCTTGCCAATGAGCGCCGGGTTGGTGTCGCAGAGCATCAGTCTTGGCGTCCCGTTGGAGGCTGCACAGCCAGTGGTGCCACTGGAACCTCCGCCTCCGATGTACACCCGCACACGGGCGATCGGGCCCGCGTTTTCGGTGGATACGGCGACGTTGCCGGTGGTTCCGAGAGGTGTCTGGGTCAAGAAACGTTCGAGTGTGACGGCGGCGCCGAGGACAGTGCTGGGAACGTTCGCTCCGCCGTAGGAATTGGCCGACGCGGCTCCACATGATCCGAGGACTCCGAACCATTCGCCCTTCGTGTACAAGACTGGGACCTTCAGTGCGTACTTGTCGCCGCTCTTGACGCCAGTGGCGAACGCGACAGCTGTTTCGGCTCGGCTCCCCGAATACGCGGGCGGTGCGGCGGTCATCTTGTAGAGGGCGACCTGGTAGGTGCCTTGGCTGCTTTCGTCCGGCACCTGCAGGTGCGTGACGATGAAGGCGTTGGGACACTGGAAGTAGAAGCCGCGGACGCGCGTCGCACTCGAGAACGTGCTGACGAACTTGGACATCGGGATTTGTGCTACGCAGACACCTGCGAGCAGGCCCATTGATACGCTGAATAGGATCTTATTCATGGTTTCCCTTGGTGGGGTTGAGGTGTGGAGTGAGGTGTGGGCAGAGGATTCGACCCTGCACCCTATACGGTAGCGGTAGGCGTGCGCCAAATATAGCTAATCGTGGTCACCGCCAGGAAAACGCAAATCACGGAGACGATCCGCAGTAAGACCCGACACGGCTCCCATTCGCCGTCCATCTTGTGACCGCATCGATGCATGGGTTGCGCGGAGTGTGCTGAGCGCCGTTTGCGTCCCACGTCTCCGGAGGACAAGCGATACAGGCTACAAATCCGTCGACCAGGCCCGGAACCGAACCGGGTCTTGCGACGTCCCGATTCACATCATCAGCAACCGCCCGGAGCTGCTCGCTCCGTTCCAGCGCCGGGGCTTCGTGGATGGCCTGATGCCGCGGCAGGGCGACGGCGAAGAGTCGTTTGCGATGAATCGATTCCTGCCGCGCCTCCTGTTTGATTTCAGTACTAAATAGACCAGTGGGAGTCGGATAGGTGCGTACCGCGCGGGAAGCGAACTCTGGTGGCGCGCCGCTAGCGGTGATCTTCGCCACCCTCTAACCTCTCATCTCCCCATGAAACGAAAATCACGCCCCGGCTCCGCCTCTGTCCTGACTGCACTGATCCTCGGTGCGACCGCCTTTCCTTCGCTGGCTCGCGCGCAGGACAAGGTCCAGGTTCCCCGGGATCCCTACGCCGCGGTGGCCAAACTCGAGTTGAATGCCGCGGTGGCGGATGGCCACCCGGTCCTCGTCCTCGACGGAAAGGGCAAACCACTTGCCGGCGCGTCCATTGTCGTCGTGGACACGAGGGCGGTTGGCAGGACCCGGCGTCGCGCGATCAGTACAGCCGCGAGCCTCAAATACCACGGGGACGCGGAAGCGGGACAGCTCGCACTCGTCGCTCTCCACGGCAAGCGATACGTTACCGACGAGAACGGTGAGACCAAATTCGCAAGGGTCTCGCGTGGGATCGTGGTTGCGATACGCGGGAAGACGGTCGCCGCGACGAACGTGTTCCTGCGCTCCGGGCGAGAGCCACGGCAGATTCGGATGACCCTCAAGCCGAAGCCGGGCATCGACGTGATCGTTGTCAACGACCGTGGCCGACCGGTCTCTGGCGTCCCGGTGCGAGTTATCTGGCGCAGCGAGTATGGCTCGTCATCGTGGGGCAGGAACAAGAAGACGGGCGCTGGTGGTCATGTTCGGCTGGATCCCCTGGACGATAACCACGGCGGAAACATGAGCCCGTACGTCGAGGTATACATCCCGACGAAAAAACGGCTCGCGGTGAAGCTGGACCCGAAGACGTTCGCCAACGATCCCGAGAACCCGATCCGGTTCAAGTTGCCGCCGTTCGGGATGGTGCGCGTATACGTCGTGGACGACAAGAAGCGACCGGTGATGGATGTCCAGTCGGTGACCCTGCAGACGAGGTCCTTCGATGACCAGCGCCACAGCTTCACTATCACCGTCAAGAAGGGCGACTACGTGACCTTCCCCATCGTGGAAGTCGGGCTGAAGTTCGAGGTGCACTGCAGTCTCAAGGGAATGAGTCGACCGCAGCGGGTTCGGGGTGACGGTCCGCGTCACCCGATGGACATGCGCGTGGTCACGCTCTCCGGCGTGACGGCTCCGACGACCGTCACCTTCCGGCTTGTGGACCAGAACGAACAGCCCGTCGCCAACGAGACGATCGGCGTGATCTTCGCGATACCAAACAACTTCCGCGCCCGTGCAGAGCAGACCGGCAAGAACGGTGTCTGCACGCTCACGGTCATGGAGGAGTTCGTGGGCAACGAGGACGGATACCTGACCATTACGCGTCGCGCGAAGGGCCGTAAGCTCGTCTATCGCGGAGCTGCGCAGGTCTCCCTCGAGAAAATCGCGAAGAAGCCGAACCTGGGCGACCTGAAGCTCGTCGATGAGAAGCTGTTGGTCGCGGGACAAGTTGTGGACAAGACCGGCAAACCCGTGAAGGGTGTCTCCGTGTCCGTTCCAAACAGCTATCGCGTGCTGGGTCGCGGATCGTCCAGCAGTTCAGGAGACTCCAAGTTCCACTCCCATCGCATGGTGACCGACAAGGACGGGAGATTCGAATTCCGTGAGTTCGATGCCGATCCGATCAATGTCACTCTCAGCCTCGGCAGTCAGTTCAGCAGCTCCGATGGCTACTACATCATCTCCGGCAAGGACGCGGATCTCGGCGAGAAAAACCACAAGGTCGTGGTGGGGATGACGTCGAAGTTGAGTGGGTCGTTCAAGGGCTTGCCCGAGAACTCGCGCTACCCAGGACAGATCGAGATCCAGGACAAGCACGGCACCCGCGTCAACAACCTCTGGGTGCAATCCAAGGACGGCGGCATGTTCGAGTTGAGGCAGTGTCCTCCTGGGGAATACAACCTCGCGTTCAAGGTGCCCAGCGGGCAGACACCCTTCCTGACCGTGAAGAACATCAAGGTGGAGGAAGGGAAGGCGTGCAAGGATCCGCGGCTGCAGGGGATCGACCTCTCCAAGTACTGTCGGATGATCAAGATCACTGTCTTGCAACCGGACAAGACACCCGCCCCTCGAACGACGGTGTGGCAGATCAAACTCAATGGCGGGCGCGCGCAGACCTGGAGCGGAAGGTGGACCAACGTGCGCGGTGTCCTCGACCTGTGTGTTCCACTCGAGGGCACGAACTTGTCGATCATCGCTCGCAATGGACTGTTTCAGGTTCAGACTTTCGAGAACCAGAAAGAGGATCTGACCGTCACGCTGAAGCCGGGATGGCGGGGAAAGTTCAAGGTCAAGAAGATGCCGAAGCTGCCGGATGATCTTCGGCTCACTGCATCCGCCACAGTGATGGGCGCGGACCGAACCGCGTGGGGCATGTACCCCGGCATGGATCGGAGTTCTGTGTACGTGGATGAGAGTGGCGAGTTCGAGATGGCTTTCGCCTGGTCGGGCAAGTACCGAGTGACTCTCCACCCGCAACTCGCCGAGAGCTCGAATCGCTCCCGCAACCTCCAGGCCAACTTGACCTTCGACGTCGAGGTCAAGAAGAACGCGAAGGGTGTGCAAGCGTTCGACCTCGAGTTCGATGAGGGCATGCTGGAAGCCCTCAACGAGCACATCGAAATGGCCAAGGAGAAAGACAAGGACAAGTGAAACGGGAGCCCTCCCGCACCACGCTGCGGTGGCACATCGCCGGGTTCGTCCTCTCTCTTCCCGTTGGAGGATAAGCGATACAGGCTGCAATTCCGTCGACCAGGCCCGGCACCGAACCTCGCCCCCTCACCTTTGAACGTCCTTCCGTAGATCGCACAACACGGACATACCCGTTCACCCCCCCACCGCGCTCAGCATCGACACGACGCACCCCCTCGGGAACCTTCACCCGACCGCAACCCGGCTCATCGATACGGCAACTCCGTTGGCAAGCCCAAGTGCTCAAGGAACCCGCGCACGAGGAGTCACGTCGCCGCGTGCGCAGTCAGATGGCTCACGCACTCGCGTCCTCAGTCGCGTGTCAGGAACCGAGGGCCAAGCGAATCTGCTCGTCGAGTTCCCGCAACTGAAACGGCTTCTGCAGTCGGCCAACGAATCCGAATCGCTGCGGATCCGCCAGCACCGGGTCCTCCGAGTAGCCGCTGGCCGCGATGGCCTGGACGTGATCATCGAGAGCGAGCAGTCGACGGATCGCCTCGCGACCACCCATCTTGCCGGGGATGGTGAGGTCCATGATGATGAGGTCGAAAGGGCGAGTCTCATTTCGAGCATCGACGTAGCTCGTGATGCAGGCCGCACCATCCTCGACGAGTTCCACCGTGTGCCCCAGCGTCTCGAGCATGCGGCAGATGACGGCGCCGACCGCAGGCTCATCATCGAGCACCAGCACCCTGGCGCAAACCTCGCGCCTGGGGAGCCCCTGAGCGCTCTCTGCTCCAGGCGCTGGCACTGCCGGGATGCGGAGCACAAAGCAGCAGCCATTCTCCACCAGCGGATCCAGTTCGAGGATTCCGCCATGCGAGCGAATGATCGAGAGCGATGTGGCCAGGCCCAGCCCGGATCCAGATCGCTTCGTCGTGAAGTAGGGCTCGAACACGCGACCTCGGATGGAGGAGGGAATGCCAGGACCGGCATCGTGGATACGGATCTCTACGCCCATGGCTACGGCGCCGGGATCGGTTCTCGCCGAGATGCGAATCTGGCCCGTATCGGGCATTGCCTGCACAGCATTGATGATCAGGTTGTGGAACACCTGCGCCATCTGCCCCGAGTCCATCGAGACTCTCGGCAGGTCAGCGGCCACTTCGAATTCGGCGGTGACGCCCGAGCCGCGCAGGGCTAAGTTCACAGAGTCCAGCAATAGCTCGCCCATGTTACCAGTCTTGCGGACTGGTATGCCGCCGCTCGAGAAGGTCAGGAGCTGCTTCGTGAGGCTACGCGCACGCTCACAGGCGCGCTCGGCTTCATCGAGCATCTCGTCGCTCTCCTGATCGATGGAGCGAGAGCGCGCGAGGCTCAGGTTCCCCATGATGGCGGTGAGCAAGTTGTTGAAGTCATGGGCGATGCCCCCAGCCAGGACGCCGAGAGACTCGATGCTCTGCGCCCGGTGCCGCTCCTCGCTCTGACGATTGTGCTCCTCGGCGAGAGCCCTCTCCGCAAGCAGGCGTTCGCGATGCGAGAGGCCCGCGACGATGCGAGGCGCAGCGATGGCGGCGACGGCCGCGAACAGTGCCCGATCCGTGTCGCTGAATCCGCCGACTCGCGAACACTCGCTATCGAGCACGCCGATCACGCTTCCCTCGTAGCAGATGGGCACGGCAAGCTCACTTCTTCCCGAAAACTGGTCGGGGATGTACTTCGGATCTGCTGCCACATCGCGCACGTAGCTGATCTCGCCGGAAGCTGCGACGGTTCCGACGATGCCATCGCCCACGGCGAGGACGATCGGCGTGAGGATCTCGTGCCGACCGGCGTCCTTCACACCGTAGGCCGCGCGCTGCACGAGGCCGTGGGGCTCTCGGAGGTAGAGGATGCAGTCCTCGAAGCCGAGCAAGCGCCCGACGTTCTCTACAATGTCCCAGAGGACCTCCTCGAGAGTGTTCTGCCGCAGCATCGAGATCGCGAACGCCGAGAGCACCCTCAAAGCCTCACCACGGTCATCGACGCTCTCCAGGAGGTGCTGGAGTTCGGATTCTGGGGTCGGGCTGGGGTCCATGGCAGAGGCATCATGCCCGGCAACAAAATGGGCACACTACAAGAGGATAACCGATACAGGCTGCGACTCCGTCGACTAGGCCCGGAACCGAACCTCGCCCCCCTCACCTTCTAACGTCCCTCCGTAGCTCGCACAATACTGACATCCTACCCGTTCAACCCCCACCGCCCTCAGCGTCGACACGACGCACCCCGTCGGAAACGTTCACCCGACCGCAACCCGGCTCATCGATACGACAACTCCCGCCGAGGCGGTGACCGCGCCGGCGCGACCGCCGGCTACTCCGTCGGCAAGCCCAAGTGCTCGAGGATCCCGCGCACGGCTCGCGGATCCGTCAAGAACGTCATCACCTTCCGTCGCCCCGCACACCAACACGTCGATCCCGAACATTTGGCGTCGCGTCACACCCCCGAACGGCGTGACGACCGCGGGCGTGAACTCGGCGATGAAGGAGCCCTCGCCACTACAGCCGAGGCGAAGGAGGGCGTGATTTCGTTCTTCCTGATGAGGGAACGGAGTCCGTCGAGTTCCTGAGGACGACAGAAGTAGTAGCCCTGTGCCACATCACAACCGAGCCGCACGAGCAACCTCGCCGTCTGAACGTCCTCGACCCCCTCCGCCACGACGGACAGTCCCAGTCCCTTGCCCAGGTCGATGATCGCCTTGACGATGGTCTCGGCGCCGGCCTTGCGACCCAGGTCGGCGACGAAGGTCCTGTCGATCTTGATCTCCTCGAAGGGGAGGGAGTAGAGGTGAGACAGCGAAGAGAACCCTGTCCCGAAGTCGTCCACCGACAGGTGGAAGCCCATGAGACGGAACCGGACCAGCGTGTCCAGGCATCGACTCCGGTCCTTCATGGCCTCGCTCTCCGTGATCTCGAGGGTCACGCGTCCGGGCGAGATTCCCTCGGCGCGAGCCCAGTCGCGCACGCGATCGGGGTACCGGACGTCCGTCAGGAGGAGAGGGGACAGGTTGAGCGCGAGGCCGAGCTCCTGGCCGTCGCCTCCTTCCAGACCGGAGAGATCCTCGAACGCACGCTTCGCGATGCAGGCCGTCAACGCACCGATCAGGCCCGACTCCTCGGCCAGGCCGATGAAGATGCTCGGGGGAATGAACTCCGTCTTCTCGTCCTCCCAGCGAGCGAGGACCTCGACGCCGATCATGCGGCCGGACGAGAGTTCGATCTTCGGCTGATAGTGGGGACGGATTCGGCCCATCCGAATCGCTTCTTTGAGATCGCTAGCGGTGGGTCCCGCGTCCTCGTAATCCCCCTTGTGCTCTCGGAGGACGGCGGTGATCTTGCCGACGTTCAGGGGCTTGGGGAGCGGGCTCGCCATCTGCAAGCCCAGCTCCCGACCGATCTCCACGGCGCCCTCCATCACCTCCGGGCACGCGCCGGAGAACAGACAGATCGCTGCCTTGCAGCGGGCATCGGCCAAGTTGCGCAAGACCTCGATCCCATCCAGACCGGGCATGCCCAGGTCGAGCATGATCAAGTCGGAGCGCAACCGGGAATCGGCTTCGACGACGTCTCGTGAATCGATGATCAGCGTCGCCTCGATGCCCAAGTCCTTCGCGACTCGCGACACGAATTGACAGATCTGCATGTCGTCGTCCACGACCAGCATGCGATAGGGCTGTCTCCCCAATTCAATCCCCTTGCTCGAGAGTTCCTTGTTCGTCTCTTCCATCACGATCACCTTCTCCAGTACGGCAACGCTTGGAGTCGCCGTCCGAGTTGTTCAAAAGTGTAGGGCTTGCTCAGAATTTCAAACCTGCCCGCCTCGATCTCTCCTCGCGCGCTCGCGAGACAGCCCGACGCCAGAAGGATCGCGGCGACCGAGCATGTACTCCTACCGGCGACGGTCACCTTGGTAACGGAGAATGCGATGATGAAAGCGTCCATTTCATGGTGTTTCAGGGGGCAAGAGGGCGAGCGACGCCGGTCCCCAGGGGACCGCCCCGCCGGTGATCCGGCGTCACTTGACAGATCGAGGCTGATTTGAGCTACGGCAGGCAGATGGGCTTTCCGGGCTGGATTTGATTTCTTCATTGGGCAGTTGTGGATGAGGTGAGCACACATCCTGCGGGTGTCGGATACATTGGCGGAACCTGCGGGGCCTCGCCAGATAGAGAGTCCTCAACTCGGAGTTGGTTTTTCCAACCCGCCCCCGCCGGCCACCGTTATCGAGTCGGCGCACCCACCGGACTCCCCCCCCGAGCCCGCGCGGGGTACGTCCCCGGGCCCTTGGTGCGGTGTCACGCCCAGGGCCGTGCTATCATGTAAAGTGGATTCAGCTACATTCCGGTCCTCGATCGGAGCACCGAGACTTCATCGAGGCGATGATGCAAGCGAACACCGACGAAAACCTGAGAGTGTTCATCGTCGACGACGACGAGCAGGTCCGACACTGGATCTGCCGACTCCTCGATCAGGTCGGCATCCCCTACGCGGAGTTCTCGACGGCCGAGGAGTTCCTGGAGAACTTCGATCCGAACGCCCGGGGCTGCGTGCTGCTCGACATGCGCATGCCGGGGATGGGTGGGCGCGTGCTTCATGAGAACCTCATGAACATGGGCGCCGAGATCCCCGTTCTGTTCATGACGGGCTTCGGTGAGGTGTCGGTGGCGGTGGAGGCCCTCCAGAAGGGAGCGGTCGAGTTCATCGAGAAGCCCATGCGCGCCCAGGACTTGCTCGACCGCGTGCAAAAGGCCCTGAAGCTCGACGCCGAGCAGCACGAGAAGCGCCACCAGCAGCAAGAGCGCGACCGGATCCTGGATCGCTTGACGCCTCGGGAGCACGAGGTGGTGGAGTTGATCCTGAAGGGCTTAACGAACAAGCAGATCGCCTTCAAGCTATCGGTGAGCCCGCAGGCCATCGACGCACGTAAGAACAAGGCCATGCGCAAGCTCGGCCTGGACAGCATCGCCGAGCTGGTGGCCTTCGTCATGCACACTCGCGGCAAATCGAGAGGTTCCGGGAAGACTCGGGCGACGACCAAGACGAGACATCAGGAGCCTCCGGACCCAGAGCGGCAATCCTGAACCGCGCATCGCACTCCACGGCGACGATCGCACGACTCGCCGCTTCGCGCTGCGCCGGACGCGGTCGGTCGGTCGATCACGAAGCGTGCGCGATGCCGGTCATCGCACCGACGAGTACGAAGGAAACGGGGGATGCCCTTGATCATGATGAGACCAACCTGGCGCGGCCACGGTGTGTAACGCAGCGGTGTCTGTCGACACATCAGGCCTGACGGACCTGCCCTTCGATGACGGATAGGCGTTCGAAGGTGATGAGCCTGACCGCGCACAAAAGGGCCGGGGGACGCGTCCGCATTCAGGGGCGCGCCCCCCATCCCAGAACGCGCCCCTCCCCAGGGGCGCGTCACCTCCAAAATCACGTCTTCTCTCAAAGAACGCTTCCTCTTGAACACCCGCTCCACTGCCAGGCCCGCGCCCCGCGAGGGACGCGGCTGGAAGGGAACAGGTTCTCCATGTACTTAGACTGTGTTGGTGACGAGGGACTTCACGGTCGCCCTCAACTCCTTCAGCCGGAAGGGCTTCTCGATGTAGCAGGATCCGCTGGGCAGATCGGAGGCGACCAGCCGATCACCCGATGCGAGGATCACGGGCAGGTCCTCGCGCAGGCCGCGCAGCTTCTTCACCAGTTGCAAGCCATTGATGGGACCCATCCCCACGTCGATGATCGCCAGGTCGACGTCCTCGGGGGCCTCCCTGAAGTCCTGCAGCGCGACCTCCGGATTCTCGTAGAGGACGGCCTTGTGCCCCATCGACTCGAGGAGTTCCTCCACGCTCTTCAGGACGGTGCGCTGATCGTCGACCACCGTCACCCGCAGCTTGTCCGAGGACTTGCGACGCAGCGTGGTCGTGGCTGCCGACGCGGGGAGCCGGACCTTCATGGTCGTTCCTTGTCCGACCTCCGACTGCACGCCGATGCTGCCTCCCAGATCGCAGACGATCTGCTTGACGATGGTCAGGCCGATCCCACCACCTCCGAGCATGTCCGTGTTCACGTGCTTGGTGCTGAAGAGAGGATCGAAGCACTGGCTCATCTCGCCGGCGGTCATGCCCTCGCCGTTGTCCGCGACCTCCAGGCAGACCCCATCCGCGTCCAGACGCGTGGAGACCCTCAGTTCACCACCCTGCGGCAGGGCGTCAATGGCATTGAGCACCAGGTTCGAGACGACCTGCCGGAGCTCCTCGACCCGGCAGCCGATCGGCGCCTGGTTGCCGTCGCAGCAGGGACGGACGACCGAGACCTCCGCCTTCGCGGCCAGGGAGCTGACTTGCCCCAGGACCCGATCGATCACGTCCCCGAGGATCGGCACCTGTTCCTCCTTGCTGGGCAACGGGGCTCCCCTGTCGAAGCGCAGGCTCTGCAGCATCCCGACCGCCTCGTTGACCGAGCCGAAGGCCTTCATCAGCCACTCCCGGCGGGCCTCTTCGACGGTCGACGAATCGCTCCCTTCGACCAGCAAGTCGAGGTAGGCCACGGCCGGCGTCAGCTGGTTCTTGATCTCGTGCAAGGCCCCAGCGGCCATCACGGAGTTGGTCTGGATGCGCCCCTTCAGCATCAGCTCCCGGCGCAGGGCGATCAGGTGGCCGACCTGCGCGGCGAGCGTACTGAGGGTCTCGAGCATCTGCTCGGTCGGCTCTCCAGGCTCCGAGTCGAGCACGCACAGCGAGCCGATGCAGCAGCCAGGGAAGACCTGGATGGGCATCCCTGCGTAGAAGCGGATGCCCGCATGCTGCACCAGACTGGAGCGGCAGAACTCGTCATCCTCGATCGCGTCGGTGACGACGACCGCCTCACGGCTACGCACGACCTTTGCACAGAAGGAGCCGTCCCGGTCCAGCTCACGCTGCTCCAAACCGGTCCTGGACTTCAGGAACAGGCGATCTCGATCGACGAGGGAGAGGGCCGCAATCGGTCGGTCGAGGACCCCTGCCAGGAACTTGATCTGATCGTCGAAGACGGCCTCGTCGGAGCTATCAAGCAACCCGGTCTGCTGAAGAACGAGAAGCCGGTCCTGCTCGGGAAGGTGCTGTACGATCTGCTTCATTTTGCCTCGTAGGGGATCCGATGCCAAGTGCCATGGGGGACCCGAGTGAGTCCCTGATCTGTTCCTCATTGTGTGGGAATCGGGATGGAGTGCTAGTTGCGCTCCCCGATGCGAGGGTTGGATGATCCAACCCTCCACCCCATGAACGCTCCCTCGCCGGGCGCCTCGATCGTCCAAGACAACGGGACCTTCGGAAGGGAAGGCGGGGTGCGTACCGATCAGGAGAGGACGCCGCAAACGAGGCGATTCCATGCCGGGTCGCGCATCATCGAAGGGCCGTGACTGGCGGCGATGTCGGGGGTCTTGCTGGGGGAGACGCCGGAATTGCAGCTTGGGACGTCTATCCCCGACGTCGGCGACGTTGAGGATTGGCGTGACGGATTAGACGTTCATCGGACGACGCGCTTCTTCGGGAGCTGGAGCGGCGGCAGCTTCAGCTCCTTGACGAAGGACGTGTCGAGTCCTTTTGCCGAGCCCGCGGCGAGGAATTCGCGCTTGAGCTGTTCGATGCGACGTGCGCTGGTACCGTGGGCCGCGGGAACGATGATGTGCAGGCTGTTGGGGAAATGGCGGGCGGCCTCGGTTCCCCAGCTCGGGGGCGTGACCGGGTCGTGCGTGCCGGAGATGAACAGAATCGGCATGTCGCCGCTGACCGGGTCGCCGTAGTTATCTGGCACGTCGCCCTTGGGCCATACCTTCGCGACGGCCATCTGTTGGCGGACGCGTGCCGGTCCGAGAAAGGTGCCGGCGGTCTCCCGTTTGATCTCTTCTTCGCGGATGCGAGGGATGTCTTCGCTGCCGACGACCGACATCAGCATGCCGAACGCGAGCGCGCTGCGGAGGCCGCCGTTGCGGCAGATGCAGTCCTCCGCGAAAGTCGTGAAGTCGCCGAGGAACGCGCGGTGGATGACCAGCGGGACGGTGCGGTTACCGCCCATGTAGTACATGAGAACCCGGACCGCCTCGGCGAACCGGTCGCGGGTCAGGATGACGGTGACGTCTTTCCCGGTTCGCGGATGTTTGATCGGGACCTTCGCCGGTGCCTTCTCGAGCCGCTCGAGCACGGTCTTCAGCTCCACGTCGAGGTTGTGATACACCTTGTAGTTCGGGTTCGCCTTGCACTCGGCGACGAGCACCTCGAATCCGACCTGGGCGGCCTTCGCATGGAAAAGCGGGTTCTTGAATGCGATCGGCGCGAGCCCGGTGAGGATCGCCGAGCGCACCGTCTTCGGATGGCGGCGAATGTAGACGAGGGACGCGCGGGTACCGTAGGACGCGCCGACGAGGTTGATCTTGTCGTAGCCGAGGGCCTGCCGGATTTCGTTGAGATCGTCGGCGGCGATCGGGGTGGTGTACTTGGTGAGGTCGGCGCGCTTCTCGAGCTCCTTCCGTGCCTTGGCGAACACCTCGACGTCGAACATGTTCCGCATGTAGCCCTGCGGGTCATCCGCGCTGCCGGGTAGGCGAACGTGGAGTGGGTTCGAACGGCCGGTGCCCCGTTGGTCGACCAGAACGATGTCGCGGTTCCGCCGCATCCAGAAGCGCGCGGGGTTCCTGGCTATCGTCGTGGCCGCCTGACCCGGGCCGCCGGCAATGAAGAACACCGGGTCCGGCTCACGCTCGCCGGTCGCCTGCAACACGATGATGTTCAGCCCGATCTTCCGCCCCTTCTTGGCGACGCGATCTTCGAACACCTCGTAGCTGCCGCACAGCACACCCTTTGCCAGAGCGCCGCCCTTGCACGGATGCAAGAACTTCGGAATCGCCCGCTCCTGTGCCGCGACCGTTGCGGTGAGGGCGGTGAGAGCGACGAGGAGAAAGCCGCGCATGGGCGCCGATGATAGGCTGCGCCGCTTCTAGCGGGGGATCGGAACCATGATGCGGAGGGACTTTTGGAGTTCGGAGCGTTCCTCGGCGCTCAGGTTGACGTTCGCGAAGATCTCGCGGTAGAGAGCGGTCTGGCGCTTGAGCGCGGCACGGATGGCGCTGCTGGACATCGCGCCACTCCTGTCGAGGGCGTTGCCCTTGGTGGACCAGAAGTCTGCGGGCAACTCGTTCGACCACTTCGTGATGATGGCGTTGAGCTTCTTCCGACCGGCTTCGTCGATCTTGGTTTTCGCGAACCGGCCGGAGAGTTTCGAAGCGAGTTCCGTCGCGTCCTTGACCTGCAGAGGCAGGGCATACCCCCCCAGCATCAACGAACTGTCGAAGAGGTCAAAGCCCATGCGGCCGGAGCTCCTGTCACTGAACAGAGCGCTGCGCTGTTCCTTCGTCAGCATCCCACGAGCTTCATCGTAGAACGCGGCCTTGAACTCGGCCTCCTCGTTCAGGACTTCCAGTTTGAAGTCCTTGCTGTCTTCGGCAAGTCGCAGGCTCTCGTCCTTCGCCGAATAGAACCTCATGGCGCGCTCGAGACTTGCCTTCTGCTCCGCGGAGAGTTCGACGCCCGCGGCTTTCAGGGCAGCGCCGATCTGATTCGCAACAACCACGGGGTGCGTGAACGAGCCGTTGACCCCGGTGCCCGGGATGTTGCCTTCCATGATCTTCTGGGCGGCTTTCATCAACTCACCGTTGAGCTGCTGGATTTCGCCGACCATCGCGAGGTCCGGGTCTTCGCCGTTCTCGATTGCTTCGGCGAGTCTCGCCATCAGCGGGATCATGTCCTTCATGCTGCTGCCGACCGTATCCCAGTCGATCGAGGCGAGTGCGTCCTGGAATTTCTCGTCCTTGAACGTCACGCCGATCAACGCGGCGGCCTCCTTCGCGACGGCCTCTTTCTCTTTGGGGGTGGGCGCTTTCTCCGCTTCAGCGAGGTTCTTCCGGTTCGCCTCGTCCCTCATGCTCGCCATCTCGGCTTTGAGCCGGTCGTTCTCGGCTTGGAGATCTACACTCGATGCTGCTCCAGCCGGGTTGGCGTTCTCCTCGGAGTTGTCGATCATCGTGTCCTTCGGTCCGATCGAGGACCACGTGAAGGCACCGATCACGGTGCCGGCAATGAGTCCGACGATTGCAATTCCTGTTTCTCTACCTGACATGGGCTCCTGGGGCTTGTGATTCAAACGCGAGTGGGCGCAATCTCCCATTAACTCGTCTGAGAATTCAAGGAAATGGGTAATCGGACCCGAGAGCCCGAACTTGTGCGGATCACGTCGCTGGAACGTCTATCCTCGAATCTGCGAGATCAGCATAGCACG
>CAYYAQ010000078.1:3642-23679 GCA_964469555.1 uncultured candidatus Brocadiaceae bacterium | reverse complement strand
TTCCTGGTCGAGCACTTGGACCGCCAGCTCGGCGGCGCGGGTGGTGGCGACGTCGCGCAAGGCGTGCAAGGCCTCCAGTCGCACGCGGGGATGCCCGTCGGCGATCGCCGCGACGAGCAGCTCGAACGCTCCCGGAATCCGATCGAGCGAGTGCCGAACTGCGCGGATCGCTGCGGCCCGCACGCGGCCATCCCGAGAGGCGAGACAGCGCTTCAGGATGTGCATGTCGACATAATCCAGGCCGACATGCAGCCACAAGGCGTGCAAGCGGAGTCGCTCGGCATGCGCGCCGCGGAGTCGACTCTCCCACGCACGCACCGCGGGCAAGACGTCGGGGCCGCGCTCGATCAGCTCGCGCTTGCTCATGCTCACGACCCAGCGTTCGGGCGAATCGAGATTCTGGATCAACTGCGCCACGGGTGCTCCCGCGATCGGCGGCGCCTTCAACGCCGGCTTGCCCTTCGCGCTGATCCGCCAGATGCGACCGTTCTCGTGATCACGGCGGTCATCGCGGAAGTCCACCTCACCGTGCTGGATGATGATGTTCGACCAGTCGGCAACGTAGATCGCGCCGTCCGGCCCCATCTTGACGTCCACCGGTCGGAAAGCACCGCGCTTTCCCTTGGGGTCGTAGCCGCGATGCGCAATGGAGATCAGATCCACATCGGGCTTCGACGCGTAGCCAGAGCCATTCTTGCTGAGCCGAAAGCTGGTCGTGCGGTGGCCGCGGAAATCGTTCGCCGCCAGAAGGCCTCTGTACCTCTCCGGTAGATGCGTTCCGGACAGGATCTCCAGCCCGCACAGCTTCGGCTGGCCGGGGTTCATTCCCTTGAGCAGATGCCTGGTCCCGTATGCGGTGACCGCGGCGACTCCCGGGAAGACGTAGTTGATGCCCGCGCCACCCGCACCATCCGTGGCAAACGACTGACCCCAGTCATCCATCTGCTGACCCCAGGAGTTGACCAGCCCTCTGCTCACGACGCGCATTTTCCCGGTGCGTGGCTCGAACTGCCAGGTGCCGCCCGCCATCAAGCGGGACACACCCCACGGAGTCTCGACGTGGCTGTGGATGTAGATCGACTGGTTGAAGTACATCAACCCGTCCTGCCCCCACCGCGGCGTGTGCAGGATGTGATGCGTGTCTTCGGTCCCAAAGCCGGACATCACGATGCGTTTCTCGTCGGCCTTGCCATCCCCGTCCGTGTCCTTCAGGTGGATCATCTCGGTCGAGTTGCCGACGTAGACGCCCCCGTCGCCTGGCAACACGAGGGTGGGGATCAACAACCCCTCCGCGAAGACCGTGCTCTTGTCGGCCTTGCCATCCCCGTCGGTGTCCTCGAGCACCAGGATCCGATCTGTCGCCTTGTGGCCCGGCTTGACGTGCGGGTACATGGGTGCGGACGCCACCCACAACCGTCCCCTCGCGTCCCAGTTCATGTTGGTCGGATTGACGACCATCGGCTCGGCGGCGAAGAGCGTGACCTGCAGGTCATCCGGAACCTGAAACGCTTGTTGCTCCACCGCCGCCTCGCGGACGTACCTGTGTCCACTCGGACGAAAGCCCGCGCCCTGCTTGGTGATGTTGGCGAGCACCGGTGTCTCGCCTGCAGCGATCGCGATTGTCGACGCCTGGATCTGAGCGTCGAAGCGCTCGACGAATGGCCGAATTCGCGCCACTTCGACGGCGTTGTTGCCCTGCTCGTGCTTGCGAAATCCGAATAGATACGTGGTGTTCTCAGGGCGCCAGCTGTGGAAGAACTGTTCGTTCTTCGCGATCACGATCCTCCGCAACGCTCCGCTCCCAGCAAACTCCGTCGGTGACTTCCCGAACGCCTTGACCACGACCGCCGCCGCTTGCTGGTAGCCCTCCGGCGTCAGGTGGATGCTGTTGGATGTCCAGTGCTCGCCATTTGGTGCGCGCACGGTGGAGAAGAGATCGATGTAGGCTGCGCCTCGTTCGACAGCCACGCTCTTGATGACCACCGTATAGCGGGCCAGCTCGACGTTGTGTTTGTCCGGGTCTGGATAGGGTGCCTCGAACGCTTCCTGAGCCAGTGGCGAGATCAGGATGAATCGCGCCGCGGTTCGCTTCGCCAGATCGTCGATCAAACGGCAGAGGCTGGTGCGGAATGCGTCGACGCCCTCAGGCCCGTCCCACGCAGCGTTGGCGCCGTAGCCGAGGATGATCACCGTAGGCTTCGCCGCCGTCACGCTCTCGAGGAGCAGGCGATACCCTTCTTGCGGTTTGAAGTAGCCGCGCGACGCCGCGGCGACCGTGTCACCGGACCAGCCAAAGTTGCGGAAGACGAGCCTCGCCTCGGGATGACTCAGAAGCAGGGCCGTCTCGATGTAGCTGCTGTCAGCTTCGCGCTCGATGAAGGTATTGCCGACCAACGCCACGCGGTCTCCGTCGCGCAGCACGGGCCCAACGAGACTGCCCATCCCCGGACCACCGAGACACGAGGACAGGAACAACAAAAACAGCCCGCCAATCGCGACTGTGCCACCGAGCGAGTGTTGTGAATTCATGTGTTCCATCATCGAGGCTTCTGAGCATTGTGGTCCCGCCAGAGCCAGCGTAGTGAATCGGGCAGGATCGCGCCGCCGAGAGAAGCACGGCCAACATGGTGTGGGGCATCGAGAGTCTTCGGGTCTGGGATTCGGTCGTCTTCCCTACTGCAGGATCCCGCTGGCGGCATCATGTCATCAGCATCCTCCGTGGTGAGCCGGTGCCAGATGACGCTCCCCTCGAGGGATCCAGGCTGGATCGCCCGCGAGCCCTTCCGCACCCGATACGCGCCGTGCGGCCCATCCGCCTGGTCCAGGCGGAGCTTGGCCTTGCGGGCATGTTCGTCCCGACCGTGACAGTGGAAGCAGCGGTCGGAGAGCAGCGGGCGCACGTCACGGTTGAAGCGAACGCGCTGCGAGTCGTCGCCGTCATGGAAGAACGCCGAGGTACCGACACCCTGCGGAACGAGCGGCATCGCGAGCAGAAACAAGAGGATCCGCCCGTCCAATCGCCGACCGCGCCGCGTTCTCGGCGGCTATCTGCCGAAACGGGGGTAGGCTCGGTTGGGCGAAGAGTCATCGGCGGAAGTCGAACGTCGTAGGAAATCGCGTTTCGTGACCTCGAAACGTCCTGGACAGGACACGCACAGTCTACCGGCAAGCAGTTCGAATGGAGAACGTCTGTCGTTAGCAGAATCCGGTCTATCGGACACGCTGCCCCAGCCGCTCTCGCGAAAAAACGATGATGGTTGTCGCGAAGGCAGCTGCAGTCCGAACCGCGCATGGCCGAGCGAGATGACAGCGATCACACGGCACGCCTGGTCGAGCAGGCTACCCACGGCGATGCGGTCGCGACCGACCGCTTGACCGAGCAACACCTGCCAACGCTCAGGGTATTCGTGAGGCTGCACGCAGTGGCTGCGCCGTCGTTCGTCGCGCCCGGAGTGGACTTCCATATCCTGCCGCGGGATCCAGGGCGGGACCGGGGTCTCAGCGGTCCCGCGTGGGTGCCAGGCACGGATCTGGACGGACAAGCTCGCCGCGCGTTCGGCGTGGACATCGGGCCGACGAACTCGACCAGAGGTGACTCCCATCGGGCTTGATCGGACCACACGGGAATCGACGGGTTGACAGGGTGCGACACCGCAACTCGCCACGACCGAATTCGCGACGACGACTGGCGACCACCCCTCATTTCTTGCACGATCGTGGTCATGGCGGGTGGCGGAACCGGCGGTACTCTCTGGGTCAAGATGATGGCGGTGGCGGCGGTCCTGCTGACCCTCTCCTACTTCCTGCACGAGCCGGGCTGGCTGCACGCGACGATCCTGGCGATCGGCGGTCTGCTGATGGTCTTCGCCTCCTGCGAATCGATGGTCCTCTGCGTCGATAGCATCGCCAAGCGCTCGGAATGGAATCCATTCGTCGCCGGCACGATGGGTGGACTCGCCAGCAACCTGCCCGAGGTCGTGATGCTCGGCTTCGTGTTGGCGGCCGAGCCGCGGATCGGCTTCATCGTCGTGATGTTCACGCTGCACGCCGGTTCGCTGGCGTTCGGCATCTACAGCCTGGTCCTGCCACGGGACGCCGATGGGCACGCCCGGCTGCCCGCACCGTTGGTGAAGTTGAGCACCGACCTCTACGCATGCGCCGCCGGGATCTTCCTGACGATGGGTCTGCTCATGTTGGCGATGTACGTGTTCGCGATGGATGGAGGCGCCTCCGATTCACCGGCGGCGCTCAGCGCGACCGACCTCTACGTGATCGGCGGCATTCTGCTTCTCGTGGAGATCGTCGCGATCTGGCGCCTGGTCGTCCGCTTTTCCGGCGACGGCGAGGCGAAGTCGGAAGCGACCGAGACAATCGATACGGTCGCCGAGGAAGAGGCTCCTCCTTCGCGCGGCAAGATCGTCGCCCTCGGCCTGGTCGGCATCGCGGCAGCGGTCTGGGGTGGTCACGGCGTCGGCGAATTCGCCGAGGTGCTGGTGCACTCGCTCCGGCAAGCCGGCTACTCCGAGATGGTCGGTGCCCTGGTGCTCAGCATCTTTGCTTGTGCCGGTGCTTACGCGATGGCGGCGACGGCGCACACCAAGGGAATGTACGACGTGGCCCTCGCCAGCGTGTCGGGCGCGGTCACCCAGGTCCCCTTCGTGGTGCTGCCGTTCGCCCTGCTGATGATCGGTGCGTTCAGCCAACTCGGCATCGGCGAGGCGATGGTCGGCGGCGGAGCGCTACCCATCGACATGCAGACGACGACCGTCGTCCTGCTCGGCTTCCCGCCACTGCTGATCCTGTGGAAGGCGGTTCAGGATGACGCGGCTGTAAACTGGCTCGAGACCGTGACGATGATGGCGATCTTCTCGCTGACGATCTACTTCCTCGCGGTGCATGGGTGAGGTGCACGATCAGGTCATCGGAAACAGCACGCTGCCGAGCAACGCACACCCGAAACCCGTCACCCCGAGGATCGCCAACAGCGGCGTCCAGGTCTTCAACGCTTCCGCCTCGGTCAAGCCCGACATCTGCTTGTAGATCCAGAACCCCGAGTCGTTCATCCACGAGCCGACCAGCGAACCCGATGCGATCGCGACGCCGAAGTACACCGGATGGAATGGCGGCGGGCTCTCGACAAGGATCGGTGCGACCATCGCCGACACCGTGATCATCGCCACCGTGCCCGACCCCTGCGCGACCTTGAGTACCGAAGCCAGTAGGAAACCCATCACGAGCAGGGGCACGCCCCACTCCTGCGCCATCTCGGCGAGCGTGGAGCCGACGCCGGCCGCCCTGAGCATGCCACCGTACGCGCCGCCAGCGGCCGTGATCAGGATGATGAGTCCCGCGCTCGCGAGCACGGGCTCGAGGGCTTTCCCCAGCTTGGCCACCGAGTAGCTCATCGACCGCGCCAACATGACCATCGCGAGGACAGCGGAGAGAAGCAGCGCGAAATTGGGATTCCCGACGAACGACATCACCTCCGTCACCGACGCACTCGCGCCCATGGTCTTGGCCACGGTGTTCGACGCGATCAACACGATCGGAAGCACGATCGGCAGAATCGACAGCCAGAACGGCGGGAGCTCACTCTCGTCTCGATGCGCGAGCGCCTCGAACTCCTCGCGCTGGAGACCGGGCGTCGTCCGCAGATCGATGTCGAGCCGACGGTCCATGAACCGCGAGAACATCCACCCGACCACGGACATCGGAATCCCGATCACGACGCCGACAAGGATCACGATGCCGAGGTCGATGTTCAGTGTCGTGGCGATCGCCAGCGGTCCCGGCGTCGGCGGGACGAGGGTGTGCGTGACGGCGCCGCCGGCGCAGATCGCCATCGTGTAGAGGAGGTAGTTCTTGCCCGTCCGCACGCGGAGCGCGCGAGCGAGGGGAATCAGCAGGTAGAACACCGTGTCGAAGAAGACCGGCACGGACAACACGTACCCGCTGGTCAACATCGACAGGGACGATCGCTTCTCTCCAAGAACGGCGACCAGCCCTCGCGTGATCCGGTCCGCGGCCCCACTCTCCATCAGGCAGTGGCCGATGACCGCGGCCAAAGCGATGACGACCCCGATACTACCACACACTTCGCCGAAGACGCGGGTGGCCTCGCTCATCACATCGGTGATCGGCACCTTGTCGGACAGCAACCCCACCGTCATCGCCGCGATGATCAGCGACAAGAATGCGTGTAGCCGAAACCTGATGATGAGCAGGACGACGACCGCAATCGAGAGGACGAGGATGAGTATCGGGTGCACGGATGCTCCAAGATTGACAACCGAAGACTAGAAGTCGTCCCGCGTCGATTGAAGTGGCATGACCGCGCCGACGATGTTCGTCCTCGGCGTGCGCAACCACACCTGGTCCGGCGCCGCGCTCCCGATCCACATGGGCAACTCCGGGTTTCCCGGGTGCTTCCTGAACATCAGCTACACCAAGGTCTTCGGCCTGGCGAGTGACAACACCGGGCGGCTCGCCATCCCGGTCCAGACCACCAACGTGCCACCGGGCGCGAGGCTCTGCTCGCAGATCATGGTGCCCCCCCCGAACGGGACAAAGATCGCCGTATCCCAGGGCTACGAACTGACGGTGCACAAGAGCGTCAATCCATTCCGCGTCGCCGTCCTCGCCGACACCCAGAGCTACGTCGTCAACTCGTTCTGGGCGACGAACTGGAGGCGACCTAGGTCTTCCCGTCGGGACTCTGCTCGAGTTGATTCTCGTCTCGCATCGTCTTCCACTGTTTGATCAGGATCGACTCGAGAGCGGGATGGCGAGTCAGGAAGTCCTCGCACTTGGCGCAGATCTGGACGCCCTGAATCGAGGCGGTCGCCTGCTCGGAGCAATGGCAGAGTGTTCGCATATCTTGAAGTTGGGGAAGCGACAGAATTGTGAAGTCAGGCGCCCACAATCCCGGGAAACTCCGTGAATTGCGTCAATTTGCGCCGCGAACGAAAAGAGACGGGACGAACTTCGCGCTATCTGCCCGGACTGACCACGATTTCGTCACTGAACGCGAGACCGATGCCCTTGGCGACCGGATCGACGATGGCCCACTGCAAGTGGGTAAACGTGCCCAAGACCCTGGAGTCATTCGGGATCTTCAGCGCCTGAACCCCAATACCCTTGCCCGGTCCCGCAGCCCCAGTCACCGTCCCCGTGTTGAGAAGGAGATCCGGAGATACCAGGAGGTCGGAGCCGAATCGGATGGGCAGGGGGATGCTCCCCCAGGTCTTCTCCGACACCCCCACGGCGAGCCAGGCCGTAGCCCGACCGAGCGCCTTGTCGACTTTGAGGAACGTGGTCTCGCCGAGACGTGGCGGGGAGGGGCGAAACCGGTCGAATCGCTCCGGCGACACCGGCGATGCCCATGGCGAACAGCGCGCACGTCAGCACCAGGTAGCCGTAGCTCGAGTCGAGCACGACGTCGAACAGACGCACGACGCTGAGTTCGAATCCGAGCATCGCCGCTGAGACCAGGCCAACTGCGACCACGGCTCGTACCCCGACCGGATCCAGTCGCGCGTTGACAGAATCCGGCGTGGCGCGGGCGGGCATCGCTGTACCTTACCCAGCTCTATAACGGGCGTCGACGACGGCGACGGGTCAGGTGCAGCATCCCAACGCCGACCGTGTGACTTGGCTGCATGATGTCCTGCCCAGTACTTCTCGCGCAGAGTAGCGTAGGACCATGTTCGGGTTCAGGGCCCGGACGCCGAAGAAATCCGAACTCCCACAGCCCACCCCCCATCGTCCCGCGCCAAGATACCGCCATGCACTTGTCGATGATCCTGCTGTCGCTCGCCGTCGCGTTCCCTCAAGACGACAAGAAGCCGAAGGGCCCGCTCCACGGGCTCGAGTATCGCTCGATCGGCCCATCGATCGGCGGTCGCGTGTCGCGTGCCGTCGGCGTCCCCGGCGAGCCGCTGACCTACTACGCCGCGACGGCGGCGGGCGGCGTGTGGAAGTCGACCAACGGCGGGCAGACGTTCAAGTCGGTCTTCGACAAGCAGCCGGTATCGTCGATCGGCTCGATCGCGGTCGCGCCGTCCGATCCCAACGTCGTCTGGGTCGGCTCGGGAGAAGCGAACATCCGCGGCAACGTGGGCGAGGGGAACGGCATCTACCACTCGACCGATGCCGGCAAGAACTGGAAGCACGTATTCAAGGCCGAGGGTCAGATCGGGACGATCCTCGTACATCCGAAGGACCCGGACACGGTTTGGGCGGCAGCGCTCGGCAGCCCGTTCGGCCCCACCGACGAACGCGGGATCTATCGCACGACAGACGGCGGCAAGACCTGGAAGCGCGTGTTGTTCGTCGACCGCGACACCGGCGCATCCGACGTGTGCTGCGACCCGTCGAACCCGCGGATCCTGTTCGCAGGAATGTGGCAGACGCGCCGCACGCCGTGGAGCATGACGTCGGGCGGACCCGGCGGTGGACTGTGGACTTCCCGCGACAGCGGCGAGACCTGGAAACGACTCGAGGGCAAGGGCCTGCCGGACGGCATCTGGGGACGCGTGGGCGTTCGGGTCGCGGCGACAGACGCAAACCGCGTCTACGCGTTGATCGAAGCGAAGAAGGGTGGGCTGTTCCGCTCGGACGACGGCGGCAAGAAGTGGAAACGCATCAACGGCTCGAGGGGCCTGACGCAGCGTGCCTGGTACTACTCCACGTTGACCATCGATCCCGCGCGCGCCGACGTCGTGTGGTTCCCACAGGTCAAGATGCTCCGGACCAACGACGGCGGCGACCGCGTCCGCACGATAGACGCCGGCGGCTGGGACTACCACGACGTGTGGATCGATCCCGCGGACCAGAAACGGATGATCGTCGCGAGCGACGGCGGCGTGTCGGTGACGCGCGACGGTGGCAAGACGTGGCACCGAGCCCCGCTCCCGATCGGGCAGTTCTATCACGTGTCCGTGGACACGCGGCGACCGTACCGCGTACTCGGTACGCTGCAGGACTTCGGCACCGTGTCGGGGCCGAGCAACAGCCTGCACGGCAACGGCATCCTCGCCACCGATTGGCATCCGGTCGGCGGCGGCGAAGCCGGTCACGTGGTCGCCGATCCGGACAACCCGGACATCGTGTGGGCCGGCGAGTATCTGGGCATCATCACCCGGTTCGACGGGCGGTTGCGCCTCAAGTCGAATGTCTCGGTCTACCCCTACGACGGTTCGGGGCACGGCGCGAAGGATCTGCGGTACCGGTTCCAGTGGACCGCGCCGATCGTGATCTCGCCGCATGACGCCAAGACGGTCTACCACGCGGGCAACGTCCTGTTCCGCACGCGCGACCGCGGTCAGAACTGGGATGCGATCAGCCCGGATCTGACGCGCAACGATGTGACGAAGCAGCAGTGGGCCGGCGGACCGATCACCGGCGACAATACCGGCGTGGAGTACTACGGCACGATCTTCGCCGTCGCGGAGTCGCGAGTCGCGAAGGGCCAGATCTGGGTCGGCACCGACGACGGACTCGTGCAGCTGACACGCGACGGGGGCAAGAGCTGGAAGAACGTGACGCCGACAGGCGCCCCGCACTGGGGCACGGTCGTATGCATCGAGGCGTCGCGCCGCGACCCCTCGACCGCCTACGTCGTCTACGACGCACACCGGCTCGACGATGAGAAGCCGTACCTCTGGAAGACAACCGATCACGGCGAGTCCTGGACGAGCCTTACGAAAGGACTCGATTCCGAGACGTACCTCCACGTCGTTCGCGAGGACACGCGCGTCAAAGGAATGCTCTACCTCGGCACCGAGCGAAGCGTGATGGTGTCGCGTGACGACGGATCGAGCTGGGAGTCGCTGCGGCTGAACATGCCGACCGTCGCCGTCGTCGATCTCGTCGTCGCCGGCGATGACCTGGTCGTCGGCACCTTGGGCCGCTCCGCCTGGATCCTCGACGACCTGACGGTCGTCCGCGAACAACCGAAGGCCTACGCCGGCGCGACGGCACACCTGTTCGCGCCACGAGCGACCACTGCGTGGCGCTACGGCGCGGCGCCGCGGGGACCGACTGACGGCAAAGGTGCGAACCCGCCGAAAGGCGCGATCATCACGTACCGGCTGGCCGCGGCGACCAAGGACGAGATCACGCTGACAGTGCGCGACAACCGGGGGGATCTCGTTCGGAAGCTGTCGAGCACCGCCGAGGACCCCTACGCCGCTCCCGACCATCCGGATCGCAATCCGAAGCAAGAAGACAAGCCGGCATTGAAGAGGAAGGCCGGCATCAACCGCGCGGCATGGAATCTCCGCTACGCGGGCCCGCGACGCATCAAGGGTGCGAAGTTGGATTACGGAAATCCAGGCGAGGGACCTCTTGTCGCACCCGGGACCTACGCGCTCGAACTGAAGATCGGCGAGGCGACGTTCCGTCAGAGTCTGCGCGTGGAGTCCGACCCGCGGCTCGGCTCGAGCGAGCACCGCGCGGTGCAGCTCGCGTTCGCGCTCGATGCGTCCAACAAGTTCACCAAGGTCACGGATCACGTAGTGGCCATCCGCTCGGTGCGGGAACAGATCCAGACACGCAACCGGGCGCTGGCCAGCAACAAGGCAGCCACCCAGCTCATCGCGCAAGGCGTGGCGCTGATCGAGGGACTCGACGCGGTCGAAGCCATTCTGCACAACCCCCAGGCCGAGGTCAGCTACGATGTCCTCGCCGGTCGGAGCGGCGGCGCGCAGCTCCACTCGCAGCTCGAATGGCTGTTCATGATCGCCCGCGAACACGAAGGACCGCCGACCCAGGGCATGCGGGAGCGCGCGACAGCACTGACGCGCGAGC
This sequence comes from uncultured candidatus Brocadiaceae bacterium, assembly GCA_964469555.1. Lineage (GTDB taxonomy): Bacteria > Planctomycetota > UBA1135 > UBA1135 > UBA2386 > CAYYAQ01. The sequence continues at coordinate 12,870 of CAYYAQ010000078.1, read as the reverse complement.
TTCGCGCGCAGGAGGCGAAGCTCGATTCCCTCCTGGAACCCGACCTCGACGCACTCAACGCGCTTGCCAAGCAACTCGGCATCGCACACGTCATCCGCTGATTGCGGCCAAGCATGGAAAACGAGAGTCGCGAGGCTACCGCAACACGATCCGACGTCACCCTGCGCGTGGGACTGCTCCTCACGTTCGGACTCGGGGTCTTCTTCCGAGTCTTCCATTTCGACGTTCCCGGTCTGTGGATCGACGAGTACGGCACATGGTGGACCGTCGCGGGCGATGGCTATCTGGGAGTGATCGAACGTGCCATCGAGATTCAAGGACAGTCACCGCTGTACTACCTGCTGGTGCGGGTCGCCACGGACCTCTGCGGCATCGCGCCCTGGAGCCTGCGACTGGTGTCAATGCTGTCCGGCGTCGCTTTGCTCTGGGTCGGAGCGCGGGTTGCCCACCTGCTCTTCCGTGACCCCCGGGTGACACTGGCGGTCAGCCTCGCCTTCGCCGTGGACACCACGCTGATCGACTTCTCGCAGGACGCAAGGCCCTACTCGCTCGCCCTTCTGTTCGCGACGATCTCGATTTGGAGTTACGTGAAGGTCCTCCGCGGCGGTGGCTTGATCCATGGTGCGATCCTGTGTTTCGCGATTGCACTGACCTGGTACAGCCACTGGCTATTCGCAACCCTCGTGCTCGTTCTCATCATCCATCTATTGTCGACGAAGCCGTGGGTCGTCGGCACGGGACGCCGGTGGATCAGACTTGGAATCGTCACCGGAGCGTTGATGGCGCCTGGCCTCTGGCAGTGTGCGACGCTGTTCGGTCGGCGAGAGTCTCTGAACTGGATATCCACGACGTGGCGGAGTTTCGCCACCGACCTTCTCGAGAGCGTTGTTCACCCCGGCGCCCTCGGAATCGCGCTTGCCGCGATGGTGACATTGGCGCTGGTTCGGCGGACCAGCCTCGCGAGATTGGATCACACTGCACGACGACTCGTGCTGGTCTGGTTCTTCACTCCGCTCCTGGTCCTCGGACTGTTGCCGCCTTTGTTTGGAGTGTCGCTACTGGTCACGCGTTACACGTCGATGGTCGTTCCGGCGTTTCTCATTCTAACCGGAGCGTTGATCACGTTGATCCGTACGGGCAGTTGGCATGACCGCTTGCCGATGTGCGCATTCGCTGCCGCCATTTTCTTCGGCTCGTTGCTGCCGACGTACGATCGTTTCGGAGTCTTCTGTCCGAGACCCGGAAGTCCGTGGAAGGAAATCGCTGTTTCCATCGAGACCGAACACCAGCGCGGAGACATCATCCTCTACGCGACGGGTTTCGTGGAACTCGACGCAGTAGCTGCTGGCGAAGCATCAGCAACGACCCGAGCGTTCGCCGAATTCCCGCTTGTCGCGCACCTTGACATCGCAGCCGATCTGCCCCGCAGCGCCCTTCCGTTCGGTCGGCATCCCGACGCAATTCAAAACTGGGAGAGAATCGTGAAGAGCTCTTTCGTGGCGGAAAGGGTGTGGGTCGTCGGCGGAGGAATCGCTGTAGATTACTTCGTCGCGAAGATCTTGCCACTTCCCACAGTCCATGTGATCCTCGATCGAAAGCACGGGCGCTACCGGACACTACTCGTCCAGTTTCGCTAGCTCCACTCGCAGCTCGAAGGGCTGCTCGACGCGCTCGCCAAGCAACTCGGCATCGCGCACGTGATCCGCTGATCGGGGAGTTTATTCCCTGAACACGGACGACCGCTTGTTGCCACCCGAGAGCAAGTAGGCGATCAGATCCCGCAACTCTTCGGCGTTCAACGAGTTGATCAACCCGGTGGGCATCTGCGAGATCGGCGACGCCTCGATCGATTCGATGTCCGCCTGCTTGACGACGGTCGGCGGTGATGACGGGTCGGGGTTGTAGATGGTCACGCCGCATCACTCTCGACGACGAGCCCGACGGCGATGCTGCCGTCCTTCTTGGTCACGATCTTCGAACCGTATTGGTCCGAGATCACCTTGCTGGGCAGAAACCGGCTGCGCATCTCGCCCACGCCTGAAACGACCGCGACTTCGTCCTACACGATCGGCAAGCGATCGTATTTCAGGATGCGCATCGGCAACGCCGAGTTCTTCGTCACGGACACGCGAGGGCATCGGCAGGTCCACGACCTGGAGAAGCCATACCAGGAAGGCGTCTCGATGCTCGGCGTGACGCAGAAGGCCTGGCTCAAGAAAGGCATGAAGGAGAGCACTGCGGACTTCCTGTTCGTGGTCTCGACGGTGAACCTGATGATCCCGCACGTGATGTCCCCGGTCGAAAAGGGCAACCCCGACATCATCTGGTACGACAACAAGGACGAGGCCTGGACCGCGGTCGCGCTGGAACGCGATGAGCTGATCGACTTCTGGGACGAACTGGACCAGCCTGTCCTCGTCCTCACCGGCGATCTTCACAACAGCATCGCGATCAAGGTGACGGACAACGTCTGGGAATTCGCTGCCGGGCCGCACAACTCGAACAATCACTCCGCCGATTTGAGCCAGTTTGGCGGGTCCGGATTCTTGGTTCGATCCGCGTGCACCGTCGGACCGATTCGAATGCCGCGCGCGCCATGCGCTCTCAGCCGGCGCAGGCGCGCGCCGACATTCGGTTTCCGTTCATCGATCATCGCCACGGCGCTGAACACGCCGTCGTGCTCGTCACCATGTCGAGGATGTACGAGTTGTCGTAACCGCGATACGGCGCGTGCTGAATGAGGACAACACGATCGACGCCGTTGGGTCGGACGACGGCGAGCAGCTCCTCGGCGCTAAAACTCGGAGGACTCATCTTCTTGCCCTCCACCCACGAACCCAGTGGGTATCGCCGTAGATCAGGTGTCCAGATGTGGCAGTGCGCATCGATGTCGCCCGCGAAACCTGGCTCGCCGAGTCTGCGCCCCGCTCCGTACTGACACCCCACCATCACCGACGAAGCCAACGCGACCGCACTCGAGCGCAACATGTCGCGTCGAGACACGCCGTGATCAACGGGCTCTGGGTCTCTGCTCACTCAATCTGCCTTGGCAAAAAAATCGTCCACCTCCGACGCGCGAGCGCGAAGCCTACTATGCGGTACCGATCGCGGCTGCATCGCTCCCCAATCCCCGTGCCAGCGGACCTGCGGAAACCCGCCACGAGTGCCGCCGCCCACCGCCGGCATGGAACGCGAACCGCCTCGCTTGCGCCCCGGCGTGACAGTGCCAGACGAGATTCGTCGAGCAGCTACAATTCGCGACCCTCGATCTCGATGGTACTCAGAATCCTCTCTCGCTCCCGGAGCGCCGCCGCATTCGCTCTCGCCATCGCTCTCGTTGGCGACGCTGCCCCTGCGCAAGGTCGCAAGGCGGACTACGAACGCGCGAAGAACGTGCGCCTCCGATGGTCCGGCAAGCTCGTTCGCTTCGAACCCGAGCTGCATTGGCCTGCCGACGAGTCGGCGCTCTGGTGGAAAGAGCAGACACCCAACGGCGCGACGCACTACGTCTCGATCGATACGGCGACAGGCAGGCGGCGCACCGCGACTACGAGGAAGGGAATCGGTCTGCCCGGCGGACCGACCGTGCTGAGTCCTCGAGCCTCGAAGCGCAGGAGTCTCGACCGAGGCGGTCTCACGACCATCATCTTCGAGAACCGGTTGAAACGGAGCGTGCAGCTGTTCTGGGTCGGGTACGACGGCTCCCGCCGCGCGTCCGGAACGCTCGAGCCGGGACAGAACAAGAAGCAGGCGACTCGCGCTGGACACGTGTGGATGATCGATGGTGCGGCGGACGAACGGTGTGGCATCTTCATCGCGGAGAACGGCGAAGCGACTGCCGTCATCAACGCGGCATCGCGCCGGGCAGCCCAACCGGAGCCATCGGACTCATCCACGCCGTCCGCAACGCCCCGCGTCAGTGGCGAGCGCGAGACCGGCGCGCGCTCTTCCGGCAAGAGCCGGTATCGCGTCGAGATCCGCGACCACAACGTCGTCGGGATCGATCGGGACGGCGAGTCATTCCGGCTGACAAAGGACGGCACTGCGAAGGAGGCCTACACCGCGCCCCAATCTTGGTCGCCAGATGGCACCAAGGTCCTCGGCTTCCGCGTCTCGTCGGGACAGGCTCGCCGGATCTCGTTCCTCGAATCGGCACCGGTCGACCGCGTGCAACCGAGGAAACACGAGGTGCGCTACGCGAAGCCGGGAGACCGGATCGATCATCGGCGACCGCGGCTCTTCGATTTGAAGAAGAGGCGCGTCATCAAGATCGAGGACGGAGCCTTCGAGGACGCGTGGCGGATCGACCATGTACGTTGGGCGCCGGACGGCTCGCGCGTATTCTGCGTCTACAACCGCCGCGGCCACCAGCGCGTCGCCGTCATCGCGATCGATGCGAAGACCGGGAAGGTCGAAGCCGTCGTGGATGAGACGAGCCGCACGTTCATCGACTACTCGCAAAAGTTGTTCGTTCACTGGTTGCCCGAGACCGGGCAGCTCTTGTGGGCAAGTGAGCGCGATGGCTGGAACCACGTCTATCGCTTCGACACCGACGGCACGCTCGTGAACCAGGTGACGCACGGACGCTGGGTCGTCCGCGAGGTTCTGCGCGTGGACGAAGAACGCGGGCAGCTCTGGTTCACCGCGATGGGAATCCACGTCGGTCAGGACCCCTACCACCGCCACCTGGCGCGAATCGACCTGGACGGGAAGAACCTGAAGGTGCTGACGAAGGGCGATGGCACGCACACCTGGAAGTTCTCGCCGTCACGCCGGTTCTTCGTCGACCGTTGGTCGCGCGTCGATCAACCAACGGTGACCGAGCTCCGCCGCAGTGAGGACGGATTCCTCGTCGCCGAGCTCGGTCGCGACGACGCGTCGGCGTTGTACGCGGCTGGGTTCCGACCGCCGCAGCGCTTCGTGGCCAAGGGGCGCGACGGCAAGACCGACATCCACGGGATCATCATCCGCCCGTCCACCTTCGACCTGAAGCCTCAGACGACCCGGTACCCCATCATCGAACACATCTACGCCGGCCCCCACGACCACCACGTCCCCAAGTCCTTCACGCTGAGCCTACGCCAACGCATGCTCGCCGAACTCGGATTCGTCGTCGTGCAGATCGACGGCATGGGCACGAACTGGCGGTCCAAGGCGTTCCACGACCTCTGCTTCGAGAACCTCAAGGACGCCGGCCTGCCCGACCGCATCGCCTGGATCCGCGCCGCGGTGCGTGCCCATCCGGAGATCGCGATCGATCGCGTCGGCATCTACGGCGCGAGCGCCGGCGGACAAAACGCGTTGGCCGCACTCCTGCACCACGGTGACTTCTACGACGCCGCGGTCGCCGACTGCGGATGCCACGACAACCGCATGAACCGGATCTGGTGGAGCGAGGCCTGGATGGGAAAGGTCGGCCCGCACTACGCAGCCAACTCCAACGTGACGCACGCCAACAAACTGAGCGGCAAGCTCCTGTTGACCGTCGGCGAACTCGACCGCAACGTCGACCCGGCATCGACCATGCAGGTGGTCGGCGCGCTGATCCGCGCGGACAAGGACTTCGAGCTCGTCGTCATGCCAGGCGCAGGCCACGGCGCAGGTGACCTGCCCTACCTCGTGCGCCGCCGACAGGACTTCTTCGTGCGGGCGCTTCTCGGCGTCGAGCCACGCCGGTAGTTCGACTGCTGGATGTCGCGCGCGCGGCTCGTCGCCCACCCGACGGACGAATGGCTCTTCTTGCAGATGGGATTTTCAGGATCGCGATCGGGTTGAGGCAATGGCCGTAGAATCCTCACGTGAGCCCACGGAGCGTCTGGAGTATGTGCGGGCTGGCGACCTTGGCTTTCGTCTCTGCCTGCGCGGAGAGTTCGCATTGGAGCGTCGAACCATCGGTCGCCGGCGATGGCATCGTCGAGAAGAAACAGAAACTGATCGTCGGGGACCGGCCGTGGCGGGAAACGGTCGTTGTCGAGACCGTTCGCTGACACCTCGCATTGCTGATCGCGCAGGTAACTGCGGGCAAACTCCTCACGCGTGAATCGGCCCGGCGTTAGGATCCGATCCAACGATGGAACAGAAACAACAAAGAGCGCGAACTGGCTGGCGCCCTGCCGCACTGGTTGCCCTGGTGCTTCTCTCCTTGCCGCAACTCGGGAACTGCGGCAAGCCGCCGAACATCCTGTTCATATACCTCGACGACTTCGGTTGGCGGGACACCGGCTACATGGGCTCCGACTTTTACGAGACTCCTCACATCGACGGGTTGGCGAAGCGAGGGCTGGTGTTCATGGATGCGTATTCCTGTGCCGCCAACTGCGCCCCGGCCCGCGGCTGCTTGCTGTCGGGACAGTACACCCCGCGCCACAAGATCTTCAACGTCGGCACCCGACCGCGCGGCAAGGCCAAGGACCGTCGCCTGGCACACGTCCAGGGCACCAAGACCCTGCGCCCAGACATCGTGACCTGGGCGGAGAGTCTGCAGGCCGCCGGGTATCGCACCGGCATGTTCGGCAAGTGGCACCTGGGCACCACGCCCAAGGCGCAGGGTTTCGACGTCTCCGTCCTCTACAACCGCCTGCCGGGATTCAGGGGCCACTACGGTCCCGACGGCGCCTACCTCGCGGACGTGCTCACGGACCGGTGCATCGACTTCATCGAGAAGAGCAAGGACAAACGTTGGTGCGCCTACCTCGCCCACTTCGCGGTCCACACACCACTGCACGCCAAGCGTGAACTGCTCCCCAAGTACCAGAAGAAGAAGCCGGGCAAGCTCCACAAGCACGTCAAGATGGCGACGATGATCCAGGCAGTCGACGACGGTGTCGGCAAGCTGATCGCGAAGCTCGAAGCCCTCGAGCTGCTCGACGACACGGTGATCATCTTCACCTCGGACAACGGCGGCTACGGCCCGGCGACCGACATGGATCCGCTCTGGGGCTACAAGGGCAACTATTACGAGGGCGGCATTCGAGTGCCGTTCTTCGTCCATTGGCCCGGGGTCGTCATGGCCGGCGAGACGGGAATTCCCATCACCGGGGTGGACCTCTATCCGACCCTGCTTGCGATCGCGAGCGCCGAGCGCCCCGACCAGGTCCTCGACGGTGTGGACCTCGTGCCCCTGTTCAAGGGTGGCGAGGTCGCAGGTCTCGGCGAGCGGCCGCTGTTCTGGCACTTCCCTGCCTACCTGCAGAGCTACCAGGTGACCCACGAACAGCGCGACCCGCTATTTCGAACCCGCCCCTGCGGCGTGATTCGCATGGGACGCTTCAAGCTCCACGAGTACTTCGAGGACGGCGCCCTCGAGCTCTACGACCTCGTCGACGACATCCGCGAACGCAAGAACCTCGCCGACAAGATGCCCGACAAGCGCGACGAGCTGCACGGTCTCTTGAAGGACTGGCGCAAGAAGGTCGACGCGCCGGTTCCCGAGCGGAAGTGAGCCCGGGTGTCGGATAGCTGACGAGAAATCTGGGCCCGACCCACCGATCCTCCGTCGAGCACTCGAAGCCGGGATACACTGGCGAACGGCTGCCCTCTTCTCGCAGCTACTTCGGGTGGTGCGTGGTCGGGTTGGCGATCTCGATGGCCGTCACGATCTTGCGCCAGCCGCACTCCGTTCTCGCGCCCGCGTTCTTTGGTGAACAGGACGGGACCTGCAGGATTAGCGTATGCCGCCTACGGGACAGTCTTCCGCTACACGAAGTAGCGGGTGTGATCGGTGGCCCGTCGGCTACTTGCCGATCAGGCCTTCGACGCCGTTCGACAGCCCGAGGAACCCTGTCGTCATGCGCGACGGCTTGCAGCCGAAGTTGGTTCCCCGGTAGGAGACGTCGGCGCGCTGCATCGTGAATTTCTGTCCGAGCAGCGCAGCGTTGTTCGGCACGTTGAACTTGATCGAGCCGCTGGTCGCGGCGGACCAGGGAATCAGGGCGAGGAGCGCGTCCGTGAGGAGATTGCAGCCGCTCGGTGGAAACGGCACGCTGATGCGCGTCAATCCGACGGCGAGGATGGAACCCGGGGTGCACGAGTTGCAGAAGTCGGTGCAGTTCTGACAGAACCGGCGGGTACATGCCAATGGGGACTTCATGCCGGTGACCGTGAAACTGCCGCCGAGCTTGGGCGTGCCGGTTACGGCGAGAGCCGCTGTTCCGGTCGGGCACACCAAACCGTAGGGCGTCATGGACGCAGTCTGCGCCTCGACGGTCACGAGGAGGGACAGGACAGTCATGGTGGAGAGGAGGATTCTCATGTTGCCGGGAGATTCGGTTCACGAAGATCGAGGGCGTGCAGCCTGGGCACACGATGCGCCTGACGGTGAGCATAACCGCCTTGGCGAATCACGCCCCACACAAGATGCACCGTCCATGTCCCAGGCTGTGAAATAGGCGACCCCGGACACTGACGCGGTGCCTGAGTTCCCAGCCTCCGTCGATTGGACTACAACGGGGAGCCGCGGCCCGCCCCCTGCGAAGTTCGCCAACCGGCCACACCAACAATCCTGAAGAAGGTCCCCGCCCATCATGTTTCAACACCTCGCCGTGTTCCTCCCGCTGATGCTCCTCGCTCTCCCCGCCCAGGCCCAGAGACAACGCTGCGGCACGCCACAGCCCAACTTCCAGGGCGGCGCCCAACTCGGGGGGCCGACGGATTGTGGCTACGCGACGAACAAACCACAGACCAAGCACAACCCGACGTTCACCTACCACATCCCGGTGGTCTTCCACGTGATCCAGGACACTTCAGGGAACGGCCAACTCAGTCGCGCCACGATCCAGGACCAGATCGACGTATTGAACGAGGACTTCCAGGCGATCAAGGGTTCGCCCGGCGCGCCCGGGACGAACGGAATGATTCGCTTCCACCTGGCGACCGAAGATCCCAATGGGAAACCCACAACCGGCATCACCTACACGACGAACAACAGCTGGTACAATGACTCGGGCAAGTACTGGAAAACGCTGGCGTGGGATACACACCGTTACCTGAACATCTACACCAACGCACCACCCTGCTGCTACGGCTACATCTCGCTCTGGGCCTCGCAAGGCGCTGCTGGGAAAGCCAAGGATCGTGTCGTTCTGTGGTGGGAGGCCGTCGGCAAGAAGCCGACGAGCGGCTGGCCCAAGAACATGGGCCGCACGGCCACCCACGAGGTCGGCCACTACCTCGGTCTCTACCACACGTTTGACGGCGGCTGCGGCCAGGCCTCCAATTGCTACGGAACGG
>CAYYAQ010000078.1:0-3632 GCA_964469555.1 uncultured candidatus Brocadiaceae bacterium | reverse complement strand
GAACGGGCGACTTGATCTGCGACACCAACGGTGAATCCAAGGAGACGCTGGGCTGCCCATCGTCCAAGAGTTCGTGCGGCAACGCGGATCCGATCCACAACTACATGGACTACACCGACGATCCTTGCCTCTGGAAGTTCACACCCGAACAGGTCAACCGCATGCGCTGCACCCTCGAGCACTGGCGGCCCAAGCTGTTCGCCCTGAGCGCCAAGGCGATGTCGGTCGGCTCCGGTTGCATCACCACCGGGCAGCCACCCGTCCTGTCTGGCACGCCCCCGGTGCTCGGTGGCACCGCGCGAGTATCCGTGAGTGGCGCGCCGCAATCCAAGCCCGGCGTGAACATCCTCGGCTTCCCCCACCCGGGGATCAAGATTGGAGCGAGCTGCGTGGTGTACGTCGACCTCGGGTCGTCGATCATCACGATTCCCTTCATCACCAACAGCGCAGGATCATGGCAGGCGGCCTCCATCTCCATCGGCACGTCGACGGCGCTGCTGGGCGCGACGATCGGTTGGCAAGCCGGAATCCAGAACGCAACTACGCCGCCTCTCGGTGCCGCCCTGACCAACGGACTCCGGTTGACGATCGGGCGATAGGCAGATCGCTCGACCGTGAGCACCGGGCTGGGTCGGCATCTGGTGCCAAAATCGACAACTGAGGTGCCGCGTTAGCGCGGCATTCACTTCGTCCCGATGCAGAACAGGTGATGTTCACCGCGAATCAGCAGACGATCGGAAACCGGTACCGGTGACGCGATCACGCGTTCCCCCATGTCGTTCTCCGACAGAACCTTGAACTTCCCCTCGACGTTTGCCACGAAGATCACGCCGTCTTCCCGTACCGCGTACAGCTTGCCGTCCGCGACGACCGGGGATGCGTAGTAGCTGGAACTCTTCTTCGGGAGCTTGTCTTTCCAGATGGTCTTGCCGGTCTTCGGGTCGATGCATTGCACCTGGCCGCGGTCTCGCAGGACGTACAGCCTGCCCTTGTGGACCGCGGGCGTCGGCACGAAGCAGCCGGTGTCGGTGCGCGTCCAGAGGCGACGGCTCTCGGCAGCATCCCCTTTCCCGCCCAGACGAACGCCAGCGAGTCGACTCCCCCTTCCGTAGGGTACGACCACCACGTCTCCGGCGACAACGGACGACGCGACCACGACCCAGTTCCTCTTGCTCTTTGGATTGAAGTCGCCGGCAGACCAGATGACCTTGCCATCCACGGCGTCGTGAGCGGTCACGTGCTCCGCACCCCAGACGATGATGCGCTGTTTCCCATCCCGCTGGATCACGTGTGGCGTGGCGTAGCTGTGATCACCCTCGGTTGGCGTCTTGTAGTTACGGTCCACCTTCCACGCGAGCTCTCCGTCTTTCTTGTCGAACGCGGCCACGAACGATCCACCCCCGTGCATCACGGCCACGACAACGAATCGATCCGTCAGTACTGGTGAAGTCCCCAGGTCCCAATAGAGCGTGTCCCGAGAGAATCGGTCCTGGAGATTGGTCTTCCACTTCACCTCGCCCTTGAAATCCAACGCTGCGAGGTTGCCGCTCTTGAAGTACGCAAACAGCCTCTTCCCGTCTGTCACTGCGGACGGATTGCTACCCGACCCGTTGCGATGCTTGCCTTTTCGTTGCTTCCCGACCGCGGTGGACCAGCGCTGCTTTCCATCCGCATCGAAATCCACGACGGCGTCTTTCCCGTCGACGGGACAGGTCAGCACGATGTGCTCATCCCAGACGATCGGCGTCGAGCACCCCGTGCCGGGCAACCTCACCTTCCAGAGCACACCCTTCTTGTCATCCCAGCTATCCGCATAGGTTCCGTGCTCGGTGCTCCCCGCGTCGGAGGGGCCACGCCAACTCGGCCAACGTTGGGCCTGGACCGAGTCGGTGGGAAAACAGTTGGCTGACAACACACAGACACATACCGACATCAAGAAGGGCTTTGTCATGGGCATACTCTTAGTAGATTCCATGAAGGCAGAGCGGTTCGAACCTGGATTCCGAACGGAGATTAGCGACCACGGCGACCGCCCTGAACTCAGGGCCCAAAGATGTCAGACGCTCGGGAATCGAAGCGCGGAGTGGTATCCTCCCTGCGGACGCGTCGGCGCGATGGCGGTTGGGTAGCGCTTCATGCAAGAGAAGCTCAAGATCATCTTCTTCTGTGGCGAGCGATCTCCCTGGGGGGTCGCACATCTGCGTCCGTTGCTCGCGCACCCGCAGCTTCAAACCGTCGCCGTGATCTTCGCCACGCCGGCTCGCTGGGAGACCTTCCGCACCGCGTTGAGTGGTCCGTCACCGACCGTGTCCACGCTGCGGAAGGCATGGCGCAGGTTCCGTGCTCGCGGGCGCAAGGACAACCCGCAGCGCGTCGCCCAGCTCGTCGAAGAGCATGGTGTCCCCCTCGTGTATTGTGATGACGTCAATCGGCAGGACAGCGTCGCGTCGTTTGCGGAGTACGGAGCCGATGTCGCGTTCTCGGCGGCGTATCCACAGCTGTTCGGGGAAGACCTTCTCAGTCGGTGGGGCCCACGGATCTACAACTCCCATCCGTCCCTGTTGCCAAAGTTCCGCGGCGCCCATCCGGTCTTCTGGGCCGTGGCGAAGGGCGCGACAGAGACCGGCGGCAGCATCCATGTCATGACAGCGGAATTGGATCAAGGGGACGTCGTCGCCGCGAAGCCGGTGCCGATCCTGGAAACAGACGTGTATCGCGATGTGTACGACAAGCTCGTACAACTCGTTCCCGATCTGTTCGACGGGTTCGTCGACTTCTTGCGCGACACCAACGCCCGCGGCAAACCACAGGACCCCGCGCAGGCGAGCTACTTCAGGAACGACCGCGCGATCCACCGTCGGATCTCGTGGTTGCAGTTCGCTGCCGAAGAGGTGCACAACCTGGTCCGCGCCTGTGACAGCCGCGCCTTCTTCTTCGCCGAGAATCGCGAGATCCGGGTCTTGCGCACGTCGTGGTCGCCCACGAACCACAACATGACCAGTGACGTGCAGGTACCGCCGGGCACCGTGGTGGACGTCATCGATGACCAGCCGGTCGTCGCCGCGCGGGATGGGTTCGTCCGGTTGGAGCAGATCAGACAGTCTTTGCGGCGCGCGGTGGTGTTCCGGATCGGCCAGATCTTGTCCTGACGACCCGGCTGCGCGCGGATGCCCTGGCGCACGATCTCGAGGGCCTTGAGCCTCGTACACATCGGCGGTGCGGCGGTGGTAGGAATCTCGGACTCGTGGATTTCCGCGAGACGCCGGACTCCGTGTGCGTTGGGCGCGCGTACGGGTACGGCCTGGCCGCGTACGGAGATGTCGGCGTCAAAGCCGTGATGAACCTGCTGCAAGCCGAACTCGTCCGCATCATGCTGCTCGCGGGCGCCGCGAACTTGGACGCCATCACCCGCAACCACGTGCGCACAGACAGTTCAGGACCTCCCTGATCGACGTCCTGGTGAGGTTGACCGGGACGCCATGTGCGATGCCGCGTCATTGCGTCGGAGACACCACGCCGATCCCAAGGGGGGTTCGAGCGGTGCCGACGAACGGATCGATCAGGGGTACGATCATCACACCGGGTGCGATGACCACGCGCTCGCAATGACTACCCCTACGCATCCCCTCATG
>CAYYAQ010000077.1:0-23695 GCA_964469555.1 uncultured candidatus Brocadiaceae bacterium | reverse complement strand
CCTCGCGTGCTTCTATCAGAATCGCCCAATCGGCCACGTCGAAGCGGGACTCCGCAGCGGTGACTGGGGCATGCCCGAGGAGCGCAACCGGGTCCTCGTCGACCGCTTGTCGCAGTTCCTTTTCGTGACCGAATCAGCCGGCGTCGACAACCTACGTGACGAGGGAATGACCGACGGCGTGCATCTGGTCGGCAACACGATGATCGACTCACTTCTGCGGATCCTGCCCCGAGCCCGGCAATCCGATGCCCGGTCGCGGCTCGGCCTCGACGGCGAGACCTACTCGGTCCTCACGATGCACCGGCCTTCAAACGTCGACGACACGGCCAACTTTGACGCCATGATCCGAGCGCTCGCGCCGTTGGCCGCGGAGGCACCGGTCATCTTCCCTGTTCATCCTCGCACCAAAGCACAGGTCGAGGCGCTCAACACGCCGTCCGGTCTGCGCTGCATCGAACCGCTCGGCTATTTGGACTTCGTCAGTCTGATCGACGAGGCGGCCCTCATGCTGACGGACTCCGGCGGAGTGCAGGAGGAGACGACAGTTCTCGGCGTGCCGTGCCTCACGCTCCGCGCCAACACCGAACGCCCGATCACAGTCGAGCAAGGCACGAACGAGCTCGTGTTCAACGACGCCGACAAGATCAAGGACCTTGGTCTAAAAGCGCTGCGCGGTGACTGGAAGTCACACCAAGTCCCCAAAACGTGGGACGGGAAGGCTGCCGAGCGAATCGTCGCGATCCTCGCGGACGAACTCGCCTAGCTGAGATGGCTAGCGTAGGTCCGCGGGCTTGACGCCCTTCTTGAACGCATTGAAGCCGAACATCGAGGGCTTGTACTTGCCGACGATCGACACGTTGGAGTCGGCCTTGATCTTGTCTTCGAGACCGATCGCCCAGTAGCACGCGTTGACCACCAGACGCCGTGATCCCTCCTGCGTGAATGCCGGAGCCGAGCCCATCGTCGAAGCGAAGACGCGAGCCTTCTTTCCCTTCGAAGGGCTGAACGTCTTGATCCACGCAACCGGCATCATCGGGTTGTTCTTCGGATGAGGTTCGCCGTCGACCTTTCCTTTGAGTGGCTCGTCATCGGGCTTCATTCCGCGGAGGTTCTGGCCGAGCACGAGAGGCTGGATCCCCTTGAGCATCGGTAGGCGCACCCGGTAGACATCCGCGGGGTCCCAGATGCCCTTCGGCTTGATGCCTGCGAGGATTGGGTGGTCCTTCATCCCCTCGACGACGATGCCACGACAGCTCTCGGTCTTATGGCCGCCGTGGTGCGCGATCCACTTCTCACCGAGCACCTGCCGCCCGAATCCGCCGGGCCACTCTTTGGAGTTCTGGTACTTCTTGTAGGTCTTGTGTTTCCTGAACTGGAACGCGTGCGTGGACGTTCGCAATCCGACGATGGGTCGCCCGGACTCCACGTAGTCCACGATGTGTTTCATCTGGTCGTCAGGAAGATCGCGGAACCGAGTCAAGATGACCATCAGGTCGGCCTTGTCCAACGCTTCAAGCCCCGGGATGTTGTCGCTGACGTTGGGGTTGATCGTGCCGGTCTTTTTGTCGATGGCGAACGTGACCGTGCATCGAAAGCCGTGGTGCTTCGCCAGAATCTTGGCGAGCTGCGGCATGCCCTCCTCGGAACGGTACTCCTCATCCCCAGTCACGAACACGATGTGCCTGTCCGCGCCCGGACCCTTGCCGCCCTTGAACTCGATCCAGAGTTCGCTCTCGCCCGCAGGCTTGGCTTGGACATCGGTTTCGTCCTGGGCAGAGACAGCGACCGGCGCGAGGAGGGAGGCGAACGCTACGAGGGTCTTCAGGGATAGTCGCATGGTTCGCCTACTATCCGCCGCCCCCGGGCGGTGTGCAAGGCTACTTGGACTCGATGATCACTTGGTACGCCCCGACCTCACCCCTGGTGTCTTTCAGGCTAGCGCGGAGGCGACCTTTTCCTACCGGTAGCTCGACATCGGTGAACGTGCATGTCCGACCTGTCACCTTGCCCCTCATGCCCGCGCTTCCGATCTCCAGATACGCTGAGGTTGCCGACGAGTTCTTCAGTCCGTGCACGTGCACGGTATACGGTCCGGATCGAACGATCTTGATGACCCATTCACCCATCGAGCGTCCACCCCAACTCCCCGACGCGCCGATGCGTCTCCAATCCTGTCGGGTTAACACGACGGTCGGTGCCTGCTTCGCTCCGATGTGGATCGGCGGGGGGGCGTCCATGTTTGGGCGCGATGTACTCACGTCGGTGAACCACGCCTCGTACTCTCCCCGCAGCCGTTTCACGATGTCAGGCTGACTGTCCGCGAGGTTCTGCTGTTCGAAGGGGTCCTCGAGCAAGTCGTACAGTTCAAACCGAGGTTCGACCGAATCGAGTTCGCGCCGAAAGCCGGACGCGTTGAGAAACTTGTAGCGCTGCGTGCGCAGCATGAAGTTGTGGTATCGCACGGGGATGTCGCCGCGGTGTGCCTGCACGAACACGGTGCGGTCTGGCAGCTCCTTGCCGAATCGACCGAGCACTGGGAGCACGCTCCGACCATCCATCTGCACGCCCTTCGGTTGCGCGACGCCGCACGCATCGAGGATCGTGGGCATCACGTCATAGTGCGCGGTCGCTGGACCATTGCGCGTGCCCGTGGGCAGGCTACCCGGCCAGTGTGCGAGCAGCGGTGAGCGAACCCCTCCTTCGTACACCTCGGTCTTCTTGCCGCGGTAACCCCGAACAAACCGCCGGGTGTTGGGTCCATTGTCGTTCAGAAAGATCACGAGCGTGTCGTCGGTGACTCCCATCTCCTTCAGCGCATCGAACAGCTTCCCGATGTTCTGATCGGCGTTCTCGATCATTGCCATGATGCGCGGGAGATTCTTGCTCGGTTTGACCGGTAGCGGATGACCCTTGTCCTGCGGGTACCGGCTCGGCGACAGATCCATCGCCTCGTAGTCCGCCCGCAGTGTTTCTGGAACGTCGTGGAACGGCCCGTGCGGAGCGTTCGTCGGGAGGTAGGTGAAGAACGGTCGCCCCTTCGCGTGCTGTTTCTTCATCCACGAGATGGCGGCGTCGAAGTACACGTCGGTGCAATAGCCCCGCGTCTGCACGCGTGTCCCGTTGTGGAACAGGACTGGGTCGGTGTACTTGCCCTCTGCGCCCAAGGGATCTGCGGGCTGGCCGATGCCGCCGCCGCGGTGCACGAGTGACTCCTCGAACCCCTGATCCATCGCGCGCATCGGGTAGCAATCGCCGAGGTGCCACTTTCCGAAGATCCCGGTTGCGAACCCTGCCCCGCGCAAGACTTCGGCGATAGTCGTCTCATCCGGATCCATCATGGCGCGACCGATCCACGTGTCGATGGCGCGAGTGCGTTGTGGGTGTCGCCCGGTCATCAATGCAGCGCGCGTCGGCGTGCACACCGGGCTGACGTAGAATGTCGCGATCCTGGCGCTGCGAGCGGCCATCGCGTCGAGGTTTGGTGTGCGGATGACGGGGTTGCCCGCGAAGCCGAAATCACCGTAGCCCTGATCATCAGTCATGATCAGGATGACGTTTCGCGCGGTGGAGGTGGGTCTCTCGCCGAGTCCCGCGCAGCCCGCGAGACCCAACGTCGCCAGAGCCGCTGCCTGCAAGTGTGTGTTCGGCATGTCAGTCGAGGTGTGTGACGACGAGGTGTCGGAACTGGGCTTGCGGGTCGAGGCGGGACTTTGTCGTGAACGCCATTCCCATGTGCCCCTTGTTCTCGCCGAACGCAGTGAACGTGATCGGCTTGTTGTTCGGGATCTTGATCGTCACCGTCTTCCCTTTCTGCTCGATCTCCACCGGGATCCACTTCGTCTTGAAGGTATCCATGATCAGTGTTCCCGATCCCACGGTCTGCCGGGTCGAGTCCTCGATCTGGATCACCCTGAAGGCGGACCCCTTGGTGTCCAATTCGAGTCTGCAGCAGTCCGTGCGGTATCGGTTTTCCTCCAGCACTCGCCGGTAGTTCCACGCAAACGTCGCGCGCGCCGCCGGTCCTGGCTTGATCTCGACGTTGATGCGCACGTCTCCTTCGAGCTTCTTGTTGGTGATGATGAGGGGCTCGCCGCTGTCCTTGTCCGTTTTTGGTGCCATGATCCCGTAGTTCGAGAACTGCCACGGATCTGAATTCCAACCGTGTCTCTCACCGAGGTGGAACCACGTCAGCAGGTCCTTGTTCTTGCCGGCGTTCGTGAAGCGCCGACCAATGATCTCGCCGAGTTTCTTGCGCGCCTTTGCCAGGTCGTCTTTGACCAGCAAAGGTTCGAGAACTTGTGCGGCCAGGAAAATCTCCAGCGCGGTTTCGGTCCATCCGCCACCGGCGTAGCTCTTTCCGAGCCGTTGCAGATCCTTGGCCGCCTTGATGCGGACATCGACGAGCTTCTTTCCCTTCGGGTCGGTCTTCCGGAGCAGTGCGGTGAGCTCCTTATCCGCCTTGCCGACCAGGCGCTTCTGACTCGAAGGAAGGAGCTTGAGTGCTGCGTACGCCTTGCGCAGCGCCTTGCTCGCGGTTTCGGGGCGCTTCTGGTCCAGCTCGTACTTGGCATAATCGAGGCCACCGAGAACGTCCTTGGCGGTCTGTCCGGGCAGCGGTGCGAGGCCCACGAACATCATGGCGAGCAATGAGCAAGACTCGTACTTCATCGGATTGGGTTCTTCTGGAACGAGGGGGAGGCATGAGCTTGCAGAACTATGTCGTGCTCCTGTCCACGACCGCTCGGCCCATGCCATGGCCGATACGGGGGACTCGGTTGGGGAGTGTACAGGAAGTGCCCTGGCTTGGTCGAAGAATGGTCGTGAAACACCGATGGGTGAGGCGAGATGACGACTATCACGAAACCTGAGCGTCCGCACTTCACTTCGACTGATCACGAGGCGAGCGGCGCGGCGATGTCTACGCGTGTCAGCACGACCGTGACAGTCGTGAGTGGATCGGCTTACACTTTTTCGATCGCGGACTTCGACTTGCTCGGCGGGTCGGGCATGGGTCTTGCCGCCGTTCACATCGCCGGGTTGGAGCGTCACGGGACGCTCTTGCTGCGAGGAGGTCCGGTCGACCTGAACGAAGTCGTCACTCGGGAGGAGATCGACGCGGGCCAGCTGCAGTTCTTCACCGGTCACGCCGCGGACGGGACTGAGAGCGACAGTTTCTTGTTCACGACGCACGACGGTTCGCAGTGGAGCGGTTCGCCGATGTCGATGGCTGTGCACGCGACCACCGCCGAAGAGATGACTCACGACGAAGTCACGACGAAGGAAGCCTACGCATCGCCCGTAGCACTCGATGGCTGCGTCGCCACGAGCGAAGGGACGCCCTACTCGTTCAAGCCTACGGACTTCAACTTTCAGGGCGCGGAAGGCAGTTTCGAGTACATCAAGTTCGTCTCTCTCGAGACCTGCGGTCTGTTGCTCGTCGATGGTGTCGAGGCCACCTTCGGGCAAGTGGTCTCCGTGGAAGACCTCAAGCTGGACATGCTCACGTTCGAGCCGCAGGAACCTGGGAAGGAAGGGTTCGAGTTCAAGGTGCACGACGGCACGTCGTGGTCTGAGGCGACCTACTCGATGATGATCGAGGTGACGCCTTTCTATCATCCCCCCACCGCTTCGGACAACGTGATCGAAACGCCCGTGGACACCGCATACGTGTTCCAGGCGTCGGACTTCAAGTACCACGACTTCGATGGCGACGAGTTGATCAAGGTCAAGATCACGAACCTGGACATGAAGGGCGCGGTTCGCCTCGATGGCGTTCCGATCGACCCGAACCAGGTTGTGAGCCGCTCGGAGATCGAACAGGGGAGCTTCGACTACTCGCCAGCGGAAAAGGGCGAGAGCGATTCGTTCTGGTTCCAGGTCCACGATGGGACGACGTACTCGAACGACAAGTACCGGATGACCGTCAAGATCCTGACGGCGGTTGACGTTCCGGTCTACGACGCGCCGGCGTACGATGACGAGGGATCAGAGGACGCGTACGTCGAGGACGTGATCGCCGATTCCGCGCCACTGCCGGATGTCGACGTGCCCGAGGTTCAACAGCCGACGGGGGATCTGTGCGAAGAGGCCTTTGAAGAAACCGACGAGGAGGATCTGGCCGCTGCGTACGAGGGCGAGACTCCAGATACGGACGACGAGGCTGACACGGGCGATGATGTGGCGACCGGCGAACCGACGCTTGATTCCGACTGCCCGGGCCCGGAGAGCGGGTTGTACCCGACGACGCCATCTGGATCGGAAGAGGGGGCCGCCTGGGGTTCGCAGCCACGACAGCGAATGCAGCGGCACTACGATCTGACCGTGACGACGAAGGAAGACTCGGCCTACATCTTCAGCGCGCTGGACCTCAGCCCGGATTCGACGCCGGTCTCCGAAGTCCAGATCGTCTCGATGGACATCTGCGGGTTGCTACAGCTGGACGGTATGGCCGTCACGCCAGGTCAGCGGATCACGCAGGCCGACCTCGAGGACGGTCGGTTGACGTTCATCCCGGCGACGGTTGGCACACACAAGTACTTCGACTTCAAAATGCGCCGCGGACCGAAGTGGTCGATAGCGAAGTGCTCCATGATGATCGAAGTGATTCCGGTGTACAACCACACGAACCCGTCGCGACGCCTCTAGTTCGCGTTTGCTACCTCTTCACGAGTCGGTAGCTCACGAAGAACGAGTCGAGCTTGGGTGACACCGGGGGTGTCACGGCGACGTTGTTGCGCATGATGAACCGCCAGTTGAAGTACTTCACGTCTGCCGGCGAGAAGCTCTCCGAGCTGCCGCTGAATCGATTGGTGAATATGTCGTCCATCAATTCGTTTGCCTCACGCGTGTAGTCGGTGACGGTGCGGTTGTACGGATGGGTCCAGAACGTGCGTCCGCCCCGAATATCCATGTGCTTCAATCCCGCGTCACCGGCCTTGAACGGGTCGAGCGGGAAGTTGTCCACAGAGGGTGGGATCACGGCGGACGGAGTGCAGGGAGCCGGCATGGCAGTGAGGCGTGGCCACCACGGGTTGGGTGTGTCCAACGCGCTCGCGCCACGAAACTCCGTCACGACCGTCGTGCCTGCGGGCAGTATCGATTGATTCGGCCCGATTTCACTGTCGAACTCCGGGAGCATGCCAATCGTATCGTACGGGCCGAGGCGCGGGTCGCCGCCGGGGCGCATGCGGTGCGGGTTCGCGATCTCGACAAAACCCGAGGTCACCACAGAAGTGCGTTTGAGGAAGTCGATCATCACCCAGTAGACGCTGTTGTCCGCCGCCGGAGTTTGCGTCGTCCCGGTGTAGTCCCATCCACCGACCGCGTCGTGCCAGCCAGGTTGCGTCGTGTCCATCTCCGTGCTGTTCTTGCCGGGCCGTCCCGATGAGTAGACTCGAAAGGCGGGCCACGGGCTGCCGGTCACCGGGAGGCTGATCTGCCAACCGTTGATGCCAGCGGCGATGAACGGGTCATACGTGGGCTTCTCGGGTGAGTCCGGGTAGACCCAGAAGTCCGCGAGTAGCGGAAGTGCGATGGTGCTGAGAAGACCGTCCGTGAAGTAGTCGCGCACGCCGTTCGTCAGATGGGAGGCGTTCGCGTTGTCCCACGCACCGTCTTTCGTGCATACCGTGCCTCCCATGGTCCAGTTGTTCTGGCCGAGTCCGGCGAGGAACGGCGACAAGATGTAGGGAGCGAGCGATGCGGGATTGGCGCCACTCTGTCCGCCTTGCACCGATACGAGCTCGTCGCGCCAGACGAAGAAGGGGTTCGTGGCCTGGGAGCCCTTGGTCGCGTCTTCGAACTTCGGTAGCGGGATGAAGGAGTTCACTCCTCTCGGTTCCAACACTGAGTTGTTGGCGTTCATCGTGACCACCTTGTCGACGAACGCGGCGTGGGGGAGAGGCTGCTCGCCGACCTTGCCTGTCAGATCGAAGTTCTTGACGTAGTTGCTCGCGAAGTTGGTGTTCAGACCCGATTGGGGCATGGACGGGAACCGCGACTGCGAGTTGACGCATGGCTCGGGACGCTTCTCAGAGTGTCCCAGGAACAGCGACACGCGATCGAACTCGTCGAAGTAGACGGGGTTCGCCGTGAACGGAGCCCAGTACATCTGTTCGACGTCGAGGTTGAAGTCCTGTGGATCGGTGCGCGACAGACTCATGTCGATCTCGCGCCACGCCATCTGCAGACGACAGCCCAGCGGGTGGAATGGATTCTGGATCCCCTGGCCGAAGATGGTGTTGCCTGTCGGGTTCGCAATCGTCCCCGGCGGACACCAGCGAAGCGGCGACGACTGATCCGGGGGCGGCAGCTGGTTGAGATTGTCGAGGGTCTTCGTCAGACGGGCGCCGGTGCGCGGCAGGAGTTGACCGTCGTCGGAGTAAGAGATCGGTCCGAACAAGTCGTCGAGTGAAGTCGCGAGGCCCGGCGCAGGTTGACCGTTCGGCTTCGTCTCTTCGGGCCGGTAGTAGTTGGGACGCTCGTCCTCGTCGAGACCCGAGAATCGACGGACCACGCTCACCACGATGTTGTCGCCGAATCGCCCGACCTTCGTCCCTTGGTGATAACGCGAGTCCACGCCGAACTGCATGGCGATGAAGTCCGTCGGTTCGGTTCCCGGCGCGAGCACGGCTTGGAAGTCGATTGCATTTCCGGACAGATCGTGGATGCCGTTGGAGCCACCGACCAGGTGCAAGAAGTAGTGGTGGCGCCTTTCGGAGAACGGGAGGTTCGCGTCCTCTTCCGCGTGTTCCCGCATCGTCCCGTCGAGGTAGAAGCCGAATGGGGTCTTCAACCGGATCGTCGTCTGCGAGCCGTCCCCGTCGAAAGCGCGGCTCGCGATGAGGTGCGGCGTCCTGAACTTGTCCAGGTCGAAGCTCGAGGGATCGATGTTGCGCTTCTCAAGGAACGTGTTGATGTCGTCGAACGGACGGTTCTCGGTGCTGTCGAGAGTCATCACGTCACGCGTGGCGAAGAACAGCGTGTCGAAACCGCTTGCTGACGTCAGGTCGATGGGCTTGCTGAAGCGGATGATCGCGTCGGCGAACGGTGAGACGTTTTCGCCCGGTGTCGCCGTCCCGGCATCCGAGATTGGAGTCGGACTGAATGTGAGGAAGTGACGCGTGTCATCCCCGTAGTAGGACAGTGGATTCTCCGGGTCCGCCCCCGGTCGAAGTCGACGGTGCGTGTATTCGGTGACCAGAACCGCGCGAGGACCGTGCTCGCGCAGGAACTCCTCCCGCTCCTCCCCGCGTTCTGCTGGGTAGCCCGGAAGATTTCGCGGATCCATCGCCTCGAGGATGTTTTTTCCGCTGGCATCGCGGATCGGTCGAACGAGGACGCGCACGTACTGAGCGTCGGGTCTTCCCAGGTCGTCTTCCGGATCGAGGATGATCTCGGCGATGGCGGCTGGCGTTCCGGACTTGCCGGTGAACAATCGCAAGACGTCGCCACGGTCGATTTCGTGTCCGATGTCGTTCTTGTAGATCGTCAGTTCGGTCGCCTCCTCGCTCGCCGAGCGGACGTCTTCGAGGTACATCAGCAGCTCACCGACGATGCGCGGCGGCACGGGGTCGCGGACGAATCCCCTCGCGATGTCGGGCGAATTGTCCAGCCGGTGTCCAGATCGAAAGTCGCGGACGACACTCGTCACTGCGCCGTTGTTTGTTCCGGTGAGCTTCCCCGAATCCAACCCGGGGATCGCGAGCGGGCCGTCCAGTGCGATAGCGATGCGGATGTTCGCGCGCTGCTGGTCTGGTGCTTCCGGTAGCCCGGTTGCGGAGTTCGGCACTCCCAGGAGAAGCCCTTCGCCGCCGAGGAGGACAGGGTCGAGGATCAGTGTATTCCCGCGGACGACGAGGCGCGCGGCCAGCTGTCGAAAGTCGCCGTTGTGCAGTCGGTCGTTGGGATCGCCTACGATCTGCAGCAACTGCGCCGCCTCCGTATTCTTCGTCCCGATGATCCGGCCTTCCGGGTCCAAGTCGTAGAAGAAGTCGTGAGGGAGGTTCAGGGGTTCGGAGAAGGTTAATCGGATCGCGGCGTTTCGTGGTACGACCGGGTAGTTGCCCGGTCCCGGACCCGTCGCGACCTTGCTCGCGGCCACGTTGCGCAGGCTGTTGTCGAGTGCGTCGAACGCGTCGCGGAACTCCGCCGACCCGATCTGCCGCGTGATCAAGAGTCGGGGCTGCAGCGTGTCGGGATCGGAGTTGATGAAGTCGTAGAGGATCTCGTCGTCGGAACGCTGCGAGTTCGCGTCTCTCTCGTCGGGAATCTCGGGTGATACGAGGGCGTCCTCCTGGTAGAGCGCGATCGTTTTGGTGCCCAGAATCTCCCTCAATCCGTAGACGTCGACGAGCTTGCCGTAATCAATCGTGACGAGTTGGTTGTCGCCCGATCGACCACCGGAATCGACGTTGTTGTGCGAACCCGAGCAGCTGGCCCAGCAGAATGAAGAGACGAAAAGGACCAAGAGTGCGCGGTGCTTAGACGGCGACGGTTCCATGCGGGCTTCCTCAAGTTGATCTGCGAGTTGGGGAGTCTCGCGTAAGCTCGATTGGGTAGCCCTTGATCGACGAGTCGGTAACGTGCGGATTCGATGTGCGGATCCGCTCCGCGGGCGACATCGCACAGTCTGTACACGAACGAAGTGAGTCACCGGGAAGCGACTCACTTCGTCGATTCGGCGCGCGCTTTCGCGCGGTCGCTACTTCTTCTTGACCGCGCCCACGCGTCGAATGCGCCGAGCTCCGGTCCGCCGTCGCGGAATCTGGTCGCCGTTCTCTAGCGCCTTGAGGACCTCGTCGTAACGCTCGAAGAGCCGTTGGTACCGCTTGTCTCCGCCGAGGAGGGCCTTGTACTTGCCGTAGGCCTCTTCGTAGAGCTTCACGTCCCGCTTGTTCTTCGCGAAGTTCATGATCTGGCTCCAGAAGTTTCGACCCCACGCACCGGCCGGGATCTTCCCGGCCTTCTTCATGTCGACGAACTTCGCGCCGAGCGACGCGTAGTCACGGTTCTGGCGAGCCTTGGCGTAGAGATCGGCGACCGAGAGGTTCGTGATCTCGCGGTCGAAGACGATCTTCTGCTTCTTGTCGAATTCGAGGTCCTTGGCCCTTGCCGTTGCCTCGGCCAACTCGAACTTCCCGAGTTCCAGTTTCGCGATGTAGATCGCGGCCGCGACGGGCTTGTCCTTCGGCAGGTTCGGTTTGTCGATCTCGGCCAACAGGGCCAGCGCGCGTTGGGACTTCTTGAATCCCGCCACCGTCCTCTCACGCTGTTTGGCGAGGACCTCGCCGTTCTCGTCCATGAAGATCAGGTAGGGGAAGCCGGTGCCGCCCTTTTCGCGCAACAAGGTCGGGTCAACATCGCCATCGACGCGGGTCGTGATATGGCAGAATGCGACGACGTCCTTGGTGAACGTCTTGTATGCCGAAGTGGAGAGCGCACCGCCCTCCAGGGATGTACAAGGTGGTCAAGGTGAGTAGGAGCGGGTGAAGTAGCCGAAGATCAGCTTCCCCTCCTCTTTGGCGCGCTTCTTCGCGTCGGCGAACGACGTGATCCAGTCGCCGTTCTTCAAGAATGGCGCGTCTAGCTTCTGGAGTTTGCGCTCTATGAGTTGGGCGGGGGTGGCCTGACGCCGCTGGGCGTCGACCCTCCCGGCCAGGAGACATAGGAGTACCGAGCCGACGACGGTGTGGGTTTGCATGGTTGTGGTGCGGGAGTGGGGGCAGGAGGTCGCAGGAGATCACAGATCGTCGCCCTCGGGCGGGACCGGGGGGAGCACAATCTGCTGGTTTGGCCGGTGGGCAGGCTGCCGGTTCGATACGGTAGGCGGAAATTTACGGCAGGAACGACGAACCACGCAATCCCCTCGACGGTGTGGGCGTCGCCTCGTCCACGGAAGAGACGTCTGGTTCGCCGTTCGGTCAACCGGGTTACGGCCCTCTCTACCCTTCCCACACCGGGAACCACCCACACGAATGAATCCCCGCAAGCTGACCTTCGTCGGTGCTCCGATCCTTTTCCTGGCCGCCATCTTCTACCTGGTCTTTTCCTCGGATCCGGACAGCGGGGTGGGGGGGCTCATGGGGGTGGGTCAAGGCGGAGTCGTGGATGAGGCGAGTGTCTCCGGCGCGGCAAAGGGCGGCGGGTCCGAGGCCGGTGAGGACATCGCTGACCAGGGCGAGCTTGGTCGCGAGAGTCTGGTCGATGCGGACGCAGAGTACAACGCCGCGCTGTCCGGGTTCACGGG
The DNA here is from genome assembly GCA_964469555.1 of uncultured candidatus Brocadiaceae bacterium. Classification (GTDB taxonomy): domain Bacteria; phylum Planctomycetota; class UBA1135; order UBA1135; family UBA2386; genus CAYYAQ01. The sequence goes on along the minus strand of CAYYAQ010000077.1, from coordinate 11,448 downwards.
ACGCGTCGTCGACCACGAGAAGAACGCTCTCTCGGATCGGATCGTGCGCTTCTACCGGGTCGACCCCGAGATCCTGCAAAACCGTGGGTTGTTCGAAGGTGATGACGAGTTGGCGATGGAGGTGCAGGTTCACGAGGGCCGGACCGACGAGAAAGGTCAGTTCCTCGTCACCGGCGCGTGGCCCAGCACCCTGTACATCCTCGAAGCGGACGCCGAGGGCGACGATCGCCTGACGATACCGATCGACCGGACCCCTGGGACCGGAGAGATCATCGATCTCGGAGACATCCAACTCGTGCAGCTCGGCGTCATCGTCGGGCGCGTGGTCGACGAAGAGGGCAAGGGCGTCCCGGGCGCGCTGATCCGGGCCGCGGACATTCCGGGGGCGCTCCTCGACATGGCACCCGTCGAACGCTTCGACCCCGAGGGCGCGCTGATCATTCGCGAAGGTTCGGTTCCGATGGTGATCGAGATGCCGGCGTTCGTGAAGCGCTACGCGGACATCATCCTAAAGCCCCGCACGATCACCGACGCTGACGGCAGGTTCCGACTCGGCGGTGTGCAGCCCCGGGAGAACGTCGTCGCGGTGACCAAGAGGGCTTTCGTCCCGCTCGTGAAGAAGGGCGTGAAGGTCAAGTCCGGCAAGGAGAAGGACGTCGGCGACATTCGCTTCCGCGAAGGGGAGGAAGCGCTTGTCAAGGTCGTGGACGTCGACGAAGAACCGGTCGTCGGCGCGGAAGTGCTGATCGGCGCCACGACGATCCTCTTTGGAGTCGATTTCGCTTCACGCGTCGGGGTCACGGATGACAAGGGCGAGCTCAGCATGACGGGCTGGCCGGCTGGGAAGATCACTGTTGCCGCTCGGCGCAGTCGCAGCCACCCGTGGGTGCTGGAGGATCCGGAGAACGTCGCGGGGGATATCGTGGTCAAGCTGCCTGGTCGACATCACCTCGACCTGAAGATCACGAGTTCGGTCGGCGAGGAGATCATCAGCCCGAAGTTCAAGTTGATACCGTCGCCGGACGAGGGCATGCCCCTCGACGTGGGCGCGATGGGATTCATCAAGTGGCTCGACATCGCCGACAAGGTCACGCTCCTGGAGGACGGGCGCTACCGCATCGACGACATGATTCCGGGCAAGTACACGTTGGCCGTGTCCTCTGCGAACCACGCTGCGGCTAAGGTCGACTTCAAGATCGTGAAGAGTGCCGAGGCCTCGATCAGCCTTCGACCGGAAGCCGCGTTCGTCGTGCACGTTGTCGACAGTGACGGGAAAGCCGTCCACCGCGCGAAGGTGTACGTCATGACGGAGCGCTCCGACAGCGGGCAGAAGCTCCTAGAAATGCCGATCGTCGCCGGGGAGACGAACAAGGAGGGTGAGTTGCGGGTCAAGGACGGTGAGGCGGGAACAGTGAAGCTGTCAGCGAGTCACCCTGGATTCGGTTTCGCCCACTCTAACGACGTCAAACTACCGACCGCGGACCCGATCGTGCTCAGCATGGAATCGCCGGGTGAACTCGCTGGTGTCTTGCGCGAGAACGGGCGCGTCCCGACGCCGGCGAAGTGGACGATCGTCGTCCAGCCTCGTTTCCGTGGCATGGATCGCGGCGCGATGCCGGACATGCCGAAGTTCACGGTTCCCGACCTCGAGGGCAACTTCTTGGTGCGGGGTTTGCGACCGGGCAACTACCGACTGCGCGTGGTGAAGTCTCTGACCGCTCTGACATCGCCGGGCGGGATGATCGGTTTCATGATGCGCGCGCGGCTGATGCGCGACAACGTCCAAAAGGACCTCGTGATCGAGTCCGGCAAGCCGACGTTTGTCCAGATGGAAGCGATCCCGGTCGTGGAAGCGGTCGACGGTCCGTCGGCGCAGGTGAGCGGCACCGTGCTTCTCAACGGTCGCGCAGCCGCCGGGCTCATGATCACGGGACGCGGTGGCAGGCGCTTTGGGGTGACCGCGGACGATGCGGGGAGATTTGATCTCGGTGGGGTGCCGACGGGCAATTTCAGGATGGAGGTGCGCGATCCGGCCCAGGCGGATGTCTCCGACCTCCGGATGGAGAGCCACCTGTGGCGTCGTCGCTTCAAGATCGAGGAGGGCAAGGACCTCCTTCTCGACATCCACATCCAGACCGGTCGGGTTTCGGGTGTCGTGCGAACGCCCACGGGCGCTGCGGTCGATGCCGTGCAGGTCCGGGCGCAGGGTTCGTTCAAGGAGTCGGGCGCGAAGCGCGCGCGCACGTCGATCGCGTTGACGACGACCGACGACAAGGGTCGTTTCTCTTTCGACTCTCTTCCGTCTGGTGTCTACCGAATCGAAGTCAAGAACCGACGCTTTGGCTACGGAATGAGCGACAAGCTCGAGCTGTTCGCTGGCGGCACTGTCGCCGACGTGTCCCTGGATCTCCACAGCGTCCACAGCGTGTCAGGGAGCGTGGACCTCACGATGTTCGAAGGCAAGCGACCGAGATGGTGCTATCTCGAATTCAGCCGCGCTGGGTCTGACGACGGAGAGGGCGTGTCCGTTCGGCGAGCCGGAACGTTCCGGGTTAGGGCGCTTCCACCCGGGGAGTACACGGTGAAGCTCCACGTTCCGGACGAAAACGAAGGATTCCGCGAACTCAACGTGACTCCTAACGTTGTGATCGGTGACAAGGACATCGTTGGCTTTGTGCTCACCCCTCATCCGACAGCGCCGAAACCCAAGCCGCTGCCCAACAAACTCTCGCCCGGCAAGCAGGGGGGCGGACCCACCAAGAAGAAGTAGGCGACGCCCCAATCTTCCCCGCTCCGGACGTACAGGCTCTCGCGCCTCCCGGACCTGATTTGCAAAGAGCATGAAGAACGCAGCGCTGCCCCTTCTCGCCATCGCTGCCGTAGCCTGGTTCGTCTTCGGCCAGACGGACGATGGGCTCGATACGGACCTCGTGTCGCCGAAGAAGAAGAGGTAGCGGGCTGCGCGGTGCGCGCCCGCCTATCCCAATCGCAGGGCCGCGGATTGGCTCACCATCGTCATCAGCCGACCGATCATGACCTGCGGCTCGGTTATGCGGACCGCGGCGAGCATCCCCTTCCCCATCTGCAGACTGAACCGGTCGTTCCCGGACGTCAGTACGCCGAGCAGGTCTCCGAGCAGTGGTTCGTGGCCGACGAGGACGAGTGACTCGCAACCGTTGAGGAACTCGGTCTGGAGCATGTCGACCATCTGGCTAGCCCGGCCTCCAGGGCGGAGCTCGTCCATCTCGATCAACTCGTCGAGCTTTCCGGCGATGGTCACTGTGGCCAGGATCTCCGCGCTCTGACGCGCACGGCGCAAGGGGCTGTGGACAATCTTGGTCGGCGTACCGATCAGCTGCGCGTAGGTCGTGCACGCCGACCGGAGTCTCTCGATGCCGTGCGCGGTGAGTTCGCGTGCGTCATCGTTACGTGTGCCGTCCGGAGCCAGGTCTGCTGCTTCGCCGTGACGCAGGAGAAAGATGTTCATGATTTGGCTCACGATACGACTCTGATGTTGCCTTGTTTGTCGGCGACGAGCACGCGGCCCGCAAGGTTCGTGAATAGTCCGTTGTCGAGCACACCGGGGATGAGGTTGATCGCGCTCTCCATGCTGGCCGGGTCGGGGATGCCGTCCGCGAACTTGCAGTCGAGAATGTAGTTGTCGTTGTCGGTGATCAGAGGTTGATCGTCTTTCATCCGCAGTCCCGGCTCGCAGCCGAACTCCCGAAGCCGCGTTGCCGCCTGGCGCCAACCGAACGGCATCACTTCGACGGGGAGAAGGAAGGAGCGACCGAGCCTGTCGACCATCTTGTCTTCTCCGACCATGACAATCATCTCCGCCGCCGCGGTCGCGATGATCTTCTCCCGCGCGAGCGCGGCGCCACCGCCCTTGATCATGTGTTTGGCGGGGTCGACTTCGTCCGCGCCGTCGATGGTCAAGTCCAACGAGTCAAGCTCGTCGAGAGTGGTGAGGGGCACCGAGAGCTCGCGAGCACGAGCCGCTGTCCCCTCACTGGATGGGACGCCGACGATGTCGAGACCTTCGTCCCGGACGCGCTGGCCGAGATGCTCGAGGAACCGGAGGAAGGTCGATCCGCTCCCCAGCCCGAGCCGCATCCCCGGTTCGACAAGTCGAGCGGCGGCCTGACCGACGGCGTCCTTGGCGGGATCGATAGAAACGGTCATGGGGGAGACCTTATCCGCCGCACCCGATTCCGACCAATGACACGGGCCGGGTTTGATGGGGGCGAGTACTTCAAGCTATTTCCATGCAAGGAATTACGCAAGTTGATGACCTCGGACTGGTTGCTCGATCCCTGATGTCGGTCGGCCTGGGCTTCTCCACTGACGCCATCCCACGATCCCAGCCGGAGCCAGGTGCTTGATTGTCGCGGGGGGCTGACCCACAATGCCCCATCGAGTCTGAGACTCAGTCTCAGTAATCTCCGTGAGCTCCACCCTACCCCCTCCCGCGACTTCGACCCGCCGCGTGCTCCTCGTGGGCCGCCCCAACGTTGGCAAGAGCGCCCTCTTTGGCGCCTTGACCGGACGCCACGCCCACGTGAGCAACTACCCGGGCACCACGGTGAGCGTGTCCTCGGGCCGATGGGATGCGGGCCTCGGCGAACCGTTCGAGCTGATCGACACCCCGGGCGCCTACAGCCTCCTGCCGGTCACCGAGGAGGAGCGCGTCGCGCGGGACGCGTTGTTCGCCGCGCCTGCCGCAGCCGTGCTGCACGTGGTCGAAGCGGCCAACCTCGATCGCACGCTGCCGACGACCGTCGAGATGATCGACGCCGGGCTTCGGGTCATCCTTCTCCTGAACATGTGGGACGAGGCGGAACGGCTTGGGATTCAGATCGACGCCGACGCGTTGGCCGATCGTCTCGGTTGCCCGGTGATCAAGACCGTCGCCGTGCGTCGGAAAGGAATCGACAAACTGCAGCTCGCTTTGCAAGCGGTTCTCGAGTCCGAGCCACCGACCGAGGTCGGGCGGTTGTGGGTCGAGGAGTTCGGTCCGATCGTGGACGAGTTGGCGGAGCGAGTATCGGAGACCCCGAACAACGGTGCCCGCGATCTCCCAGGGGCGCTGCCGCGTCGCATCGCCGCCGTGCTCGCGTTGCGCGGCAGCAGGGACATCACGGAGCGCAGCGGAATCGAGTTGTCGCTGGTTGAAGACGCCCGCAGACAAGTAGCGCAACGGGTGGCGGGCATGCCACCGGTCGCCGCGATTCTGGCTCTGCGCGAGCGATCGAGCGTACTCCTGGACGGGATTCTCGCGAGCCCGCAGTCGCCTTCGAAGACCTTCCAACACCGCTTCGGCCTCCTGCTCGCGCATCCGATCTGGGGGCTGCCGTTCCTGGGTGCCGTGCTCTACTTCGGCTTCTACCAGCTCGTCGGCGTGCTCGCTGCGGGCGAACTCGTCGCCTTCCTGGAAGAGACCGTGTTCGGCAAGGTGCCACTGCCGGGTCAACCGAGCGAAGGGTGGATCATGCCGAGCGTGATTTCCGGCGTCGAGACCGTCTTGCCGTGGGACTGGCTCAGCAGTCTCTTCGTCGGCAAATACGGCATTCTCACGCTCGGGATTACGTACGCACTCGCGCTCGTACTTCCGGTCGTCGGAGCGTTCTTCATCATCTTCTCGATGGTCGAGGACTCCGGCTACTTTCCGCGCCTCGCGCTCCTCTGCGATCGGTTGTTCAAGAGGGTCGGCCTCAATGGTCGCGCGGTCATCACGATGGTGCTCGGCCTCGGCTGTGCGACGATGGCGACTGTCACGACGCGCACCCTCGAGAGTCGACGCGAACGCGTGATCGCGACGCTGCTCCTCGTGTTGACCATCCCGTGTTCCGCGCAGCTTGGCTTGATCACCGCCTTGCTCGCTAGCCGTGACGATGGGTTCGCGCTTTGGGCGACGTACGTCGGCTGCCTGATCTTGATGTTCGCCGTCGTGGGTTTCTTCGCAGCGAAGCTTGTGCCCGGTCGCAACGCGACATTCCACATGGAGCTCGTTCCGATGCGCTGGCCGCGTATCAGGAATGTGCTGCAGAAGACGTGGAACCGCCTCTACTGGTACTTCAAGGAAGTCGTCCCCCTCTTCATCTACGCGAGCATCCTGCTCTGGCTGCTCGACATGCGCAGCAGCACGCTGTTCGGTTTCGCCGATGTCGAACAGACGATGGCCGCGAATACGTTGGACTGGATCAAGACATTGATCGAGCCGGTGATGGTTCTGCTCAGCCAACCGCGCGAGGCGGCGGAGTCGTTCCTGATCGGGTTCTTCCGGCGGGACTTCGGCGCCGTAGGGCTCTACGAGCTGAACAAGGCCGGCGAGCTGTCGAACAACGATGCGCTCAAGCTCTCTGACCGCCAGATGCTCGTCGGTTGCTTCACGATGACCCTGTTCGTGCCCTGTGTCGCGAGCTTCATGATGATGTGGAAGGAACGCGGCAGCCGGGCGGCCCTCGCTATCTTCGCCGCGGTCACCGTGCTGGCCGTGGGCGCTGGCGCCACGCTGAATCAGGTCCTGATGGCCATGGGTTGGCGCTGACGAGCCCGGAAATGAGCACAACCCTCGCAAACATCCGATCCGGAGTGAACGTCACCGTCACCGGCTTCGTTGACGGCGACGAAGGCGCCGTGCGCAAGATCCTGGCTCTCGGGATCATCCCCGGCGATGTCCTCCTTGTCCTCGCCGTTTGGCCGGCGGTAGTCTTTGAAGTCGGATCGACCAGCTATGCTCTCGACAATGAACTCGCCGGGCGGATTCTTGTCACCGCAGAAACCTGAGCCCAAGCTGGCTCCGCGTACGCGGTTTCGAAATCGCCGCGATGAACTCGACGCCAGGCCGAAACTCAACGCGTGGAAGCGCATCCCGGCGTATCGCCGAGCGCTGCTGATCTTCCTGGTCCTGGGCGTGGCCGTGGCGACGTTCCGCGACGAGCTCCTCGAGTTCTACCACGACCTGCAACCCAAGATAGCGAAGGTGTTGGTGGTCGACTTTGATGGCAATCCGATTCCGATGGATGGGCGAGCCGATATCTTCGAACTCGACCGTTCCCTGTTCATGCCGTCGCCGATGCCACGTCTGGGATCGGTGAAACTCGACAACGCGATAGAAGCCCTCGTGTTGGACGATTCGATCTACCCCAATTCGCTTCAGGTTCGCTTCCATGTTCCGGGCTACGGAATCGACTACACCAGTGTGGACCTCGGCAAGCGGCGCACGTTTCGGCTTCGACTTGGACGCCCGATAGAAATCAATGGGAGGGTCATCGTTCGCAGTCGTTCTCCGGTATCTGGCGCGCGAGTCGTGGCGCTCGGAGGATCTACCCGCGGTGTCGTGCTCGAAGAAACCGCCACTCTCGCCGACGGCAGCTTCACGCTCGCCGGGATTTCGGAGCACGTCGACTTCCTGGTGCTGCGCATCCTGAAAGAAGGGTACGCACTGGAAGAACGCGAGTACTGGCGGAACTCGTCGACGCAGAGGCGAACCGACTTCCAACTCGTTCCCGTCCCGCCGGTTCACGGCGTGGTCAAGGTTCCCTCGAATCTGCTCACCGACACGCTGCGCATGAGCGTGCTCAATCTCGCCGGCGTGACGGCAGCCGTTGGAAAGGACGGGAAGTTCGTGTTGCACAACCTGTCGGCGGGCGGGCAGTACCGCCTCCTGGTCCAGGGCCTGCCGAAGGGATTCACTCACCGCGAGACCTACGTGCAGCCTGGCCACCACATCGAGGTCGAGGTCGTCCCGTCGGTGGTGCTGCGAGGCGAGGTCTTCTCCGAGCGACTTGACCGCGCGCTCGAGAACGTGGAGTTGTGGCACACGAATTCGACGCGAGGGAATGAACGATGCGTGACGGACGGCTACGGCAGGTTCGAGTTGCGTAACGTCCCCACGGGCGAGGTAGTGCTCAGGGTCGTGTCGCCGAAAGACCATTTCGGCGGTTCTTCCACTGAGCAACGCGTCGTTGTCAAGCCGGAGAACGCCGAGGAACCGGTGTCGATCCGCATCCGCTAGTCCTCGGCAACCGGCTCCACGTGCACGTGCACCTCTGTGATCGCTTTCATCTTGGTGCGGATTCCGTTCTCGATCGTGTGCGCGAGGAGGTGGGCCGCTTCGACTGAAAGCGACCCGTCGACGGCGACGCTCATATCCATTCGGTACAGACCGCCGAGCGGTTGCACACGCACCTGGTTCACGGCGCGGATCCCGTCGACGCTCATCGCGATGGTCTGCGCCTGATCGGCGAACTCCGGTGGAGCGGCATGCATGAGGATGCCGATGTTGCTGCGCAGCGGTTCGAAGCTAAGGAAGAAGATGTAGACTCCGATTGCGATGCCTGCGATCGCGTCGAACTCCGGATAGCCCTGGCGAGCGACCACGATGCCGACCAGCGCGACGAGACCAGACACGACGTCTGCGCGGTGATCTCGCGCGGATGCGAGGAGAGTCGGGGAGTTTGTCCGACGACCGACGCGCATCGACGCGTGGTAGAGCACGAACTTCACGACCGCCGTGATCGCCGCCGCCCAGATGGCGATCTGGTCCGGCGCTTCCAGGGTCCTCTTGTCGACGACGCCGAGCAGGCCGTCGATGCAGATGAACAGTCCGGTCGCGGACAACATTCCACCGAGCAACAATCCGGCAAGCGCCTCGGCGTTCTGGTGGCCGTAGTGGTGATCTTTGTCCGGCGGCTTCAGGCCGTATCGGAACGCGAGCCAGGCCACGAACGTCGCGATGACGTCTCCCGCTGAATTGAACCCATCGGCGATCAGGGCCCGTGAGCCGGACATAGCGCCCACGATGAATTTCAGCAGGGCCAGACCGATGTTGGTCAGCAGGGCGATCAGCTGGATGCTCACGGCATGGAGCGTACTGATCGTCGGGTGCGTTGCCACGCGAAAGCTCGGTGGCGGTCCAGTAGGATTCTTGTCGGCCCATGACGGATCTTCTGCTCGAACACCTTCGGGACGCGCGGCGCTGCACCCTCGCGCTCGTCGACGACCTTTCCGACGACGAGCTGACGGTCAGCAAGCTCGACATCGTGAACCCATTTCTGTGGGAGCTCGGTCACGTGGCGTTCTTCCACGACGCGTTTATTCGCGGTTATCTCGATGGCCAGGCGCCGCTGCTCGAGGGCGCAGCGCGGATCTACGACTCGTTCAAGGTCGATCACGACGATCGCTGGGGTTTACCTCTGCCGAACCGCGCGGACACCCTCGACTACATGAAACGCGTTGCCGATGACGTGGAAGCGCGGCTCTCGAACGGCGGGGCGGGTGACCGTGAGTACTGCTACCGGCTGAGTACGCTGCACGAGGACATGCACGGTGAGGCGTTCGTGTACATGCGCCAGACGTTGGGCTATCCGGTTCCGCCGATGCTCGATGCCGTCGAGGATGAGAGCGGGCCTTGGCCGGGCGACGTCGGCGTGTCTGGAGGCAGGTTCATGCTCGGTGCGAGTCCGGACACCGAGGACTTCGTCTTCGACAATGAGAGGTGGGAGCACGCCGTCGAGGTGTCTGAGTTTCGCATCGCGCGCGCGCCCGTGACCAACGCCGAGTTCATGGGGTTCGTCGATGATGGCGGCTACGACAAAGAGGAGCTGTGGTTCGCCGAAGGGTGGGTGTGGCGCAGCAAGTTCGAAGCCTGCTCACCGAAATACTGGCGACGAGAAGGCGGTGGGTGGAAAGTGGAACAGTTCGGCGAGATCAATGATCTCGCGCCGCATCGGCCCGTCATCCACGTCGGCTATCACGAGGCGCAGGCGTTTTGCGCATGGGCTGGGCGACGGTTGCCGACCGAAGCGGAGTGGGAGATGGCAGCGAGCCTGGATCCGGCGACGGGAAACAAGCGCCGCTACCCTTGGGGTGACGCTACCGCCACGAGCGCACACGCGAACCTCGAAGGTCGGCTGCAGGGTTGCGTCGACGTCGCGGCGCACGCGGCGGGGGATAGCGCGGTCGGTTGCCGACAAATGCTCGGCAACGTGTGGGAGTGGACCGATTGCGCGTTCTACCCCTTTCCAGGCTTTGTCGTGGATGTCCCGTACCGGGAGTATTCCGCGCCATGGTTCGGGTACCGAAAGGTACTCAAGGGAGGCGCGTTCACGACGCGTGCGCGCCTCGTGAACAATACGTATCGCAACTTCTTCACTCCGGATCGGCGCGACATCTTCGCGGGGTTCAGAACCTGTGCGCTCTAGACTCGTCCTGCTGTTCTTCCTGGCGCTGTGCCAGTCGTGTGCGAGTCCGATCGCCGACTTGTGGCCGCCGAAGCCGGGTGCGCCGAGCCACCGGATCACGGTGGCGATGGACGCATGGCACAGCGTGGTCGGCGTTTGGCCTGCTGACGATCGGGAGGGTGCAACTGCAGGGAAGGCGCGTGAGTGGGGATACGCGGACCGCAACTTCTACTTGATGCGCGACGACGGCCTGTCCGGCTGCTGCGGCGCGCTTTTCTGGCCGACGGGTGCTGTCATCCGCGTGGCGCCTGCTGGCTACGCCGTCATCGATCGCAAAGACGCCCCTCCCCGGCGGTGGACTTTTCGATTGTCCGAAGAGGGATACCGTCGCCTCATGCGGTTTCTCGAGGAAGAGAAGGCTGACTCGACGGTCATCTCGCGGGTGGCGCAGTCTGACTGGTACGCCGCGAAGCACAACTACCAGGCATTCCATCACTGCAACCACTGGACGACGCGGGCGCTCCGCATCGCGGGCTTGCCGGTGTGGACGTTCTACGGAATGTTCAAGTGGTCCTTCGAGGCCCAACTCGACCGCGCCGCGAACTGGAGCGAGAAGGCGTCAGGCTCCAACTGACGCTTCGACTACTCGATGCGTTCGAACTCGAGATACTCGTCCTTGGCGCGATAGATGCGAAGGACCGCGCCGGTCAGTTCGAACCGGTGTTGCGTCATGTGGCCGACCGGTTCGAGCCCGATGTCGCCGTTGGACTTGTTCCGGTGGCCGAGCAGGGTGTGCATCACGAGCTTGTCGTCCACGATCCTGAACTTGCGGAAAACGGCTTGGATGTTCGCCTGGTCCGGCGAGCTTCCGGGGGCGTAGAGGTGCATCGACAGGTGCCTCTGGCCGATCACCAGGTACCCCCGTCCCCCTTTCACCGGTCGGGTGTTTGTCGAGACCATGCTCTTGAGGCGATACGTGCCTTCGATTCGATGACGGCTTCGAAACTTCTGAAGCAGGTCTCTGCGTTCGACCTGTGAGCGGATGGGTTGGAGAACGGGAGGCAGCTTGCGAGCCTTCTTGTCTTGTGGCTTCGTCGCCGGCGCCTTCTTCGTCGGGGGATCCTGGATGGTCCCGAAGTGGAGAGCCGAAACGGCGAAGAGACATGTGAAGCCCGCGACTTTCATCGACGCATTATACCGTGGTAGACCCCGGAGTCACCGCATGCGCAGGCGCCTCTCGCCGAACAGGTATTGAATCCCG
>CAYYAQ010000076.1:18175-24054 GCA_964469555.1 uncultured candidatus Brocadiaceae bacterium | reverse complement strand
ACGGTGCGGCTGCGGGGGCGGCACTGCGCGGGCGGCTCCGTCAACATCATGGGTTGTGTGTGCGTGTGTGTAGTGGTATGGGGACACCCCCCAACGCCGGCCCAAAAGCCCTCCCAACAAAATCCACTGTTGAAGGGCTCGGGTACGCCGACACGACGCGGAGGCAGGAGAAGTCCAACATCCGCGCGGCGGAGGTGGTGGGGCGATCGGTCTCCGCCTCGGTCGAGGTTTGGACGTCCTGCTGACGGGTCGCATCGAGGCCCGCGGTGGTTCCGGCGCGTTCGACCAGAGCAACTTCAGCATCCGTGGGATGATGACTCCTGGTGGCGGTGGTTCGGGCGGTGCGTTGTTCCTGCAGGTGAGCTTGGCGACGAACAACACCGGGAAGATCAGCGTGGCGGGCGGTGCCGGCGGGGTGACGGTCGGCGGCCCTGGCGACCAGGTCTACTCCGGAATGCGCGCCGTCGGCGGCGGCGGGTCGAATGGCATCCTCCACTTCGAGACCGCTCTCGATCCAAACGGCTACAACGTCGGGACGACGATTCCGTCGAAGCCGCCGGTCGCCAGGTTCGATCCCAAGGATCGGGACAAGTTGGTCTCGGTGAGTTCGCTCTGGTACCCGACGAACCTGCTGTTCAAGACGGAGTTCCTGCGCTACGAGATCGAAGCCCTCGTCGACGGCAAGCCGGTGACGTTTTCGGACGATCCGCGAGTGGGCCCGCTCGCGGGTGGAGCCGGCACCCTGCTGCGGTTCACGGTTCAGGGCGCCACGCTGACGATCGGGACGAAGGGCAAGTTCGTTCCGAAGTCGGGGACGACCGTCACGCCGTGGCTCCCGTACGTCGGTCCGTTCAGCAACCCGTCGCTATTCAGCAGCGGCAAGAATGGTTACCGCTTCGAACTCACGATCGATCACTCTCTCGGCAAGGCGGTCGTCGTGAAGAAGATCGCAGTGTTCTGGTGCCTGTGATCAGTCTTCGGACCGTTCGCCTTTGAGGCAAGCCTGCGTCAGGCGTGCCTCTTCGATCTCTCTCGCGGTCGTCGGCCAGCACGGCCTGTCGGGCTGGCCGTGCGACCAGTCGATGCCGAACCCCTCGCCGCACGAGGGGCACTCGTAGGAGTCGTCTTCGATTCCTTCGGTGACGCGCTCGGCCCGCTCGAGGCACCGGGGGCACATGACCGACGCGGCGTGTGGGCCTCCCGCCACGGCGTCACCCGCTCTTCGCGGCGGCGACGCGTTTCGAGCTGTACTGCAGGCGACCGGTCTTGACCCACCCGCGCACCGCCTTGGCGCCCGCGAACTGCCGGGTGATCGGCGAGGAATTCAACTGGTTGATCCGGACCCGGTGGTGATGGTATGAAGAAGGCATGACCAGTGAGGATCCACGCACCACCTTCGGGCTCTACTAGGAACGATTAGGACGACGAGCTGACGATGACCGGAGGATTGCATTGGATCCGCTCTGCGAGATCAGAGAAGCGGATGCCGCGGACGCGGCAACGCCTCGGCAAGTACCGAATCGACCGCGTGATAGGTGAGGGTGGGTTCGCGACGGTCTACGGCGCCCGGGACACGATCGAAGGGATCCAGGTGGCGCTCAAGGTCTTCAAGCCGGGGATCATGGGGGTGGAGACGACCCAGCTGTTCCAGCAGGAAGCCAAGCTCCAGTCGCCGCTCGACCATCCGAACATCCTCCAGATAAAGGACGCCAACGTCATCGACGGGCATCTCGTGATCGTTACGCGGCTCGGCGTCGGGACCCTGGCCACGCGGATGGCGAAGCGCATGTCCGTCCGCACCGGCCTCCATCTCGCGGAAGAGATGTTGCACGCACTGGCGCACGCCCACGAGAACCGCGTCATCCACCTCGATGTCAAGCCAGAGAACTTCATCCTCTTTCCGGACGACCACCTCAAGCTGACGGATTTCGGCATCGCCCGACTCGCGCGGCGGACGGTGCAGGGCTCGGGTTCCGGGACCCTCGGCTACACCGCGCCCGAGCAGGCGATGGGGCGCCCGTCCTGTCGCTCCGACGTCTTCTCCACGGGGTTGATTCTCTGGCGGATGTTCGGCGGACGCCTTCCGGAGTGGCCGTTCGATTGGCCGGCGCCCGGATACGACAAGATCAAGAGGACCCTCCACCGCGATTTCGTGGACTTCCTGCGCCGCGCGATCTCGGTATCGCCCACGGCCCGCTTCAGCGACTGTGCCGTGATGCTCGAAGCGTTCGAGAAGGTTGCCACGAAGGCGCTGCGGAGTGATGCCGCGCGCCGCGGACGGCGGCGGCCCACGTCGGTCACCACGAACGGGAAGCACTGGCGCGAGGTGCGGTTCAAGCAGTTCCAAAGGGAGTACCGCAAGTCGCTCGACGCGCGCCACACGTGCGCCGGGTGCAACGGCCCCGTGTCCGAAGCCATGCCCCACTGCCCGTGGTGCAGCAAGAGTCTCGCCGTGCACGCTGGGGAGACCCGGCTCCGCCGTCGGTGCCAGCGCTGCAAGCGCGGGATGAAACCGGACTGGCGATTCTGCGCGTGGTGCTACGGGAAGGCACAGGAACCGGCCAACTCACGGGAGTACGACGACGCGCGCTACGAGGCGCGCTGCGTGAACACCAAGTGTGGTCGCAAGAGGCTCATGCCGTTCATGCGCTACTGCCCCTGGTGTCGCACGAAGATCCGACGCAAGTGGAAGATCGTGGGTAGCAAGCACCGCTGCGGGTCGTGTGGTTGGGGTGTTCTCCGCGAATACTGGAAACACTGTCCGTGGTGCACCAAGACCCTGCGACAATGATGACATAGGTAGGGCGTCTCGACGGACGCGATGCGATGACGATCCAGAGCGACGACTCGGGGCAGCGGTTCTTCCTGGGAGACGACCTCCAGGATGTGAACTTGTCGCCGCTCGGTTCGGGCTCGGTCGCCGTGTTCACCACGCGGTCTCCGGACAAGGAGAACGACAAGCGCAACGAGGACTCGGTAGGGTTGTTCGCGCTCGACGACGGCTCCGCGGTCATCGTCGTGGCTGACGGTTGTGGCGGCATGCCCCTCGGTGGCGAGGCGGCCGACCTCACGATTCGGGCTTTCGAGAAGACCCTGGCTGAGATCACCGACCCGGAGACCTTGCGTCCTTCGATTCTCAACGCGCTCGAGAGTGCCAGCGCGGCGATCAAGGGTCTTGGTGTCGGCGCCGCCTCGACGATCGTCGTCGCGGAAATCCGGGACCAAACGGTCCGCACCTATCACGTCGGCGATTCCGAGCTGCTCGTCGTCGGCAACCGCGGGAAGCTCCGCTTCCAGACGATCTCGCACTCCCCGGTGGGCTACGCAGTCGAGTCTGGAATGCTCGACGAAAAGGGGGGGATGCTGCACGAGGACCGCAACGTCGTCTCGAACCTTCTGGGGCTCGACGACATGCACATCGACATCGGTCCGAAGATCGACATGCGGCAACGGGACACGTTGGTGCTGGGATCCGACGGCGTGTTCGACAACCTGCGCCAGGCCGAGGTCGTCGAGATCATCCGCAAGGGACCCCTTCGCGAGGCGGCGCGCGGACTCAAGACGGCCTGTCTGCAGCGCATGTCGTCGAACGGCGGGAGCACGCCGTGCAAGCCGGACGACCTGACGTTCGCGATTTTCCGGCTGGGTCAGCCTACAGTCTGAGGACGTTCGAGAACGCGCCCGGTGAGTACCCCGGGTTGTTCGAGAGGAACAACCCCTGGATGTAGATGAGCCCGATCGGGTACGTCTGTCCCTTGATGGGGAGCTTGAGGACTCCGTCGTTGCCCGTGATCCCGTAACCGGCGTAGATGATGAACGGCGGCGGGCCGAGGGCAAATCCGAAGTGCAGGCCGGTGACGATCAGTGGTGAAGGGCTCTGCGAGATACCCATCGCCCAGAGGAGCCGATCGCCCTTGGTGCCGCGGAACACGAGGGCGAAGTCCTTGTTGCTCGCGGGCGCGGGATCCGGTTCGACCAATGGCAGTACCGCGACGCCGCGGGGCAGGACCGTCTTGCCGAGGTTGTTCTCGATCGTGACCGGCAACCATCCCGGTTCGGGTTGCACGGGAAGGGTGGTGGTCAGGGCGTCGGCGCTTCTGGTGACGACCGGGGCGATCACGCCACCGATGCGCACGGTCGGCGAGCCGCCGAGATCCAACTCGGTGCCTCGGAGCGTGAGCGTTGCCCGACCCCGCATGGTAACCATGCGGGGTTCGACGGATGTCAGCCACGGCTTGCCGCTCGCGGGCACGTTCAGCGTGCTCGAGAAGCCGCCCTCCAATACGTAGCGCGTCGAGGTGGTGCGACGTCCGGTCACGCCCACGCCGACGGCGCCGTCGAGGAGGTACGTCGTCGACTGCGTCGTGCGCCCGCTGCTCATCTCGCTCTGCAGCGCGGTGTGGACGTTGGACGTCGTCGCCTGGGCGGGGAGGACAGCTCCCAGCGCGGCGATGATGACGATCGAACATCGAGTTTGATGCGCCATCACTTCACCTTCCTCCGCGTCTCGAGAGCCTGGCGTTCGCTGGCATTCAGCCACCAGCGTCGGTCGATCGGCACATCCTCGGGGTTCATCAGTTTCCAGCCGAGCCGCTTCGCCGTCGCCTCGTTGGGCGTGAAGTCTGCGTTCAGGATCCCGTTCTCGACCAGGATGCGGCGTAGCTCCTCGGGGTACTGGGTTCCGTACGGGATGCCGCGAACCTCTGGTCGGAACCCGTGGTTCGTGGTGTACGGCTCGTACTTCGTGAAACCGCGGCGCACGCCGTTGACGAAGTAATGGAACGGCACATCGTTGGTGCCGCGAATCACGATGCGGTCGCGGGATTCTTCCGCGACGTAGAGCACGGATGGGCCCTTCGGCGTGATCTGCACCGTGATCCCGGTCCTCGCGGTCACGAGTTTCCACTCCTCCGGGATCTCGATCACGGCCATCCCGTCGACGAGGCGCGACGAACCGCGGAAGTACGTCCCGTTCTCGTTGCCTTCGAGACACACGAAGAACACGTTGCGCGACGGATCCGTCGGGTGCGGTTGCGTGAAGCCCTTGTTCGAAGTCGCCGTGAATCGTCCCTGCGCGTAGACGGCGTAGCCGCTCGTCGTGTTCACCAGGCCGTGCACGCCGTAGCTCGTGTATCCGGTCGCTCCGGTGGCGATGCCCTGCACGCCGATCACCTGACGCCCCGTCGCGCTGCCGACGACGCCTGCCGCGGTCGAAGGCGTGCTGCCGGATCCGGCGTCCGCGATCCCGTAGATCGCCATGCCCGCGGTGCTCTTCGTGTGGCCCTTCACGCCGATCGCCTCTCCGGTGATGGCGTTGTTGAATCCGTAGAGCCCGACTCCGGTCGGGCTGTCACTGCGCGTGAAGACGCCCGCTGAGTTCGTGTTCGTGGCTGAGTGGTGGGCGAAGACGGCGTCCTGGTTCAAGCTCGTCGTGACGTGTACGTTCGACGTCGGGCTGTTCGTGCCGAAGCCCACGTTGCCCTGCAGGTAATACGCGTTCGTGCCGTTCATCAAGAACGGGGACGATCCGGTGTCGCCCTTGGGTCCTTGAGGGCCTGCCGGACCGGTGGCACCCTTCGCACCTTTCACCCCCGCTGCGCCGGTCGGTCCTTGGGGTCCCTGTGGTCCGGTTGGCCCGACGGGTCCGGTCGCGCCAGTGTTTCCCGTCAATCCGGTCGGTCCGGTGTCGCCCTTGGGTCCTTGAGGACCTGCCGCGCCGGTGGCTCCTGTCGCTCCCGTTGCACCTGTCGGACCGGGCGATCCCTTGGGTCCGGTGTCGCCCTTGGGTCCTTGAGGGCCTGCCGGACCGGTGGCACCCTTCGCGCCTTTCACCCCCGCTGCGCCGGTCGGTCCTTGGGGTCCCTGTGGTCCGGTTGGCC
>CAYYAQ010000076.1:17976-18075 GCA_964469555.1 uncultured candidatus Brocadiaceae bacterium | reverse complement strand
CGACGGGTCCAGCGGGTCCGGTCGCGCCGGTGCTTCCCGTCAATCCTGTCGGTCCGGTCGCGCCGGTGTCACCCTTGGGTCCTTGCGGTCCCGTCGCAC
>CAYYAQ010000076.1:0-17876 GCA_964469555.1 uncultured candidatus Brocadiaceae bacterium | reverse complement strand
TCGCGCCGGTGTCACCCTTGGGTCCTTGCGGTCCCGTCGCACCTGTCGGTCCGGTGTCGCCCTTGAGTCCTTGCGGTCCCACGGGTCCCTGGATACCTGGGAGACCTTGCGGTCCGGTCGCCCCTGCCGGGCCCTGCGGTCCCGTCGCGCCAGCCGCGCCGGTCGCGCCCTTCGGTCCCTGTGGTCCAGTTGGTCCGGCGGGTCCGGTAGCGCCGGTGCTGCCTTTCAACCCGGTTGGTCCGGTAGCGCCGGTGTCACCCTTGGGTCCTTGCGGTCCGGTCGGTCCAGCCGGACCGGTGGCGCCCTTCGCGCCGGCTGTGCCGGTCGCGCCCTTCGGTCCCTGTGGTCCAGTTGGCCCGGCGGGTCCGGTGGCGCCGGTGCTGCCTTTCAAACCGGTCGGTCCGGTCTGGCCGGTGTCACCCTTGGGGCCTTGGGGTCCGGTCGCGCCCGCAGGTCCGGCGGGGCCAGTCGGTCCGGTGTTGCCCTTGGGTCCTTGGGGTCCGGTGGCGCCGGTGCTGCCTTGCGGACCGGTCTGGCCGGTGTCACCCTTGGGGCCTTGGGGTCCCACCGGTCCCTGTGGTCCTTGGGGTCCGGTGTTGCCGGTGTCGCCCTTCGGGCCGCGCAGACCGGTCGGGCTGCCGACCCACTTGCCGGTGTTGTCGATGACCTGTTGCGTGCCGATCGAAACGGACTTCGGGTGGATGTCGCGGCCTAGGACGTCGACTGCGTTCTGCGCGAGTTGTGCGTACGCATGCGATGTGATCGGGATGCGCGGAGACATCTCATTGTCGGTGCCGACCTTGATCCCGAGGTGCAGCGTACGGCCCGTGAACAGGGTCGTCGGGAACCCCGTCTTCGAACCGAGTTCGATGGCGAATTGACCGCGGTTGACCGCGACGGTCTGTGTCTCCTGCCACAAAGCGGTGCCGCCGGTGGCGGTCGCGTAGATGCGAAAAGAGATCGACACCGAAGTGTTGACACCGCCCCCCGCCTGCAAGGTCAGACGACCTTGGAAGGGCAATGTACTCGGCACTATCTGGGCTGTGAGGGCCGGGGCCGCGAGAAGGAGACACAACAGGGGCGCCAGTCGTTTCATGGGGAGCCGCGTCTTTCTAGGGAGCTCGTCTACGAGGTATGGGCACCCATCCTAGCAGGCGAATGTTGCGCCGGCCCGTTTCGGTCATGCCAGGTATTCGTGGCTTGCGCCCAGCCGGCGACCGCAATGTGCGTCGCGCCTGCGGTCGACTCGCAGTACGCCCATGCCAAGGGCGGAATCCCCGTCGCTGGAACACCTTGCCGCGGGCCGACGAGCGGAACTACGCCACTTTCATCGCGCGTCGCGCCAGCGGGAATCCGACCGCCGCCGCGAGACTGTAGACCACGCCGGCGGCGATGCTCATGTTGGGGAACCCGTAGAGGATCGAGCCGGGCAGGACGATCATGCTCCCGATCACCGAAAACACGCCGTTGATGCCGAATGCCCACGGCACGAACATCGGCGAGGTCTTCCGCACGACGTTCAATCCGGTGGGGAACATCATGCCGAGGGGGATACCGAGCGGCACCAGGGCCAGCAGCGCGACGCCGATGCGTTCGATCTGTTCGCGGTCAGCCGTCGCGTTGAACAGGGGGTCGAGGAAGAAGTGGATCGCGGCGAGCGCGGCGCAGATCCAGAGCGCCGCGACGACCATCACGCGCTGCGGGTTCTTCTTGAACACGCCGGCCAGCATGCTGCCGAGCCCCGCGGCGAGGAGGAGTCCGCCGATCACGACGGGGAAGGCGTAGCCCTGGTGTCCGAGGAACAGCACGTAGCGCTGGATCAGACCGCTCATCGCGAGAATGAACCCGCCGCCCAGGCACGCGAAGTACACCGAGAAGGGGAGGTTGCGCCACGCGCCGACGACGCCGCGCATGCTGAACACGATCAGGGGCCCGGTGATCAGGATCACGGACAGCACCATCATGATCAGGAGCAGGTTGACCATCTCGCGGAAGTGGGTCGTGTCGGCGTTGCCGGTCCAGAGTTCCGCGAGGACGCGGTCGTTGGGGACGATGTTGAAGAAGAACGGACGCGAGTCGGGCACCGGAGAGATGTTCTTGCGCAGCACGACGTCTTCGCCAGTCCTCCAGTCCTTTTCGGTCTGCGTGTAGTTGGCGACGAACGCGTCCAACTCCGCCTTGCCGAGGCGGGCCTTGTTCATCACTTCGATTTCCGTGTCGCGCCCGTCGGGAATGAAGAGGGACTTCGGCGCGGCATTCAGACTGAGGCGCGACGTGAGGAGTTCGTAGACGAGAACGCTGATCCCGGTGATCTCGTCGAGGACCGGGTTGCCCGCAGCGTCGACCTTGCCCTCGCTGTCGCAATACTCGATCCACTTGTCCATCTGCTTGCACTCGTCTTGCGTGAACGGCGTCTTCTTCACGAGGAAGCAGAAGATCCCGCTCTGGCTGGCCATCATCAGGTGCTTGTGCGGGTTCGCGCTGCCTGCCTTGCGAAGGACGTGCATCGCGGTCACGGCGAATCGATCCCGCAGCGCATCTCCGGCGTAGAGGATGCAGAGAATGCCGTCGTCCTTGAGGAGCGCGACGTAGTCGGCGATCGCCTCGAGCGTGTACAGGTAGCTCTCGTTCAGCGCGAGCGTGCCGCTCGCTAGCACGGATTTCGTGTCCACGCCGCTCAGCTGGATCAGATCGTACTTCGACTTGCTCGCCCGCGCGAAGCTGCGTCCGTCGCGGATGTGGATCGTGAGCCTCTTGTCCGAGTACGGATGGCCGAGGAACTTCGCGATCTCCTTGCTCTTGACCATATCCACCGTCGAGTGGTTGATGTCGACTCCGTCGATGTGGTTTGGGGCGTGGTGAATCGCGGTCTGCACGTCCGGAGCGCCGCCGAGACCGATCACGAGGACGTCAGGCTTCGGCTTCTTGCGAAAGTACCCGATGCCGTAGCACGTGCGCTCGAAGACGGCCTTGGTGCCCTCCGGGCTCTGTCCTGCGCCGATCAACGGCGATCCGTAGCTGCTGTCCTGGGTGAACCACTTGCTCGGCAAGCGCTCGAGGTCCGCCGTGTACTGCGGATTCGTGGTCTTGACGCCGAGTGAGTGAACCTGCACTCGCGCGGTCGGATCCCAGCGGTCGTATTCCTCGTTGACCGAGACCTCTTGGACGTCGGCCTGTGCCTGCACGATGTTGTTCGCGTTCTGGATGATCAGGGCGAGCTGACCGGACGAGGCCGCGGATTGGATCTGGTAAGGGAGGATCCGGTTCGAGTAGGCGAAGGTCGGCGTGCCGATCAGCGCGATCAGGACCAGGGGCACGACCTTGTTCTTGTAGAGGGGCACGGCTAGGAGCGCGCACGCGATGGCACAGGCGGCCAGGCATTCCGGTCCGGTCATCGGGCCGAGGACGAAGAAGATCGTTACGCACCCCAACGCGGAGCCCAGCAGGTTGATGCCGTAGCGCAGGTGTACGCTGCCCTTCGGATCCGCGAGCATCGCGGAGATCGCCATGCCGGCGAAGAAGTACGGCGACGCCAACAGCACGAGGATGCTCAACGTCGTGATCAGCGGCTGCAGTACGTCGACGGCACCGCGCAGGTCCACGAACGCCCGGAAGTCGAATGCGAACACAAGCTGATCGGAGAGCACGGCGAACCAGCCGTGGGCGAATACGAGAAGCACCGCGCAGCAGATCAGGCACTTCCGGACGAGCGGTCGCGGGTTGTCGAACGTCTTTCGCAGTGACAACACCGTCCCGCCGGCACCGAACCCGAGCAGAACGACCCCGACAACCAGGAAGATCAGGTTGTTGGACAGGGAGTAGGCGAAGATCTTTGTCTCCAGCACTTCGAGAGTGAGCACGAGCGCGGAGAGGCAGAAGAGGATCAGGGGCATTGGGTGTCGGTGTTGCGAAGAGAACGGGCCCGAAAAGACTACCCCGGCGGTGCCGCAGGGCCACGGATTGTCGTCCGGGGCCGAGTGCCCTTGCCAGGGGTGGTTGCCGACCGCAGCGGGTCGAAAGACTGTGTTCGGGGCACCTTCAGACTATTTGCGCCTCAGTGGGGGCCTACTTGATCGGATGTTCGAAATGCGCGGTCCGGTAGTCGGGGAGGATGCCCAGCCCGTCGAAGTCGCCCGAGTCGCAGATCTGTGGCGCCTGCCGACGCACGATCGGTGTGGCATCCCGGACGTAGTGCGCGCCCCCTGTCGGGGTCTTCGACAGAGTGGCTTCGTCGCGTCCTTCCTGGTTACGATCGCCGCGCCATGAGACACCGCCTCCCTGTGTTGCTCACTCTCGTCGCATGCCTCGAAGCGTTGCCCGCGCAGGAATCGGTGCAGGGCGAGAAGGCCAGGCGGCCCAACGTGTTGTTCATCGCCATCGACGACCTGAACGACTGGATCGGCGTGCTCGGCGGCCACCCGCAGAGCCGGACCCCGAACCTCGACCGGGTGGCTGCGCGCGGCGTGTTGTTCACGAACGCGCACTGCGCGGCGCCAGCTTGCAATCCGTCCCGGGCGGCGTTGATGACCGGCATCCCGCCGCACCGTTCTGGCGTGTATCTGAACGCCCACCCCTGGCGTCCGGCGTTGAAGGACGCGGTGACGATTCCGCAGCACTTCCGCCAGCACGGGTACACCGCGAAGGGCAGCGGCAAGATCTATCATGGTGCGTTTCCGGATCCGCCGTCCTGGGACGATTACTTCCCCAGCAAACGGAGGCAGACACCCGGCAGCCCGGTGCCCGCAGGGCGACCCATCAACGGCATCCCGAAGACGCGGCACTTCGACTGGGGGCCGCTCGATGTCGCGGACGGAGAGATGGGCGATGGGAAGGTCGCCGAATGGGTGATCGGCCAGCTGAAGAAGAAAAGAGCCAAGGATGATGCGCCGTTCTTCCTCGCGTGTGGGTTCTTTCGACCGCACTTGCCGTGGTACGTGCCGCGCGGCTACTTCGAGAAGTTCCCCCTCGACGAGATCGAGTTGCCGAGGGTCTTGCAGAGCGACCTCGACGACATTCCGGCGGCTGGTCTCAAGATGGCGAAGCGGAACGGCGACCATCGCAAAGTGACCGAGCATCAGCAGTGGAAGAAAGCGGTGCAGGGCTACCTCGCGTCGATCGCGTTCACCGACAAGATGCTCGGTCGAGTGCTCGACGCGTTGGACGCCTCGGCGCACGCGGACAACACGGTGATCGTGCTGTGGACGGACCACGGTTGGAACCTCGGAGAGAAGCAGCACTGGCGGAAATTTGCGCTGTGGGAGGACACGACGCGCACGCCGCTGATGATCGTCGCGCCGAAGGGAACACCCGGCCTGCTTGCGGGAACGCCCGCGGGCGCGCGCTGCGATCGTTCCGTCAGCCTGCTCGACGTCTATCCGACGTTGATCGATCTGTGTGCGCTCGCGCCGCGGCAGGGTCTCGGTGGGCGGAGCCTCGTCAAGCTGCTGAAGGATCCGAAGGCCGCATGGGATCGACCGGTGGTCACTACGGAGGGGCGCAAGAATCACGCGGTGCGCGGGGACCGTTGGCGCTACATCCGGTATGCGGATGGGTCGGAGGAGCTGTACGACCATGCGTCGGATCCGAACGAGTGGCGCAACCTCGCGGCGATGCCGGAGCATGCAGCAGTCAAGTTGAAACTCGCGGCGTGGCTGCCCGATGATGACGCGCCAGCGGCGAACGCTCGCCAACGAAAGAACCAGCGAAAGAAGCAGCGGAAGAAGAAGTAACAGCGCGGCAATCAGGATGGCAGGGGGAAGCGGTCGACCCCCTGCGCGGATTCGAGGTGCTAGCACGCGCCGTGGCTCCGAGAGTTCGGAGAGTCTCGCTCACACCCTGGAGGAACCACGCTTCGTCATCTCGCTTTGGCGCTCTCGATCCTGACGCCTTGTGTTGCGCAAGACAAGTCCACGATCTCCCCGCCGGACCTGACAAACATCTACACCGGCTCGAACAATGGCATCCCGTTCGGTGGTTACCAGTCTGCCGAGCAACTCTACCAACAAGTGGACTCGAGCCTGGTCGGGAGGAAACTGCTGATGACAGGCATGGTGTTTTCACACAGTTGGTCCGGGGGCTACGCGAAGCGGACCTACACGATGGAACTCAGTATCGGCGACGCGGTGACGACGCCGGCGACGATCTCCGACACGTACACGCTGAACTTCGCCGGGACGCTGACGATGGTGTTCAGCGGCGTCTTGAACTGGCCGCAGCGATCGCGCGGACCCAATGGATCGCGTTCAACACCGGCAAGACGGCGATCACTTCCGTCGCCAACGGCCTGCACTTCCTCGTGCAGTACGACGGGGTGAACAAGACCTGGCAGGTGTCGCGCAACTGGGGCACGACGTTTGGCGCGACCAAACCGCAGAAATCGACCGGACGCCCGGACGGCAGTCGCAGCGGGTCCAATCAACCCTTCGATGGTCTGTGCGTGAAGTGGATCCACTTCTGACCGTGGAGGTCGCCGATCGGTGACGGGTGGCCGTCGCTGTTGCGCAGGACAGTGCATTCGGGCAGGCATTCAAATCCCGAATTCCGCCGGATATCCTCATCCCATGCGCCTCAACCGGATCCTTGTCGCCGCGGTCTCCCTGGCCTCGAGAGCGACCTCTGTCTCGTCGCAGGAACGCATCCGCGTGATGTTCCTCGGGGACAGCGGTCACCACATACGCCCACGCGAAGTTGTCGGCGAGTAGCGAAACGTGATGAACCTGGCCCTCGTCGCTGGACTCTGCGTCTTCACCCATCAGGATCCCAACGATCTGCTTGTCTACATGGGCGACGACGGCAAGTCGAAGCCGGTGCGGTCGGTGCGCGAATGGGAGACCAAACGCGAACAGATTCTCGCGGGCATGCAGCAGGCGATGGGGAAGCTGCCGCGTTCGAAGACCTCGCTGTTGGACGTGAAGATCGGAGACGAGGTCAAGGAGGCCACGTACATCCGGCGCTCGGTGACGTTCGCCTCCCTCGATAGAGACCGGATCCCCGCGTATCTCTACCTGCCGCGCCCCGCCCGTCGCGGCGGGCCCGCGATCCTCGCGTTGCACCCGACGTCACCTCTCGGCAAGGGCGTCGTCGACGGGCAAGGCGAGCGCGAGAACCGCGCGTACGCCAGGGAGCTCGCCGCGCGCGGCTACGTCGTGCTCGCCCCGGACTACCCGTCGTTTGGTGACTACAGTTACGCGTTTGACGACGCGAAGTACACGTCGGGAACGATGAAGGGGATCGTGGACCACATGCGGGGCGTCGATCTTCTGCAGTCGTTGCCCGAAGTGGATCCGGAGAGGATCGGAGTGATCGGACACTCGCTCGGCGGACACAACGCGATGTTCGTCGCCGCGTTCGACGAACGGTTGAAGGTCGTGGTGTCCAGCTGTGGATGGACGATGTTCCACGACTACTACGGTGGCAAGATCAAGGGTTGGACCAGCAAGCGCTACATGCCTCTGCTGCGGGAACGGTACGCGTTGGACCCTGGTCGTGTGCCATTCGATTTCGATGGCGTCATCGCCGCATTGGCGCCGCGACCGTTCTTTTCGTCGTCGCCGGAGCGAGACGGCAACTTCGCGGTGGCTGGTGTGCGACGCGCGGAGAAGTTGGTGCGACCGGTGTACGAATTTCTGGGGGCGCCGCACAACTTCGATGTCGCCTATCCGGGCTGCGCACACGACTTCCCGACGGTCGTGCGCGAGCGCGCATACCGATTCCTCGACATGGCGCTCGGTCGCGGGCGACCGGAGAAGGTCGGGACCGCGCGGTTCCTGGCCACGCCCAAGGCCGGCGTGCGGACCAACGGTCGGTCCTTCTACACCCGCGCGCGCGGCGTGGAGAAGATGTCGTTGCACTCGCACCAGACGCGGTCGGACACGGCGGACGTGGCGTTCCAGCGGTTCTCGAAGGACAACGGTCGCAGCTGGAGCGAGGCGAAGACGCTGAAGACGAACGCGCCGCGGGACGGCGGCACGTTCCGCCGCTACTTCAGCTCCGCTTTCGTCGCCCCAGAACGCGACGAGCTGATGATGATGATTGTGCAAGGCGTGCTGCCGGGGGACGACCCGCTGGCCGGGATGAAGCACTGGACCTTGCGCTACGCGCTAAGCCGCGACGGCGGTCGGAGCTTCTGGCACGAAGCCCCGGTGGTGCACGTCGGTGCGGGCTACTCGCCCGAGCACCCGCTGCCGGGCGTGCGTGCCGGGAAGAACTCGATGATGATCGGCGCGACGACTTGCGCGGCGATCCAGGTCTCGTCGGGTGAGATCCTGCAGCCGGTGCAGATCACGCCGATGGGATCGAACGGGGAGTACCACAACCCTGGCGGTGGCTACACGTATCACGACGCCGCAGTGTTGATCGGCACGTTCAACGATGGGGGCACGCTGGACTGGCGCGTGTCCGCGCGGGTGTCCGCCGATCCAAAGCTCTCGACGCGCGGCATGATCGAACCCACGATCATCGAGGCGAAGGATGGCCGCATCCTCATGGTGATGCGGGGCAGCAACGACCGCCGCGGGAAGATCCCGGGTTACCGCTGGCGCTCGATCTCGAAGGACCGGGGTCGGACGTTCTCGGCGCCGGAGCCGTGGACCTACCGCAGCGGCAAGCGGTTCTTCTCCGCGAGCACGTGTTGTCAGTTGCTGCGTCACAGCAACGGACGGGTGTATTGGCTCGGCAACATCGCTCCGACCAATCCCCGGGCCAATCATCCGCGGCATCCGCTCGTGATCGGCGAGGTCGAAGAAGGGTCGCTGCTCCTGATCGAGAGCAGCATCACGGTGATCGATCGGCGGCGGGACGGCGATGGCGCTCGGTTGCAGCTGAGCAACTTCTTCGCCTACGAGGACCGGGAGAGTCACGAAATCGTCGTCCACTGCACGCCGATCGGACGTCGTCATCCGCTGTCCGCGAAACGCGCGGACTCACCCACGTTCGATTGGACCGGGGATTCGCTGCTCTACCGGATTCGTGTCCCGCGCTAGTTTGTCGAATCGCGACGTTCGGGAACCCCAGATGTGCGGAGATTCCTCTACTATCGCGGTGTCCCGCTTCGATCCCGTCTCAGGAGAACAGCCATGAAGTCGCTACTCGCTCTCGCCCTCACCGGTCTCGTCGTTGCTCTAGCAAGTGCCGATGCCGCGAGCCAGTCTTGCGGTGCGGGCCAGACGTTGCTCAAGAACGACATCCTGCCGGACAGCCCATCGGGGAGGTTCAAGTACGGCGTCGTCTCGGGTCTTTGTAAGAACGAGGCGGCGATGTCGTACTTCAAGTACGGCACGCCCTGCAACGTCACGAAGGTGTCCGTGCTTTTTGGTCACGCGCAGGGCACCAACGGCGCGAAGGCGGCGGTCGACGTCGAGATCTACGATGGGGCGACGTTCGGTGCCGGTGGCAAGGTGACGCTCGGCACGCGGTTGTTCAAGCTCAGCACCGGAGGATCCAACCTCCAGGTCGCCTCGAACGGGATCAATGAGTTCACGCTGCCCAAGCCGGTGTTCGTGCCGGGCGGGAACCCGGTGATCGCGTTCCGCATGATCCTCAACACCTCCAGCGGATCCTGCTCGACTGGATACGCGGCGAACTTCAGCGTCGACGCCGATGGCAAGTGCACTCCGGGAAAGAACATCCTCGACACGACCAACCCGGGTTGGGGAATCTTCGATCCCGCGGTCTTTCGCGTTCCGCCGCTCTTGTTTCCGTTCTGTCCGTTGTACTTCAACGGGAGCTGGGTCATCCGGGCCTGCGTGCAGCCGGTCGTCAGCGTCAATTGGACCGGCAACGCGACGCCTGGTGGCGTCATTTCGTTCACGTTCAATGCGCCCGGTCAGTCCAACAACGGGTACTTCCTGCTCCTCTCCGGCGGCATCGCGAACGGCTGGAAGAGTCCCTGGGGCAATCTGCCTCTGGACTACGATTTCGTCTTCAACTGCTTCCTCGGCGACTGCGCTTCGATCCTGGTGAACCGCGTGGGCACCATCAACTCGAGCGGCAGGGGGTTTGGCGGAATGCTCATTCCCAATTCCCCGATCCTCAAGAACTCAGGCTTCAAGCTGTACGCCGGGTTCGTGACGTTCAAGAAACCCAACATCTTCCCGTGGGTGAGCGTCTCCGCTCCGAGCCGAGTGATCACGATCAACTGACGCGCGCGTCAGACTTCGTCGATACTCCCGTACGTCAGACCCTTGTACGTGCGGAGCAGCACGTCGGTCGTCGGCACTGGCAGGTCCAGCGGGATCTTGATGAGCGAGTCGTTCTTGTCGAACGGTGGGGCAGGCTTCGCCCCGAAGAGCTCGGGCCACATCCGCGTGGGACAGCTGTAGAGCACGTGCGCCGGCTCGCCGAACTCGTCGAACCAGTCGTGTAGCCGTTCGTTGATCTCGACGAGAAGGGCCTTGGCCTGTTGCAGCCGCAACCGGGATCCGTAGCGGGACTTGCCCTTCGTGGAGAGGTGCGTCGGCTGCGCCTTGCCGCGACCGCGGACGACGTACTTCTTGATCGTCTTGGTGCGGACGCTCTCGCCCTCTTCGAACCAGCCCAGTGACGCGGCGCCGGCCTGCATCAGGATCACCAGGTGGCTGCCGAGTTCTTCTTCCAGTCCGGCGACGAACTGCCGCGACGTCGCGATGTCCTCGCCGATGGGTTGGATCAGCGGAGGGCGGACCCGGAACGTGACGCCGGCATCGTCCTCGCCGATGAACCCACCGCGGTGCTCGTCCACGGCGAGTTCCGGGCATCCCGACAGGAGTTCACGGGTCTCGTCCCAGCGAAACGTCTGATCCACGTCCGCGAGTTCCACCAGTCGCCGCCGTCTACTTGCCGCCAGACTGGATGCGACTCGCGACCGCTTCGACCTCGGCCCACAGCCGCAGCGTGTTGCTGGACCAGAGCGCGCTGATCTGTTCCAGGGTGTAGCCGCGTCGCACCAGTTCGAGCGTCACGTTGAAGGTCTCGCGCGCGTTGTTCCAACCCTCGACGCCGCCGCCGCCGTCGAAGTCCGAGCTGATCGCCACGTGCTTCAGACCGATGAGTTTGACAGCGTGGTCGATGTGGTCGACGAAGTTAGCGACGTTCGCCGGCTTGAACTTCGGATCGATCTCCTTCTTCACGCGTGCCCGGTAGACCTCGACCTTCTTGCGGACGTCGTCCGGCATGACGCCGCTTCGGCTGAACTGCCACATTTCACGGCGCGACGGCGCGCCTGTTTCCTTGCGCAGCGTGTCGAGCGCCTTCTGCCGAACAGAGGTGTCCTTCACGAACGAACCGAGCGCTACGCACTGGATGACGCCGCCGTTCTTCTTCAGCGCGAGCAGTTGCTCGTCGTCGAGGTTGCGCCCGTGCTTCCGGATGTTGGCGCAACCGGAGTGGGACGCGATGACCGGTGCCTTCGAGACCTCGAGCGCCTGAAGCATCGTCTGCTTGCTGGCGTGGGAGATGTCGACCATGATCCCGACGCGATTCATCTCGCCGATCGCCTTGCGTCCCAGCTCGCTGAGCCCGTTGTGCAGCGGTTCCTTCGGAGTGTGGGAATCGCCGAGCTGGCTGTGTCGGTTGTGCGCGATGCTCATGTAGCGCGCGCCCCGGCGGTGGAATTCCTCGATCAGCGAGAGGTTCTTCCCCATCGGGTAGCCGTTCTCGATGCCGATGCACGCGATGAGCTTGCCCGCGGCGTGGAGCTTGCGCACGTCGTCGGGTGTCCGCGCGAGTCCGATGTGCTCCGGGTACTTCTTCACCATGCGGTGGATCGCGTCGAACTTCAGCAGGGCCTGCTTCTTCGCGTTCACGAACCCGCCGCCGTCGAGCCGACCCTGTCCCACGTAGACGATGTAGAACGCGCAGTCGTAGCCACCCTCCCGCATCTTCGGGAAATCGACCTGGTTGCTGCCGTCGACGGTGGGGTCGTTGCGGCGTCGCCACTTCTCGATCTCCTTGGCGTCGTCGCTCTTCTTGCCCAGCGCGAGCGTCGCGCTGATGTCCTTGTGCGTGTCGAGAGTGATGACGCTGGCGTGAATGGCCTTTGCCCTCTTGAGGAGTTGTGCCTCGGTCGCCTGGACCTGAGCAGTAGCGGGTGACACCAGAAGGGCGATGAAGAGCGATTTGCGCATGGAGGTCTCCTCGGTCGAAGGGCGAGGCACTCTATGGCATCC
The DNA here is from genome assembly GCA_964469555.1 of uncultured candidatus Brocadiaceae bacterium. GTDB lineage: Bacteria > Planctomycetota > UBA1135 > UBA1135 > UBA2386 > CAYYAQ01. The sequence goes on along the minus strand of CAYYAQ010000076.1, from coordinate 5,733 downwards.
GATCCCTCAGCGCTACCAGACGAAGCGCACGTACAGTTTCTTGCCCGTGCGACCGGAGTACCACACCAGTTCGTCCAGCTTGTGGTTCTTGAACAAGGGCGCCGAGGAGACAGCCGAGAGAACACCTGTCACGATGGTGGGGACTCGCTGCATCCGGTTACTGGCCGTCCTTCTTCTTCGACTGGGTAAAGATCGCGAGTCGCGCCCAGTAGCGCAGCCAGGCGTGCATGTCCTCGAGGTTCTTCTTGCGCAGCAGACGCTTCTCCACCTCGATGCTCGTCTTCTTCAGGCGCTTGTCGATCGCCGCGACGAGTGCGTCCCGATCGGGGATGCCGCGGAGTACCTTGTGGATCTCCTCCGGGTTGTCCTTGAGCACGACGTACAGGTAGTGGAAGCGGGACACGAGCGGTGCGTAGACCGGGTCCATCTTCGGTGATGCGTGCAGGAACGCGGCCGCGGCGGACTCCCGGAGAGTGCGATACTTGCGGTAGGCGAAAGCCGCCTTCTGGATCTCCTTGTACAACGCCGTCCTTTTTTGCGTCGCGGGGATCGGCGACCGAAAGGCGCGCCGCAACAGGATCTTCCGGGCGAACGGGATCGCGTCCACGTCGGGTACATCGATGAGCTCGCCGCTGTACCATGCCTCGTAGAGAGTCACTTCCTCGAAGACCTTCGCGTTGAGATTCGCGTAGAGGTGCGACAGGTAGCTCGACATCTTGCGCATCTTCGCGTCGTCGTCGAATCTCGCGAGCAGCTGCGCGAGTACGTCGTCGCTCCCCGGCGGGTAGCCGTTGAGGATGTTCGACATGACCTCGACTTCATCCAGTGGTCGCTTGCGGCGGACGACCATGCCCTTGCCCCAATCGTAGAACACCGACTTGATCAGCCCCGGCATGACCAGTTGTGGCGGGTATTTCTTGCGCAGCGCTGTGTGTTGTTCGTCGCCGCCGACGATCATCTCTCGTTTCGGAGCGACGCCCTCCGCCCAGTCCACGGCGCGGTGGTACGGCGGTGATTCGGCGATCGGTAGCTTGGCGTGGTCGCGCTGCCTCGAGACGATGCGTTGGATAGCGGGATTGGGATCGAGCTTGATCTTGCGCTCGAGTCCGCGGGTCAGCGCCTGTCGCGTCTCGGCGTCGAAGCCCCGGAAGTCCCGCAGGTAGTCAGAGTTGCTCCGCGCTGCCTGCGCGAGCATCGGGGAGAGCGACAGCGAAGCGGCGATGAGGAAGCAAGAGAGTTGCCGCGCGCTCACTTGACCTTCGCCGCCTTCTTCGCGTGACGAAGAACCCTGCCCGGGCGCGTGCCTGTGAGGACGCCCTTCTCGATGACGATCCGTCCGTTGACGAGGACCCATGGAATGCCCGTGGGCGACCGACGCGGATCTTCGTACGTCGCGCGATCCGAAACCTTCTTGGCGTCGAACACCGTGAGGTCCGCGTGATAGCTCTTGCGCACGAGGCCGCGCTTCTGGAGACCGAACACCTTCGCGGGGAGTTCCGTCATCTTGTGGATCGCGAGGGGGAGAGACAGCACGCCCTTCTCCCGCACGAAATACGCGAGTACTCGCGCGTTGTTGCCGTTCCCGCGTGGGTGGGGTTTGCTGACCCCCTTGGACGCGCGGATCCCCGCGTCGCAGGCGACGCCGACGAAGGATTTCTGCATGATGGTCACGACGTCTTCCTCCGACATGCTGTGGAAGACCATGTTCACCCGGGCATCGCCGCGGGTGTCGGCAAACAGCTTGATCGCTGCGTCGGCCTGCGAATCCCGGTCGTCTCTCCCGAAGAAGATCTTCGCGACCTGCTTGAGGTTCTTGCCGCTGACCTCCGGGTTGTTCTTCGCGTAGCTCACCTGGCACCACGCGAAATCACCGAAGGCGACCTTGTCCATCTTCGTGATCAGTGCGGCATGCATCTTCGCGCGGAATCCCTCGTCCTCCTCGAGCTTCCTCGCGAACGCCTTGCGTCCGACTCCCAGCGCGTCCGTCGGGAACAGCACGTCGATGCCGGTGCTGCTGGCGGCGTAGGCATACTGGTCGCCCGTGATTCGGGCGCCGTCGGCCCTTGCCTTCTCGAGCTTTGCCACGATGTCCTTCCCCCGTCCCCAGTTCTTCCTCCCGGACGCCTTCAGGTGGGACAGGTGGACGTGGACTCCGGCCTCGCGCCCGATACGCAGGGCTTCGTCGATCGACTTGAGGACATGGTCGTTCTCGTTCCGCATGTGGCTGACGTACAGCCCGCTGTATCGGCCCGCGACCTTGGCCAGGGCGATGAGTTCGCTGGTCTCCGAATACGTGCCCGGCACGTAGATCAGACCGGTGGAGAGACCCATCGCGCCATCGCGCATGGCCTTGTCGACGAGCTTCTCCATCGTTTCGAGCTCGGCCTTCGTCGGTCGGCGGTTCGCCGTGCCCATCGCGGCGCGGCGGACCGTGTTGTGTCCGATCAGGCTGGCGTAGTTGACCGCCGGGCGGCGCTTGTCCAGGCTCTTGAAGTGCCGTCCGAGGTCGCGCATCGAGTTGCCGCAGTTGCCGGTCACGATCGTCGTCACGCCCATCGCAAGAAAGTTCGCCGCAGCCGGTCGTCGCAGCACGGATGCGTCGGCGTGGGCGTGGGTGTCGATGAACCCCGGTGCGATGCACAGCCCGGTGACGTCGATCCGTCGCGTGGCGACGACTCCCGTCAGGTCGCCGAGCGCAGTGATGCGACCGCCCGCAATCCCAACGTCCAGGCGACGTCCCGCGGCCCCGGTGCCGTCGTGCACCGTGCCGCCTGCGAGGATGAGATCGAGCGACGCGGGCTCGGTGGCATGCTGTGCGGACCCAGCGTGCGCGGTGATGACGCCGGCGACAACGAAAAGCAGTGGTCTGAAGAACATCCGCTCATCATCACCACGCGGTCGTCCGGCGTCACTGTTGGCGTGACTCTCGGTGAGGGTTCACGGACGGTGGGAAGATGGGGCGCGGCGGGGTTCCGTCGCGGGCGGGATGAGGTCTTCCACCGCGTCGTCGGATCGCCGGGACCGCATGATGCGGAGCGGGAGGTACAACCACCAACTGAGCGCCGGCAGGAGCCGGATTCGAGCGACGGATACTATGTCGCGTAACTGCATCGTGGGGCGGGAAAGGTCGCGGAGTTCGGGATTCTTGCCCGCAACCGTAACAAGCTCTGCAATTCTACCACGTTTTCAGGACTGGGTTTGCGCGCGGGGAGCACTCTCCGCGAATCCTGCTGCGCTTCCGGTCGTATTTGCCGACTGTGCGCTTTTCCCAAGGCCGCCGTGAAACCTCCGGGTCCCACCGGTCTAGTGGTGGGTGCCTCGCCTGAGGCAAAACAAGGCTCTCCACCGAGGAAGCCTGGGCACGTTGCCTGGGTTTCCGGGGGCAAGGTGGAGAGCCTTGGTTCTTTTAAGAGGTCGCGCGCGACTCCGGTGTTCCGTTGAACTGGTAGAAATCGCCGCCGGCGACCAAATCCTCCCTGGGACCATCGCCGCCAGCGGTCGATAGCATCGGGACCGGGGCCTCGAACGCGTTTGAATCTGGTCAGAGGCAAGGACCTCGGCCCCTTCCCCGCCGACCCGTCCGGGTCTTATTCGTGGCGGAGGGCTTCGACCGGGTCCATGTTGGCTGCCCGCCACGCCGGATACAGTCCAGCGCAAACGCCCACCGCGGCAGAGATCCCGAACGCCATCAGCGGGTGCTCGAGTCGGATCAGCACCCGGGCGTCGGAGAAAGCCGCCGAGAGGAGTGACGCGACGATCCCGACGAGCACGCCCAGCAGACCGCCGGCGCCGCTCAGCACGACCGTCTCCACCAGGAACTGCGACACGATGTGCTTCTTCTGCGCGCCGAGGGCTCGGCGGATGCCGATCTCGCGGGTCCGCTCGGTGACGGTGGCGAGCATGACGTTCATGATGCCGATGCCCCCGACGATGAGGGAGATCGACGCGATGAAGAACAGGAGCAGCTGGTTGCGACGTTCGGTCTCCTTGGCCTGCCGCAGGAGTTCCAGCGGCACGGTCATCGCGTAGTCCTTCTCCTTGTGCCCCCGCTCGAGGATCTTCTCGATGACCTCCGCGGCCCGCGGCACGTTGTCCACGGTGTTGACCTTCACCTTGATCTCGTGGAGTTGGACGCTCTCGATCTCCCGGCTGCCGCCGCTCTGCTTTACGTTCGTTTCGCCGAACCGTCGGATGGACGTCGACTGCGGCACGTAGACGCACTCATCGACCGAGCGACCGGTGCTGCCGCTGCGTCGACCGAGCTTCTCGAGCACGCCGACGACCTTGAAGCGGTTGCCGGTCGCCTTGATGACCTTCCCCATCGGATCGGTGAGCGGGAAGAGGGTCTCGCTCACCCCGCCGCCGAGCACGCAGACATTCGCGAAGCTGCGCATGTCCGTGTCCGTGATCCATCGTCCGCCCGCCTTGATCTTCATGCCCATGACGTCCAGGTAGTCGGGGGACGTCCCGAGGATTTCGGATTGCAACCACTGGTCGCCGACCGTGATCTCCTTGTCGCTGATGCGAACTTCGACCATCACTTCGATGGAATCCGCGAGAGTCGCCTTGATGCGCCGGGCGTCTTGGTAGGTCAGGCCGTAGATGTTCGCCGTCCAGGAACTCATCCCCGAGGTGTCCTCGCTCACCGGCGGCTTGATGCTCTGGATCAGGATGTTCGTCGACCCCATCTTGCGGATGGCATCCTGGGCTGCCTGGCTCGCGCCTTCGCCGATCGCGAGCATCGCGACTACGGCGGCGACGCCGATCATGATGCCCAGGGTTGTCAGGGCGGAGCGCAGCTTGTGGAGCGCGAGGCTCGTTACGCCGAGTGAGAAGGTTGCGAGGGTGCCGCGCATTACTTACCCGTCACCTCGTCGCTCTCGACCTTGCCGTCGGCCAGCCAGACGACGCGTTCTGCTCTTTCACCCATGGTCGGGTTGTGGGTGACCATGATCACGGTCATGCCGTCGGCGTGTAGGTCGTCGAGGAGGCAGAGGATTTCTTCCTCGGTCGCGCTGTCGAGGTTTCCCGTGGGTTCGTCTGCCAGCAGGTAGAGCGGGTCGTTCATCAATGCCCTGGCGATCGCGACGCGCTGCTGCTGGCCGCCCGACAGCTCCGTGGGACGGTGGTAGAGGCGTCCGTCGAGACCGACGCGGATCGCCAGCTCCTCGGCCTTGGCCTTGGACTCCGGCCCGATCCGGTTCTGGTAGAACAGCGGGACCTCGAGGTTCTCCAGGACGGTCAGCTGTGGGATGAGGTTGAACGACTGGAAGATGAAACCGATGTGCTCGCCGCGCAGCGCGGAGATCTGCTTGTCGTTGAGCGTGGAGACGGTGTTGCCCTCGAGGGTGTACTCGCCGTCGGTGGGGCGGTCGAGAAGGCCGAGGATGTTGAGCATCGTGCTCTTTCCCGAGCCGGAGCGACCCATGATCGCGAGGTAGCAGCCCTTGTGGATATCGAGATCGATGCCGTCCAAGGCGCGGACGGTCTCCGTGCCCATGTGATAGTGGCGGTGCACACCCTGAAGGTGGGCGACGACTTCCGCTGCGGTTTGCATGGGATCGGGTCTATTTCCGGGTGCCGCTCTTGTTGCCGTCGCCACCGCGTCGTTCGCGATTTCGACCGCTCTCACCGCCACGACCACGTTCGCCCTGGCCACCGCGATTCCGACCGCCTTCGCCACCGCGATTCCGACCGCCTTCGCCACCGCGATTCCGACCGCCTTCGCCACCG
>CAYYAQ010000075.1:9620-24210 GCA_964469555.1 uncultured candidatus Brocadiaceae bacterium | reverse complement strand
ACCGGGGCTGGCGGCAAATCGTTTGTGAGCGGTGCCGACATCGCGGAGCTGCTGCGCCTCGTCAGCCGCAGCGAGACCGAACTGATCGCCAACCGACGCCTGATCGGCGAGGCAGCCCCGCTGCGCAAGAGCGATATCCTGCAGATCGAGCCGATGCTCGAGGGTCGCCCGCTGACCGGCGAAGCCCACCTGGGCGACTGGGTGGTCAACTACCTGTTCGGCGCCGCGACCTCCAACACCAACATCAGACCCGACGAGCGCATCGACTGGCACGTGTATCTGTCCGGCATGGACGACACGCAGGGCTTCTTTCAGGACCTGGACGCCAACTAGGAGTCCTCGGACTGTTCACCGGGACTCCCGGTCGCCAGACTATGAGCATGCGACTCCTCGGTCTCGTGCTCGCCGTTTCCTTGCTCCCTCTCGTCGCGACGACGTACGTCAAGTACCGCCCCGACACAGCGAAGGACTCCGTCGTCTCGGCGCGGTTCAAGCTGGCTGAGACCGACGCGATGCTGGCGGGCTCCTCCTTACAGGGATTCGAAAGCCTGTTCAACGGACGCGACCTCACCGGGTGGGTCGACGTCAACACTTCGAAGGACACGTGGTCGGTCCGCGATGGGCTGCTGGTGTGCAAGGGCAAACCGATCGGGGTCATGCGGTCGGCGAAGCAGTACGAGAACTTCATTCTGCACATCGAGTGGCGGCACATGGAGGCCGGTGGCAACTCCGGCGTGTTCGTCTGGAGCGCAGGCAGCGTGCCCAAGGGCAGGCGACTGCCGAAGGGTCTCGAGGTGCAGATGCTCGAACTCGATTGGGTGAACTTGCACCGGCGACGCGACGGCAAGCCACAACCGATCGCTTACGTGCACGGAGAACTGTTCGGCGCCAACGGACTCGAGGCCACTCCCGACAACCCACGGGGGAAGAGGAGCAAGTCGATCGAGAATCGCTGCAAGGGCAGGGGGAAGTGGAACACCTACGACCTCGTGTGCGTCGACGGCGTAGCCAAGCTGTCGGTCAACGGCAAGTTCGTCAACGGCGTGCGCGACGCGTCGGTCAGGTTGGGCTACCTCTGCCTCGAGTCGGAAGGGGCGGAAATCCACTTCCGCAACATCCGAATCATGCGGTTGCCCGGCGGCAATCTGCGCCCCAACCAGATCGCGCCGCGCGTTGTCTCGCCAAGCCGGCGCAAATAGCCGGAAGATCGTTACCCGAAGAACTCGGTGTGCAGGGCACGGACGGCCGTCTTCAGATTGGCTTGATCGATGACGAGCCCGATGTTGACCTTGATCGCGCCGCGGCTGATGACGCGCACGCGGACATCGGCGTCGTTCAGTGTCACGAGAACACGCGCGGCGACGCCGGGGAAGTGCGCCATGCCCTGACCCACGACGCAGAGCAGTGCATGGTTCTCCTCGACCGAGACATCGCCGAGAGTCGAGAGTTCCTCGCAGAACTCGGGGAGGTTGTCGGCGCGGTCGGCCGTCATCGTGATCGACACTTCCGAGGTGGCCACGAGGTCGACGTCGATTTCGTGACGTTCTGCTGCGGTGAAGACCTTCGCCAGGAAGCCGTGCTGCGCGAGCATCGGCGGCGAGACCAGGTTGATGAGGTAGATCCCGTCCTTGTGGACGATCGCGCGCACCGGCGCTTCCTTCTCCTCGTATTCGGAAAGGATCACCGTGCCCGGGCTGTCGGGCCGGTGGGTGTTGAGCACGCGCACGGGAATCGACTTCTGCATCGCGGGCTGGATCGTCGCCGGGTGCAGCACCTTGCCGCCGTAGTAGGCGAGCTCGCTGGCCTCGCCGAAACTCATCGTCGGGATCGGTTGCGTACCTTCGACGAGCCGTGGGTCCGCGGTCATCACACCGTCGACGTCGGTCCAGATCTGGATCTCTTCGGCCCCGAGAGCGTTTCCTATCAGCGCCGCCGAGAAGTCCGAACCGTTGCGTCCCAACGTCGTGATGTTGCCTTTGTCGTCGATGCCGAGAAAGCCCGTGACGACCGGGATGCCGTCCACGGCGGCGAGGTACTTGGCGATCCGACCGTCGTCCGGCAGGGGTCGCGCCCGTCCGAACGTGCCATCTGTGCGCAATCCGGCCTCGTACGAATTGACGGCCACTGCCTGCAGACCCCGGGCGTTGAAGAAGGCGGCGATCACGCGTGAGGAGCAGCGCTCACCGAAACTCAACAACAGGTCGAGCGCCCGTGGGCTCGCCTCCGAGACGAGTTTCATGCCGCGCACCAGGTCCATCATCTCTTCGAACTGAGCGTCTAGAAGGTCGGCGGGAAGTTCCAGTCCCGCCAACAGTTCTCGGTGCCCGTCGATGATTCCGGCGAGATCGATGTCGCCGTGGGGCGCGCCCTTGCCCAACGCGACGAGTGCGTTGGTCACGCCGGCGTGCGCCGACACGACCAATACCGGGTTCTCATCGACCCGGTCTTTGACGATGCGGAAGACGTTTTGGATCGACCCGACGGTTCCCAAGGAGGTCCCGCCAAACTTCATGACGATCATGATTGCGCGTGCTGCTCTTTCTCTATCTTCCTCCCTGAGCGCGCGAAATCGCGGGCTCAGGACCGGACGCCGAAGGTGCTACAATCCGCCACCATGCAGCGCATCGAAGACCTCATCTACGATTGGAACAATCAGGGTAGCGACTTCCGTCCGTCGAAGCCCGTGCATCTCAACGACGAGACCCTGCGCGACGGTCTCCAGTCGCCCTCGGTGGCGGACCCCAGCGTGGAGAAAAAGCTCGAGATACTACACCTGATGGAGGACCTCGGGATCGTCGGGGTCAATCTCGGACTGCCCGGCGCCGGTGGTCGACCGCGGGAGGACATCCTGACGCTGGCGAAGGAGATCGCAGATTGCCGCATGAAGATCGTCCCGAACGTCGCCTGCCGCACGCTGGTGGGAGACATCGAGCCCGTGATCGAGCTGACGCAGAGGGCCGGCATCCCGATCGAGGTCTCGGCATTCATCGGCAGCAGCAAGATCCGCCAGCATTCGGAGAACTGGAGCGTCGACAGGCTGCTCGAGCACTCGGAGGCCGCGCTGACGTTTTGCAAGGAGCACGATCTGCCGGTGATGTTCGTCACCGAGGACACGTCCCGCGCCGAACCGGACACCGTGCGCCGCCTCTACACGCTGGCGATGGAGCTGGGCGCGGGCCGGCTGTGCGTCTGCGACACGGCGGGGCATTCCACGCCTCCGGGGGCCGGGCAGGTCATTCGATTCGTGGTGGAGATGGCGTCGGACTTCGGCACCGGCCCCGATGGGCGACCGATCCAGGTCGACTGGCACGGCCACCGGGATCGGGGCCTCGGCCTCGCGAACTGCCTCGCGGCGATCGAGGGCGGGGCGGACCGGATCCACGCCACCGCGCTCGGCATCGGCGAGCGGGCGGGGAACACCGAGATGGACCAGTTGCTGATCAACCTTCGGTTGCTCGGCTGGATCGACAACGACCTCGCGAAGCTCCCTGAATACGTGAAGACGACATCCAAGGCGGTCGGCGTCCCGATTCCGAGCAACTACCCGGTGCTCGGCAACGACGCGTTCGAGACCGGCACCGGCGTCCACGCCTCGGCGGTGATCAAGGCCTACAAGAAGGGCAACGCGCCGCTCGCGGACAGCGTCTATTCCGGTGTTCCCGCGAACATGGTCGGGCTGAAGCAGCGGATCCGCATCGGGCCGATGAGCGGCAAGTCAAACGTCACCTGGGTCCTGGAGCAGATGGGCGTCGAACCCACCGACGAGCTCGTCCAGCGAGTCCTCGAGGCCGGCAAGGCCAGCAAGCGTCTGCTTACCGACGACCAGGTCCGCGCGCTCGTCAACTGACGTCCGGTTCTACGAGGCGGACTCTGGGGTGACCGTGGCGGTGGAGTCGACCTGGATCGGCGTCGCAGTGCCGTTCTTGTGCACCGGTTCGAAGACGAAGTCGGCTGGTCTGCCGCGGAACGCGCAACGGTGGCACTTGTGATAGAAATCCCGCTGTCGCTCCATGCACACGCCGTTGACGATGGAATGGGCGATCAGAGGGCGGTCGTCGCCAGGGAGTGTGGGGCACTGCCTCATACGAGAACGGACTCCGAAATCAAAACTCGGCTCGCGGAGCTGCTCGTACCCTCCGCATCACCGCCGACGGGCGGATACGATAGTCGGGGTCCCGGGGAGATCAACGGCTCCCCGCCCAGACCTGACGGCAGATCGCAATTGCGTGGGGCGCAAGGTGGCTAGAACGGGAGAGCTCAAAACATACCGGTCCAGCGTATTCGGCTTTCCGGAGGGCGCTGAACACGGCGGCGAAGTCCACATCTCCCTCCCCAGGAAGGAGATGCTCGTGCACGCCGATCCGCATGTCCTCGAGCTGCACCTGGGCAAGCTGTGCGGCGACTCCAGGAATCACCTGAGCCGGAGAACCCTCGCCGGTCGCGTAGAGATGGCCCACGTCGAGGCAGAGCATCGGTCCCTCGCCGTCTTTTTCCAGCTCCCGACGCACCTCCTGGTACTCCTCGACCGTAGCGATCGCCATGCCGGGCTCGGGCTCGACTGCCGGGATCATGCCCTCGGCGCGGACCGCTGCGCAGGCATCACGAACACCACTGAGCAGCGTCTCCCGCGCATCGGCACTGGGGCCGCGGTCGACGCCGCTGAAGAACGACACAACCGATGCCCCGAGATCTCTACCGATTCCCGCCACGCGGCGGAAGAACTCGATCCGACGCGCGCGCGCCTCCGGGTCCCGCGTCATCAGGGTCGGTTCGTGTTTGTGCTTTGGATCCAACAAGAACCGTGCACCCGTCTCCATCGCGGGCGTTAGCTCGAGTTGATCGAGGAGCACAGCGATTTCAGACACGTCCTTCGCCGTGCAGTGGAACGGATCCAGATGCTGGACATCCAGCGTCAGCCCCACCGCTTCATAGCCACTGTCGGCCATCAGCCGGAGCGCATCCGGCAAGCGGTGGTTCTGCAGACCGTTGGTGTTGTAGCCGAGCAACATGGCGACTGCCGATCCCTACCGGCGGTTCGGCTTGATCCGTTTGACGCGTCCCCTGATCTTGTCGAGTCTCGTGATGCGGTCCTGCAGCGGTCGGTACGCGCTGGGCACCTTCCAATCACCCATGTCGGCCTCCTCCAGCCACATGGTGTACTTCTCGATGAAGGAGTTGAGCTCCTCCAGTTTGTCCCAGCTGTCGTTGATCAGCTCGTTGAACTTGCCGCTGTCGCCAGAGTTCTGCGCCTTACGCGCGTCGATATCGAGTTTCTTCGCCGTGGCGAGGAGGGTGTCGACTTTCGCCAGGACGCTCGCGGGGATCGTCGGCGCTGGCGTCTCCGGCTCCTTGAGCATCTTGTCGGAGTAGTTCTCCGACTTCGCCTTCACTGGCTTGACCTCGGGTGCGGGGTCCTTGCTGGCTTCCTTGACGGGCTCCTGGTTCGGGAGTGGATCACCGCCCATGTTCATGGCGACAGCCACCAGGATCACGACGATGACGACGCCACCGCCGATGATGACCGGGAGTTGGTTGTTGGTCTGGGCGGCGCGACTTGAGCGCCTGCCACCACCGGAACGGGATCTCGAGCTTCTGCGGGCTGCCATAGGGCGGCCCTTCATAGCAGTATTCCCCGCATCCGGAAGGCCCTGTCGCGACCGGCCCCGTATTTCTCAGTCCTTGCGCCGGAGAACCGCAAAGTAGCCGCCATCGCCCCCTGCCGGATCCGGAAGGGTCAATCGATCGGAGACGAACTCGCAAGACTCGCCGGCGTTGCGGATCACCTCATCGACAACCCCCCGGTTCTCTTCCGGCTCGATGCTGCACGTGGAGTAGACCACCGCCCCGCCGGGTCGACACGCGGCGACCGCGCGCTGCAGGCAATCGCCTTGGACCTTCGTGAGTTCACGGATCCCATCCTCGGTGATCCGGCGGCGCACCTCGACGCGCCGGGCCAGCACTCCCACGTTCGAGCACGGGACGTCGGCGAGAGCGCGGTCGACCGGCTCGTCGAGCACGGGCGTCGCCGGATACTCGATCCGATCGGTCAGCCCCAGTCGCGCCGCGTTCTCGCGGACGAGATCGAGCTTCCACCGCGATATATCCCACGCGAACACGGTGCCCTCGGGACCGACGCCCTCCGCGAGCACCATCGTCTTGGTCCCGGGCGCCGCGCACAGGTCGAGGACGCGTTCACCCGGTCGCGCGTCGACTTCACGAGCGGCGGCGTATGCCGTCGGATCCTGCGCCATGAACCAACCCTCGGCAAACGACCGGGTCGCGAACGCGGGACCACTGATCAAGCGGAAGATCGACTCCGCGAACGGCTCGACTTTGACCGACTCCGCAGCGAGTCGGGCCACGAATTCCTCTGGGCCCGGCGCCCGCCCGGTCGCGCGCAGAAACACGCAAGGCGCAGTACTCGATGCGAGGCACACCGAGGTCGCCGCATCGAAACCGTGCGCCTCGACCCACCGTCGCACCAGGAACTCCGGCAATCCGTAGCGCGCCGCGAGGAACTCCGGGCTGTCCGGTTCGGGAAACGCGTCGCCGTCGAAGGCGAGGCAACGGGGGCCATCCGGTCCGTCGGGCAGGGCGAGCTCTCGTCTCGGCGCGCCCGGATCCGCGGGGCGGGAGTGGATCCGTTCTGCGATTCGCCGCAGCACGGCGTTCGGGAAGCCGCGCCCATCGCGCAACAACCCGACGGTCTCGTTCACCGCCGCGCGGGCGGGCACGCGGCTGAGCATCAAGAGCTGGTAGGCGCCGAGCCGGAGCACGGATCGGACAACGGCGACCTTCGGCAGGCGCTTCGTGACGAACTGCGTCAGAACGTGGTCCAGCATGAGATGGAGCCGTTCGGTCCCCTGGGCCAGCTCCCAGGCGAAGTCGCGATCCCTCGGCTCGAGGCCCTCGACGTCCACTACGTCGCGCAAGCGGGCACTCTTGCCGAGCTCAACCGCTACGAGACCACGCAAGGCCGATTGCCGGGCGGTAGTCCGCGCCTTGCGACGGCGGCCACCTGGACCGGGACGGCTCATCCGAACCGGGCGTCCGGCGGCAACGGATGGCCGCGCACCCATTCTCCGGCGGTCATGTTCCGACCGTTCTCGGGCTTGATCCGGATGATCCGGTACAAGTCCTTGCCGGTCACCACGCGAATGCCCTCCTCGCCCGCGGACTGGATCATGCCAGTGACTCCGAGCCCGTAGAGGTCCTGTTCGACGACGCCTTCCATGACGATGAAGCGGCGCGCGCCGAGCCGGGTCTGACCACCGGGTTTCGGCGACATGGCTCGCACGATGAGTTCGACTTCCACAGCGGTCTTCGACCAGTCGATCACGCCGTCGATCTTCTCGATCTTGGGTGCCTGGCTGGCCAGGCTGTGGTCCTGCGGCGTGTACGTTTCCTTGCCTTCGGCCATCTGCGAGAGAGCCGTCACGAGTGCCTTGCCGGAGAGCCCGGCGAGGTCCTTGCGGAGGGTGCCGGCGGTCGCGGCGCCGTCGATCGGGTGCTTCTCCACCAGGATGATGTCGCCGGCGTCGAGGTCCTCGTTGATCTTGATGATCGTGACGCCGGTCTCGGCGCGGCCATCGCGGATGGCCGGTTGGATCGGCGCGGCACCGCGGTAGAGCGGGAGGATCGACGCGTGGGCGTTGATGCAACCCTTCGCCGGCATGCCGAAGAGGTCGGCCTGCATGATGACTCCGTAGCTGATCACCACGCCCACGTCGAATCCGTGGTCGCGGAGCTTCGTCATGAAGTCCGGATCGTGCACGTCCTTGGGCTGCTCGCAAGGGAGACTCAGATCCTCGGCCTTGAGGCGGACTTCCTGCGGGTAGATCTTGCGACCGCGACCACGCGGCGAGTCCGGTTTGGTCACCACCAGGGTCGGTGGAATTCCAGCGTCGACCAGGGCCTGTAGGCTCGGCAGAGCGAAGTCACTGGTGCCAAAGAAGACGATCTTCAAACTGTGTTCGGACAGGGGAAAGGGGGGGGTGGCGTGCCGCCAGAGTATGGAGGAAGGGCTCACCCCAGGGCAAGGCTGCGGAGTGATTCAGGTTTCCCACGAAACGGCCTTCTCTCGTGTTCTGGACCCGACTGTGATGGACCGTTCATGACGACCCCTCCGATTCCCGACAATCCCTTCGCGCTGGTTCAGCAGGTGCCTTTCGAGCCAGCTGGCCGGTCACAGCGGAGTGTCTTCGGTGCGCCGGTCGAGGTGCTGTCGCTTCCCCGGCGGACCGCGCGGCACGGCATGCCCGGCGCGGACCGGCCTGCTTTTCAGACCAGCCGCGCGGATCAAATCCTCGCGGTCGAGACCACGTGGCGGGCACCCGGAATGGCGCTGACCCCGAACCGGTTCCCGTTCTGCGAGCAACAGGCGTTGCTGTGGTCCACGGAGCGGTGTCGGGAACCCACTCTGGCCATGCTCCAGGTGGCGTTCGCGATGGAGGACTCCGTGGCGGGGACCACCATGGTCAACAGCATGGGTGCTGCCGGTTCGGTGACGCGGAGCCACATCCACCTCGCCGGGATCACGTCCTCCTTCCTGCGCGAGTTGCCGAAATCGGAGATCGACGCGTCTCTCGCTTTCCTCTCGTCGGAGCAATTCGAGGGGTGCGAATTGCTGCGATTAGACCCTCCTTTCCCCGTGATCGCCGTCGGCGTGCGAGGTCCTGCCGAGGCGCGGGCAGCCGGGTTCCACAACTTGCTCGAATGCCGCACGCCGCAGGCATTCAACATGATCGGCACGGATGGGACCGCCTGGCTCATCCCGCGATCCAACACCGAGGTCCCCGCGCCCTTCTTCCCTCAGGCCCTAGGCAGCGCCGAGATCTCCGGTCTGTGGTGCTGCAACGAGCCCGCGGTGTTCGAACGACTCTCGACCGCCGATATGGAAGAGGCTATCCGCATCGGCGGCATACCCTGGAGCTAGTCTGTTGCTTCTTTCGGTTCCGTGCCGGGCACGGATTCGAGAGGTTCTTCTTCGAGTTCGTCGTCGAAGCCACGAAGGATCTCGCCGACGGTCGCGTCGTCTGGGCCAGCGAAGGAGATGCGGATCTCGCCGGTCGCATCGTCCTGGTGACCACGCAGGTAGCCCTGCTTCATCATCTCGAGCATCGCACTGAAGACACCGATGAGCTCGTAGCGACCCTTGCTGGGATCGAACAAGTCCATGAAGTTGATGTCCTCCTTGCCGCGCACCCGTTCGAGGATCTGCCCGGCGTAGTAGTCGATGGTGCGCCGGGAGACGTCGAAGCTCAGCTCCTTGTCGATGCCCGTCTCTTCCAGCAGGCGCGCGAACGCATCCGTCAGGTCCCAGATCTCGATCGAGCCCAGGTCGAAGCCCTTTTCGGAGTCGCCGTTGAGGAGGCCCTTCGGCACCGAGACGACCGGTTCGACCATCTGGCCCCGCCGCTTCATCATCCCGGCCAACCGGCGCGAAATGTCCCGGTAGCGCTTGTACTCGAGCAGCCGGCGGATCAGGTCGTCCTTGGGGTTGAGTTCCTGCTCGAGATCGACCTCTTCGCGGGGCAGCAGTTCCTTGGACTTGATCTCCATCAACGTGCTCGCCATCACGACGAAATCGCCTAAATCGCCTAGATCCAGGGCCTCCAGCACGTCGACGTGCGCGAGGTATTGGTCGAGCACCAACGCGATCCTGACGTCGTGGATATCCACTTCCTGCTGCCTGACCAGGTGCAGCAGAAGATCCATCGGCCCCGAGAACACCGGAAGTTCCACCCTGTAGTTCATCGCCTGTTCGTCACCATCCTGGCGACAGTGTAATCGGCGAGCACACAAGTTCGCGCCCAAAGTGGGTCGGGTGCTCCCATCGGCTGCGCCAGGTGCTAATCTCCCTGAGCCCGATGGACCGGATCGAACTGGCGAAGCTGATCATCAAGCAGGAGGCGGAAGTCGTCGCCTGGGTTGCGCAAGGGCTCAACGACGACTTCGTCACTGCCGTCGACATGATTCTCGAACTCTCCGGGAGGACGGTCACCGCAGGCATGGGCAAGGCGGGAATCATCGCCGAGAAGGCGTCCGCGACGTTCTCGTCGACCGGCACCCCCTCGATCTTCCTCCACCCAGCCGAAGCAGTGCACGGCGACCTCGGGCGCGTCGTGAACGGCGACGTCCTGCTCACCTTCTCGAAGTCCGGCGAGACCGAGGAAGTGCTGCGGCTCCTCGCCCCGGTGAAGGCCGCCAACGTGCCGGTCATCTCGGTCACGCAGAGCGCCGACTCGACGCTCGGTCGGCACTCGGATCTCGTGCTCGAACTCGGCCCGATCGAGGAGGCCGGCACCTTCGGCCTCGCGCCGACCGCGTCCACCACCGCGATGCTCGTGCTCGCCGATGCGCTCGCGCTCGTCGTGATGGATGGGCGGAAGTTCGGTCCGGAAGAGTTCGCGAGATTCCACCCCGGTGGGGACCTTGGCCGCAGGCTGATGAAGGTCGGCGAGTTGATGCGGCGAGACGAACGCAATCCGTCTGTCGGGTCGGGCGCGTGCCTGCTCGAAGCGATCACCGTGATGAGCAAGACCCCGGGTCGACCCGGCGCCACGAGCATCATCGATGACAATGGAATACTGGTCGGGTTCTTCACCGATGGAGACCTCCGCCGACTGGTCGAGGCCGGGCGCGACGCGATCCGCGACATCCCCATCAAAGAAGTCATGACTGCCAATCCCAAGTCCATGTCGCCGGAGACGTTTGCGCTCGAGGCGCTGGCATACCTTCACAACCACCGGATCGACCAGATGCCGGTCGTCGACGGCGACGGTCTGTTGATCGGACTGCTCGATGTGCAGGACCTTCTGGACCTCAAAATCGGATGACCGCGCCGACGAACGAACGGCTGAACCGCATCCGTTTCCTGTTGACCGACGTCGATGGCGTGTTGACCGACGGTCGCCTCCACTTCGACCACGAGGGAAACGAGAGCAAGGTCTTTCACGTCTTCGACGGCGCCGCCTACACGTACTGGCACCGGGCCGGATTCGGGTCTGGTTTTCTCTCCGGTCGCGACAGCCCCCCGGCGCAACACCGAGCGACCGAGCTGAGAATCGAAGAGGTCCACCTCGGCCACCTGGACAAACTGCCTGTAGTCATGGAGATCGCTCAGCGGCGCGGTCTCGACATGGACGAGATCGCCTACGTCGGCGATGACCTGTTGGATCTTCCGGTCCTCGCCGCCGTCGGATTCGCCGCCTCGGTTGCGAATGCCCGACCGGAAGTCAAAGAACGAGTCCACTACGTGACCGAGACTCCCGGAGGTCAGGGAGCAATGCGCGAAATCGTCGAACTGATCCTGAAAGCGAACGGTCTGTGGGACGGCGTCGTGGCATCGGACGGTCGCGGATGATCAAGAAGATCCTGATCTTCGTATTTCTGCTCGCAGGTGGGTTCATCACCCTCTACCTACTGGTCGACCCCGAAAAGGCGGCCTCCGCGAACGGATCCGGCGAGACGAAAAAGCCAGCGCTGAAACCGAAGGACCGAGGAAAGCAGGGGCCTGGAATCCCGATTCCAACCAAGAACGACGCCGGCTCCGCGATCGTCGCCAAACCCGGTGGCGAAATCCGCATCCCCAAGAGCCAACGCGTCAAGCTGCCGTCCGGCTCGTTCCGGCTCGTCCCGATCTACGAGTTGCACGCAAAGAACAGCCGAACCGAGGCGGGCAGTCGTCTCGCGCTCGAAGATGTCACGGTCAACTTCTTCAAGATCGACCACTTGGACCCCACTGATCCCAAGCCGATCAAGACCGCGACGATGACGGCAGGTACGGCGCTGATCGAGCTGAGCCGTGACGAGAACCAGGTCTCCCAGATTGCAGACGACAAGCTGATGGAGTTCTGGAACGTCGTCTACACTTCGGGTTCGGCTGGGGACCTTCGCAACACGACTTTCGCCGTCGGCCACGCGCACGCGATCAACACCGAGGGCATGATCCGCCTCTGGACACCGAACAGGCGGGAGCCAGTGCGGATCGAGTCCCTTGGCGAGAACGGATTCGTCATCACGGGTGAAGGACTCGACGCGTGGGTGCCCGCGTCGCGCGACGAGAAAGGCGAAGTGCAAGTCAAGACCGTGGGCGTCAAGGACGTCACCGTTCTACACAATCCGCTGTTCGAGGGGGATGACATGACGCTGCGCTCCGTGGGACCGTTGCAGATCAAGGAGGACAGCCGTACCCAGACGATTCTCGTCACCATGCGCGACTCCGTCGAGATTATCTCGCGGCGGTCATCGCAGAAGAATCCAAAGAGAGTTCGGGTCCTGCGCGCGAAGGGCGAAACGCTGCGAGCCATGCTCTCGAGATTCGAGACCAAGGACCGCTCGAAGATGTATTGGCGCGGCATCGACCTGCACGGCAAGCCTGCTCGGTTGACCGACGAGCACAGCATCGATCTCTCGTGCCGACACATGACGGTGCTGCCCGACACGAGCGGTCGCCCGTTCTGGATCACCGCCGAGGGGGACGCGGGGCTGGCGCCCGTGATGAAGCACGTGGTGGGGGGGAAGACCAATACCTATACGTGCGTGGGCAAGGTTCACGCGGTCGAGATCGGTCGACAACACGGTTTCTTCCTGAACAGCTACGGCATCCCGGGTGGCATCCCCGAGGAATTCGATCAGCTGATCCTGTTCGACGGACAGGTCGAGATCGACTCGCCAAAGGACGGCCTGAAGATCTCGTCGAGCCGCGGAATCACTCTCCTCCGAAGCAACCTCGAGGAACTACGCGACGACGTCATCCTCCACGGACGGGGCGAAGTGCGCGTGACGTCCGCGGAAATCAACGCGAGCGGCAACCAGGGCTTCGTGTTGCAGCAGCGGCCCGTCGCAGTCGGAAAGAAGTCGGTGATCGTACGCGATTTTCGTCTGGGACCGAACAGTCCGGACACGAGTCACCACTACGCGCTGCGAAGACTCGCCGTGAAGGCGAAGAAACCCGGTGACCGTGACACGCTCGGTTTCCACTGCAGCGGTTCAGGGTCCTGCAGGATGCGAATGCGCGGGGAGACAGCGGAAGAGGTACACTTGAGCTCGCTCGCCGAAGACGTCGACGTCAGGTTGACGGGGACCGAAGGTCATCTGTGGCAGGTCCAGACCCTCGACGCCTGGCTCCAACCAGATGGCACGCCCGCGTCCTTCGTCGCGAAAGGCAAGGATTGCCGGCTCGAGTTCACCACGAAAGACGGCAGCATCCACGGCAAGGCCGAAGAGATCCACCGCCCTGCGGCAGACACCTACCGTCTCGTCGGCAACCTGGCAGAGGCGACGAACAAGAAGTACGGGCTTCTGCGCGGTCGCGACATCTTCATCGAACAGCTCTCGGACAAGGATGTGCGCCTGCGCGCCACTCAGCGTGCCGAGCTGCACATGCTCGCTCTTCCGGAGAGGAAGAAGGGCTCGGCAAAAGCCAGGCCAAAGCGTGACGTGAACTTCACCCTTCGCGCCGACGAGATCCGGGCCGAGCCGTTCCTCGTGCCTCCACAGGCCCGCCGCTTGTTCGAGAACTTCCTGCCTCGGCATACCAGAGACGGCACGGACTCTCGCTATCTCTTCGTGGACGGAAACGTCACGTTCGAGTACGTGATCAAGGAAGGTGACACGGTCGACACCGGAAAAGGCCGCGGAGACGCGTTGGTCCTGCGTTCCGATCCCGAAGGCACGGCGTTCACCGAAGGCCGATTGACCGGCAAGCCTGCGAGAATCTCTAGCCTGGACGCGCGCGGACGCAAGACGGACGCCGAATCCCGCCTCGTGTGGTTTCTCCGCGAAGGGGACGGCCAGTACGTCACGCTTCACAAAGTCGAAGACCACCTGCCGGTGCTTCGAGTGTTCGGACTGCCCGTGGGACGATCCGGAGAGCCTGGACGATTGATGATGGCGTGCGACGGCATGATCGAAATGGAGCCGCGCACGATTCGCTGCAAGGGTCCCGTGAAAGCTCGAGGTCTCGACCTCCGCGGCGCGATTGATCCGGAGGGGTACATGCTGGACAGCAAATCGATGGTCATGAGGCGTTCGGAAAAAGGTGAAGTGACGTCCGTCCAAGCAACCGGCGACGTCAAGTTCCGCTGGATCGACGCGAGTGGGGTCTGCGATGAGCTCGGCATCGACCTCTTGCAAACGACACTAACAGCGAAGGGAATCAAGCAACCGGCCGTCGTGGTGATGCCTTCCGGTAAGGTTCATCTCACCCAAGTGAACTACAACTACCACACCAAGATGGCGGAGGTCTGGAAGGGGCGCGTGCTGACCAGAAAATGAAACCGTCGGCGATCAGGGTGGGAGCGCTGGCGGTCGGTCTGTGCATCAGTTCGAAACCGGCATGGGCGCAGGTTCAGAAAAAGGAACCCGTTTACGGGTCCGGCTACAGCGATTCCAAGAAGGCCGGCGACGAAGTCGAGGTCGTGATGACCGGCGGTGTTTGGTACGAGTTCGGCGCGCGCAGGATTCGCGCGGAGTCGATCGTCATCCGCGTGAACCGCGATGAACTCGAACGCCTGAACGAATCGGGAGGAAGCGGCCTTCCGCGCCGCGGCGCCTATCTGCCGGGGGCGCGGCGATCGCTCTCTGC
>CAYYAQ010000075.1:0-9610 GCA_964469555.1 uncultured candidatus Brocadiaceae bacterium | reverse complement strand
GATCCCCGCGACCGGCGACCTCCGATCACCGAGACCGCCTGCTGCTATTCCGCTCCGCGTACATGGAGGGGAACATCGTCATCATCGACTCGGGTGTCGAGCTGCTGACCGCGAAGAGTCTGATGTTCTCGATTCCCGACAACCGCGTCGTGCTGAAGGGGGTGGAGATGAGATTGGTTTCGAAGTCTCTCACTCAAGGCGACCGCGTTCTGGTGTTGCGTGCCCCGAAGCTCGTCAAACAGGGCATCCGAACCACGGGGCGCGACGTGTCGCTGACCACTTGCGCGGCCGGCAAGCCGCACTTCGAGGTCTTGTCAGCGGAAGTCGAGATCATCGAGCGCGGCGACGAGTTCGAGGTCTTCAGCCGCGGCAACAACCTCGCGTTCTCCGGTCGGCGCACCGTACCTATGCCCAACGCGCACTTTTTCACGAGTGAGCAGAGCGAAGTCCTGATCAAGGGCGCTCGGGCGCGGTACTCGCGCAACATGGGCACCGAAATCGGCATCGACCTCGGTGCCGGATGGAACGACTTGGGGGGTAAGGTCCACGAACTCCTCACCGGTCGTTCCGCGAACGAGTTTCGCGGGGATTGGCGCGTCGGTCTCGGTTATGTCGAAACGCGAGGTTTCCCGATCGACGGAGAGCTCAAGTACCGGGCTGGCAATCTGTACGAAGGGCGGACGACGGCGTTCTTCATGAACAACGACCGTGGCCCCAATCGCCACTACATCGTCAATCGGATCGACAACACCCTGATCGACGATTCGCAACGACACCTGATCCACTCCGAAAACCGCGTGCGTCTCGACGAGAACTGGCGGCTCGACATCACGGCGTACGCAGCAAGCGATCCGGCGGTCTACTCCGAGTACTTCCTGAACCAGTACCAAGAAGCCGAAACGCCTGAGTCGAGTCTGCACCTACGCCACGCGACTGAGAACAGGTTGCTCACCGTGACGGGGCGCACGAACCTGGCGACCCACTCCTTCGCCGACGATCGGTCGCTATCGCCTTCTTTCGTCGACGAATCGCCGTTGGCGACGTACGACGTGTTCAGCCAGCCTCTGTTCTCCTTCTGGAATACGGACATCCTGCTCACGTCGGCGACGAGTGCTGGCGTGCTCGAACACGGGTTCGACCCACGGTTCGCGACGCCGATGCCGGCGTTGATGAGCGATAGGACGTTCCGATTCGACCAGGAGCTGGAAATCGCCGCGCCGTTCCACGTTGGCCCCCTCGCCGTGCGGCCACGCGCGTCGGGGAGATTCACCTACTACGACAACTCGGTGAACGGGACGGAACAAGAGCGCTGGGCGTTGGACGCGGGCGTGTCGGTCGTGACGCGTTTCGCGCGATCTTTCAAGTCCACGGACGCCGAGGGAAACACGCAGACGGTCCGACACTCGATCTACCCGAGTGTGTCGGTCGGACACCTGTATCAAGTCGACGGGCGAATGATGGACTTCTATCAGTTCGACCAGGTCGACAGCCTCAATGAGAACGGGGTGATCCGCGTAGGTCTGTTGAACCGGTTCCAGAAGACCTCCGGCTCGAAGCCGCGTTCCACGTATCGAAATCCTTTCGATCCCCGCGAGATGTACCGGGGCCACGAAGCAGAGGAGGACCGACCGAAGGGCAAGACGCGGGAATTCCTGTTCATCGACCTGGCGCAGAACTTTTTTCCAATCTCGGGGCGCGACAACGGTGGCGAACTGTTGGGACTCAGCGAGTACGAGTTGATCTGGCGACCGCATCCCGAGTGGCTCCCCGTCGAGAACTTGAGCTTCCTCATCGAGGGGGAACACAGCTGGCGCAACGACCGGCTACGCACGTTCAACGCGGTGACTCGTTTCGGAGAAGTTCTCGGCTGTCACTGGCACGCCGGTTACCGAACGGACTACCAGGTCGACGGCGCCGCGCTCTACGGCGTGAGCACGAACCTGTTCGGTCGCTGGAGCCTGCTCGGCAGCGGCGCGTACGACCTCCAGCAGAGCGAACAGCTCTATTACGCCGCGATGTTGATCCGACGCGACCACGACTGGGTGATCACCATGGGCCTGACGTTCGACATCATCCAGGACGACACGACGTTCCGGATCGACTTCGAGCCGTTGTTCGGCGGCCTCACTCGCCGTCGTTCCAACGAATTCGCCGGGATGGCCGGTCGCGGCACCGACGCCTTGCTGAACTACTGAACGTCGCCAGGTGGCGACGAGACCGGCTAGATGCTGTCGAGGAAGTGGCCTGGCTCGTAGTTGCCGAGGTCGATGATCCGCGAGCAGATCCGGTCCAGGAAGTAGCGGTCGTGAGACACCACCACCATGCAGCCGGGGAAGTTCTGAATGCCCTCCTCGAGCACGCGCAGGGTATCCAGGTCCAGGTCGTTGGTGGGCTCATCGAGGAGGATCAGATTGCCGCCGCGGCGCAGCATTTTCGCGAGCTGCACGCGGTTGCGCTGACCACCTGACAGCGTGCCGACCTTCTGCTGCTGGTCGGGGCCCGTGAAGTTGAACTTCGCGACGTAGGACCGGCTGTTGATCTCGAGCTTGCCGAGCTTCAGGAACTCGTGACCACCGGTGATCTCCTGCCACACCGTGTGGTCCGGATCGAGGGACTCGCGCTCCTGGTCCAGGTGGCACAGTTCGACGGTCTTGCCGACCGTCACGGTCCCCGAGTCCGGTTCGAGCTTGCCGGTGATCAACTTGAGCAACGTCGTCTTTCCCGTGCCGTTCGGTCCGACGACGCCCAGGATGTCACCGGGCTGCAGGTCGAACGACACGTCCCGGATCACGTGGTTGTCGCCGTATGAGAAGTTGACCTTTTGGAAACGCAACACGAGATCGCCGAGACGCTTGCCCGATGGAATTTGCAGCTCGACGGAACCGTCTTTCTCCTCGACCACGCGATCCGCCATCGCCTCGTAGTTCTTGATGCGAGACTTGTTCTTGGCCGTCCGCGCCTTCGGGTTCATGCGGATCCACTCCAACTCGCGCTCCAGGAACTTGCCGCGCTTGCGTTCCGACGACTCCTGCTGGCGCATGTTCTTGGCCTTCTGCTCGAGGTAGATCGAGTAGTTGCCCTTGTAAGGAATGCAGCGGCTGTGGAAGACCTCGAGCATCCAATCGACAACGCGGTCAAGGAAGAACCTGTCGTGCGTGATCACGATCACGGCGCCGCGATACTCGGCTAGCGTCTGCTCCAACCACGCCACCGTCTCCGCGTCCAAGTGGTTGGTCGGCTCGTCGAGCAGCAACAAGTCCGGTTGCTCGAGCAACGTGCGGCACAACGCCACGCGGCGGCGCTCGCCACCGGAACATTCCGCGACCATCGCATCCGCCGGCGGCAGGTGAAGCTTCGTCATCGCGGTCTCGACGTGTCGGTCGAGTTCCCACGCATTCTTTGCCTCGATCTCCTCCTGCACCCGACCGAGTTGTTCGAGGACCTTCTCCATCTCCTCGGGCGACATCTCTTCGGCGAGCTTTTCGTTCAGGTCGTCTTGGCGCTTCAGCAGATCACGAATCGGCTGCACCGCCTTCTCGACGTTGCCGCGCACCGATTCGTTTTCGTCGAGTGTCGGTTCCTGGGGCACGTAGCCGACGGTCAGCCCGTCCCGCTTCCGCGCCACGCCTTCGAACTCCGTGTCCAGGCCTGCCATGATCCGAAGCAGGGTCGACTTGCCGGCGCCGTTTTGACCGATGACACCGATCTTCGCGCCCTCGAGAAATGTCAGGCTGACGTCGTTCAGAACCGGTTTCTTGAGGTCGTAAGCCTTCGTGAGCTGTTCCAGGGAGAAGATGGGCTTGTCACTCATTTCGGCGCGGGAGGGTAACGAAAAGCCGAGCCCGTTGACACTCTGAGACAGCACCTGGATCATCCTTCCATGGCCTTCGCCGCCCCCTACACCGCCTTCATCCTGCCCGGCGGTCCCGAGATGATCGTGATCCTCGTGGTCGGGATCATGCTCTTCGGACGTCGGCTCCCGGAGGTCGGGCGGACTATCGGGCAGACGGTGGTGAAGCTGCGTCGGGGTCTGAACAAGTTGAAGAACGAGATGGACCTCGACACCAGCGTGCGGGATGTGAAGGACGCCTTTCGCGAGACCCGCGACGACTTCACCCGGGATGTCAACCTACCCCGCCTCCGGGATCCCGGCAAGGTGTTCGAAGACTTGACCGACGAGACCCTCTCGTCGATCGTCCCCCCAGACGTGTTCGACGACGTCCCGGACTCACTGTTCAGCACCAACGGGGAGGGTCCCGAAGCGGACGGGTCCGCGGGGCTCGGTGAGCTGGGCGAGACGGGTGATGGCGCCACCAAGTCCGTCGCCGGATCGTCGGACGCCTGACGCCAGCCCCGCACAATCGTTTGTCGGGCTGGTGCCAAGGCCCGCCCGCCGACCCCTCGTCGCGAGCCCTACGACTATTGGTACTACAACCCGATCGCCCGCTACTGCAAGTAGCGTCGTCCGCTCGAACGTAGACAGGGGGCCTGCGGGCTCCCTGTTTCAGTTGCGGCCTTTGCTGATCGAATCCTTCACCGCTTGGTCCGCGGTATCGAAGAGGTTCGTCCAGCCACCCTCTTGTTCGGGTTGCCGCGACGACGACGCCGATTCCTGGCCTCGCAACTTCAGTCGCTTTTCCTTCGCTTGCTGATCGGCCGCTAGCCATTCCTTGAAGCCCTGGAACTCGTCCATGAGGACTTTCTTGTTCTCCGAGATCAGACCGACGTAGGGGAAGATCTTGACCTGGTACGAAGTCTCGATATCGACGAGAGCGTCCGCCGGCGTGAGGACTGGCATGGACACCGTGAGCAAGTTGTCGAACACGTCCAGCGGGACGAGAAGATGCTCGAACAACTTCTCCGGTGGCACCCTCGACTTCGCCTCATCCGAGATCTGGTAGCCTCCGGCCAACAAGAATGGCAGCTGGAAGACCTCGACGACGACTTTCGCCAGATCCCACTCGGCGATGTGCCCAGACTCGACCAAAACGTCGACGAAAGATTCGCCGCGCTTGTCCTGGACGTAGAGGGCGTCCGTGATGGCGTCGACCGGGACGATGCCCTTCTGCGTGAGGACCTCGGCCAATCGCATGCTCGTGAGCTTCTCTAGCCCTTTCACATCAACTCTATCGGCCTGTGCTGTGGTGGTCTTGAGCAAGCCGTCCGGCGTCTTCTAACGCGAAGTGTCCGAATACGGTGCGGGATCATCCAGGCTCATCAGGCGAACTGCCACAGCGTCAGCAGCCCGTGCACGGTCAGGACCGTGATCATGCCCGTGACGATGCTCAGGTTGACTGAGTTGCCCACGTCGAGGCCGGATCGCTTCGGCCCCATGGCGAGGTGGTAGGTCCACACCGCGACGAGAAAGCCGGTAATAAGGGTCTTCAAAAGGATGAACCGCAGGTCCTCGAGCCCCGTCCCGTTGAAGAATGCAGCGGTCCACCGCACGGTCGTGACATCGCTGACGAGGGCCGCCGATCCCATCGAAGCCAGCGAGCTGAGGACAAGGCCCCCGAATGTCACCAAGGGCATCGCGAAGCAGAACCCGAAGATGAGCGGCGTCAGCAAGTAATCCGCCGGTCGGATTCCCATCATGGTCAACGCCGCGACCTGATTCGTCCTTCGCATCGTGCCGAGCCTTGCAGCCGCACCCGCCGCCATCCGCGCGGTGAAGAAAAACCCCACAATCATCGGGCACAGGACGGAGATGATCACCTTGCCAGCGCCGGTGATGATCTGGTCCTCGAAGGCTCCTTCCACCGGACTGTTGCGCAGCGCGAAGAACGTCGCGAGGAAACCGAGCATGAGCGAGCCGACCCCGACAAAGAAAGCCGACTCAACGACACAGCGCGTGACGCTCCTCACGCAGAGCTTGAAGAACACTGGTGGAAGGTGGACAACGCTCTGGCCGATCGTCTGGGCAAAGCTGCCGAGTTCGCGAACCAACCTCTTGCTCGCCTCCCAAAGCGGATCGTGATCGGCCTCCGCCGCGGCGACAGGCACCACGGTCGGAGTGTTCTTCGCCTCGGGGTCCCCCGGATCCATCAAGCGGAGTGAGTGCGCATCCGCATCGATGTCGATGATCCCGCTGGCGATTCCATCGAACGCGGGCAAGTCGTGGGTGATGACAATCGTCGTCCTGCGTTTGCCGGCTTCGCTGTGTGTCTCGAGCAGAAGTTCCGCGAGTTTCCGCGCCGCCTTCGCATCGAGTCCTGCGGTCGGCTCATCGAAGATGAAGAGTTCGGGCTCCGCCGCGAGACCACGCGCCACACTCGCGCGCTTCCGCATTCCACCGGAGAGGATCGCGACGCGATCGGGCAGTTCTTCGAGCCCGGTCTGCGAGAGCAGTGCGACGGCGAGTTTTGTCGAACGTCCGGCCGCGGTCAACGCGAGCTCTACGTTTTCTCGAGGTGATAGATCATCGAGCAGGCCTTCGTCCTGAAGCACCGCGGCCACACGATTGCGCAGCGAGTTCGGGTATCCGATCTCGACGTTCTCGCCGAGAACGACGCACCTTCCCGTGACCCGGGGACGCTGTTCTCGAGCGTTCCAAAGTCCGGTAAGGAGGCGCAGGATCGTCGACTTACCGGAACCGCTCGGTCCCCGGAGCAGGTAGAACCCGCCGGAGGGAACGTCCAGGGTGCAGTTCTCGAGAATGGTCCGCTTCGTGTGACGCTCGACAAACACCATGCCGAAGTTCGAGAAGCGCAGCGCCAGGGGGGTGGCGCCAGGCGAGGTCACTTTCCGGGCCTCAGGGACGTCGGAATCGAGGTGAATGTCACAACCCTCGGCTTGACGTCGGATTCGCTCGTCTGCCCAAGGAGTCCGATCACTTTGCCGTCCCGCAGAAGAATGCTGCCCCGGGTGCTGTCCAGCTTCACCGACTTCGGATCGAAGGACACTGCTTCCCAGGGCACACCCCCCTCGCCGACCATGCGGAGAATCAGCCCCCCGGTAACCAAGGTCTTCTGCTCCACGAACATCACGAACTCTGGCTTGGTAGTCGGGTAGTCCCGGGGAAAACCCTGCACCGCCAACACCACGAGATCGATGTTGGGCGGCGTCCAGATCCGCGTGGCCTTGAGCACCTCCCTTCCCGGCAGTTGCACGGCGATCTTCTCGTTCTTGATCTTCGCACGCTCGCCGAACGTCTCGGTATAGAAGTAGGCCGCGTCGCAGACGCTCCGCGCCGTCAGAACCAACACGCGGCCGTCACGATCGAGGTAGAGGATGCCTGTTCCTTCGCGGCGCACGGTGTCGTTCGGGCTGAGATAGTCGACATCTATCGCCTCGTAGACGACCCGAACCGTCGCGACCCGCGCGCTCTGTTTCGATGTTGCTTCTCTCGGTTTGATTTTCAGGGCCCCAGCCGGCACGGGGGAGATCTCGAAAGGCGGTCGTTTCATCGCCGCCGCGACCGGATAGCCGTCGTGGACCGGAACACCGGTCTTGGGTGGCGTGTAGTACGCGATGAAGGGACTCATCACGGATCCCAACTCGTTGACCGAAACCGGATTCGAGAGGCTGAACTGGAAACTCAGCTGTGGTTTCGAGACCCAGAACACAGACGCGTCGGTCACGGTCGAGCGATAATTCGCAAACACGCGCACCTTGGCTTCGACATGTGTGCCGCTAGGTGCGAGAACGATGCTGCGCACCTCCCCCGTCGCCATCCCGCGAAACATCACGCGCGCGCCGACGATCACCCCGTGATTCTCTGGCAACAGAACGCGCATGAGCAAATCGCCGAGCTCGACCGGGGGTAGCGTAACTTCTCGTCTCGGTTGCTGCGGCGCCTCGATACCGAGAAGGCCGCTCCCTGATGGGAGCGGTTCGCCGAGCGGCTGTGGCGTCGAAAAAGACACGTAGGAATCCCGGACGAGTGTCTCGAGACCACTCACGCCGGAAGAGATGCCGTGGAATCGGGGGGTGACGATCCAGAACTGGCTGTTATTGCGGACGAGCCTGGCCTTGTCCGTCGCGATCGTCATCAGGATGACCGCGTGAGCACCATCGTCTTCGATGTCGACTCGGCGCACCGAGCCAACCTGAATCCCGCGGTACTTGATGTCGGCGCCCGTCTTGAGCCCGCGTGCGTCGAGGAACGTGACGTCGAGGCGGTAGAACTCCTCGAGGTCGTTGGACTTCAGCTGGCCGAACAAGAACCAACCGCCGACGCCCATCACGACGAGCGTGACAATCCCAAGTAAGTAACGAAGGCGGTCCATGCGGTTGTTTAGTGGTCGCTCAGATGTCCAGGTTTGTCGCCTCCAAAGCGTGTTTCTCGATGAACTCGCGCCGAGGTTCGACGTCGGGGCCCATCAAAACCGAGAACATGTCATCCGTCGCGTTCTTGTCGTCGACCGTCACCCGGTAAAGAGTGCGGGCCTCAGGATCCATCGTGGACTCGAAGAGCTGGGAGCCATTCATCTCGCCGAGACCTTTGTAGCGGTCCACGATGAGGTCGTCCTCGCACAGGCGCTGAACAGCCTCGTAGGCTTCCTTCAACGTGCTGCATGCGATCATCGTATCGCCGACCTTGATCTTGATGTCCATCGGCCCCCTGAAACTCTCCGGGGGTATGCCGCGGACCAACAGCTTCTTCATGAGTGGAGTGATTCCGGCGCCCATGTGCAGGTTGTAGACCTCGACATCCGCATCTTCGCGGCTGCAGCTGGACTCGGGACCGTCGTAGACGCGCAGCGTGCCGTCCCCTCGCAGTTTCTCGAGTTCGGCTTCGAGCAGCGCTTCGGTGTCGAAGAACGTCCCGGAATCCTCGCGCATGAGGTAGTGATCCGGCAGATCCATGTCGGGCACGCGGGCCTGCGCCAGGAACTCGCCGAAAGTGGCCCCCAGGTCCGCCGGCAATTGGTGTTCGAAACGCAAGATGTCTCCGACGTTCTCGAGCAACGCGCGAAGCGACGCCCCCTCGAAGGACTTTGCCCCATCGTCCATCGTCGGCACGGTGAGCGACGTCGAACCGAGTCCCATCTCCATGACGATCTCCGCTTTCTCTTTCTCGTTGAGGGCGTAGCGGTACTTCTTGCCCTTCTTGCCTTTGACAAGAAAGAGTGGGGGCTGCGCGACGTAGACGAAGCCGCGCCTAATCAACTCCGGCATCTTGCGGTAGAACAGCGTCAACAGCAGCGTACGGATGTGGCTGCCATCGACGTCGGCGTCGGTCATGATGATGATCTTGCCGTAGCGCAGTTTGTCCTGCTCGAACTCGTCGGTAAGGAAGCCTGTGCCCAATGCCGTGACGATCGTCCGGATCTCCTCGTGGTTGAGGATGCTGTCGACCGGAGCTTTCTCCACGTTGAGGATCTTGCCACGCAGTGGAAGGATGGCCTGGAACGAGGCCCGGCCTTGCTTCGCGGTACCACCCGCGGAATCACCCTCCACCAGGAACAACTCGGCCCGGTCTCGGGGCGTGCCCTTGTGGCAGTCGGACAGCTTGGCGGGCAGGGCGTTGCCCTCGAGGGCGGACTTGCGCCTGACAAGTTCTCGGGCCTTGCGCGCCGCCTCGCGAGCGCGGAGCGCCTCCATGGCCTTGGTGAAGATCGCCTTCGGCGCAGACGGAAACTCCTCGAAGTGCTGCCGCAGGCCTTCG
>CAYYAQ010000074.1:9376-24392 GCA_964469555.1 uncultured candidatus Brocadiaceae bacterium | reverse complement strand
AGCCTCGTCGTGAGCAGCAGAGACGGGAACGTGTGGATCTTCTCGCTGCGGCGGACGGACTCGCGGAGGAAACGAACAGATGATTAGGCGAGGGTCTTTGGTCGTGTGTCTGTTGCTCGCGGGTTGCATGATGCCCGGGAACGACCCGTCGCTTCGCTACGGTCCGAGTTTGACTTCGATCCAGGCGGACAAGGCCATTGCGTCGATCGAGTTCTCTTCGGATTCGAAGCTTCTGACACATCTCGACGCCAGTGGCTCCCTGCGGTTCTGGGATGTATTCCGCGACAAGGTTGCGCGCACTTGGAAGGCGGAAGGCTTTGATGCAACGAGCGTCGTCGTCGGTCGCGATGGTCGCTTCGCGGTGGCGAAGGGCACTGAAGTGCGCGTGATGCGAATGGGCATCGGGATGGCCGCGAAGTTCATGGCCGATGACGACGTGGCGTTCCTGCGGTTCGACGCGTTCGCCAAGAGCATCGCGGTTGCTGATGTCGCCGGGAAGGTCACCGTCTACGACGTCGAATCGAAGAAGGTGTTGCGCGAATTCGAGCCAGGCGTAGGGCAGACGGTCGACGTTGTGCCCGGGGCTGGCTTCGGCGTGATGTACCTGTTCTCCAGTGGCAAGGTCCGGGTCGTGTCCTGCGGTCCGAGGGGCGCGGACGTCACGGTCTCGTTCGCGCGCAAGCCGAACTCCTCGGTTGCCATCTCTGGTGACGGTCGACTTGTGTCCTTCTTCAACCCGGAGGGCAATGTCGAGGTTCGGTCCATTCCGGATGGCAAGCTGCGCACCGCGTTGTCGGATCTGCCGTGGACGGTGCAGTCGATGCGGCTCTCGCCGGACGGCTCCGTCCTCGCGATCGTGAATCGAGACAAGGGCGTGTTGCTGTGGGATACCGCGAAGAACGCGGAGGTCGATCGCTTTGACTCCAAGGTCTGGGAGGGCAGCGTTACCTTCAGCCGTGATGGGAACTTCCTCGCGTGGGTCGACCAGAACCGCAAGGTCGTGCGGTTCTGGTCACCGGTTCGCGGAGTCGTGCAGTGGACGGGCGGCGAACCGGTCTTGCACGAGAACGCGCGGGCTGTGTGTCACAGTCTCGCCGACACGATCCGTTTCCGGTGCGCGACCGGGCCGTTCGATCGCGGGATCAAGGAACTTTCCGAATCGAAGAACGACGCTGCGATCGTCTCCTTTGTCGAGGTGCAGAAGATCTTGCCGAACTACCCGGGGCTCGTCGTCGTGCTGGCGGAAGCGAGAGAGCGGCGCGAGGCGGGCATCGTCGGCAAGAAGCAACGAGACGCAGAGGAGAGCGGTCAGCACCGCGTGGCGCTTGACTTGCTCGAGGGGTTTCTCAGCGGTAGCGCGAAGTTTGGCGACTACGGGTTCCGCGATCGTGCGGACACGCTGCGCCGGATGATCCAGCATCTGGACAGCGCGGACGAGCACCGCTCCGCGGGTCGGGATGTAGACGCGGTGATCGAGTTCGAGACTGCCGTTCGCATCGTGCCTGAACTCGAGAAGCGCAACACCGAGTACGTGGAGTTGCGCCGCCGTCTGTTGGAGGAACTGGCGAAGGAGGCGAGGGTCGCGTTCGCGCAGAGGGACTACGTCAAGGTGACGAAGGCGACCAAGAGTCTCGGGAGGCTACGCCCTCTCGACGGTGAGTCGCTGATGCGGCTGGGAGTCGCGCATGAGTTGCTCGGCAACGCGACCCAGGCGGAGAAGGTCTACCTGACTGTTGGCAAGGGCAAGCAGGAGTACGTCGCGGCGCGGCGCAGCATCGCGCGCCTCGCGCGAGCAGCTAGCGACTACACGAAGGCGCGGACCCACCTCGAACTCGCTCGCGATGTCGTCGTCCTGGATCCATCCCTGGAAAAGGAATACGCGGAGGTTTGCCAGCTGTGCAAGGACTTCGACTCGGCTGTCGCCGCCTGGCGTCGGGTGGGCAATCTCGAGCCGCGAAACCCCGAGCCGTTCGCGAGCATCGCGACGATCGAGGAGATTCGCGAGCAATGGCGTCCCGCGGCGGAAGCACTCGCCATCGCGATCAAGCGCTCGACCGGGCCGCGACCGAAGCTCATGGTGCGCATGGCGAAGGTGCTACGGAAGGCTGGCGAACGCGAGAAGGTCGTCACGATCTACCTGCAGATTGCCAAGTTGATCAAGTCGCAGCCGGAGAGTGTCGCGTTCCTCGGGGACGCTCCGACCACGGCTGTCGAGAATTGGATTCGCGAGCTCGACCACGTGCGGCGTCGCAGGGAGTGGATCCCGCGCGAGCAGTTCCTGGAAGAGCAGGGCTGGGAGCGTCACGACGGTCGCTGGCTGCGGCCACGGGAAGCGCGCCTGCACGAGGTGTCCGAGCGGTACAGCAAGGTGACCAACACGGAGCTGCGCGCGTTCTCGGACGAGCGCTATCAGTCCTACGCCGAGGAGCACCGGATTACCAAGGGAATGAACCGCCGCGAAGTGATCAAGGCGTGGGGGTTCTTCGACGAGCTGACGGTGTTCGAGGCTGGCAAGCACAAGGTGGTCTTCGAACAGCTGAACTTCGAGCACTCGCGCAAGGTCTACCTGCGCAACGGGCTCGTCTGCTACTGGTCCGAGTAAAGGAGTCCACGTGGAGATTCTTGCGTCGATCTCGATGGTGGCAGTGCTGCTGGTCGGGGTCGCCCCGTCGACGCAGACGCTCTGCTAGGGAACAGTCCCGCCGCGCGAACGGGACAATCGAACTCCGTTCCATCGAGCATCGCCCCGGCGTCGCCCGTCTCGAGGCGGCGGATCTCACCGACCCGGTCGACGCCGCGTTGGCGCGCGTCCTCGGCGGTGGTTCGATCTACGGAGCGGTTGGCGCTGGCAGTACTGATCGCGGACCGCGCCTGTTCGCACGTCATCGTGGAATCCGACTGGGTGCCCGATCACGCCACTGGTGGTCTCACCGCCTTCGTTCGTCTCGAGGCGAAGGCCCAAACCATCGGCGAGTGGCTCTTTCGCAGAATGGCACGCTTCTATGACGCTTGGCGGATGGCCTGGATCGGCCGGTCAGTGTCCGCGGTGGGCGCGTCTAAACCCGTGACGAGAGGGCTCTTCGGGATTTCGGTCACCAGATTGCCGAAACAACGTAGAGCGACATGAGGTCCCCACCCGCGCGCACGTGACCGATTGGCCGTAGGTCGGCTAGTAGCCTCTCCGCCCCGCAGAAGAATCGGTATTCTGTGAACTCCGAGAGCTATGCTCCTCGGATCCGTAGAGAGAGTTCCCCCAATGCCACGGTCATCATGAATCGCTTCTATGCTCGTACCCTGACCATTCTCCTCGTCGGCCTCACCGTGGGCCTCAGCGCTGACTTCGCTGGCGCCCAGTCGAAGGAGGAGATCAAGTTCCGCCAATCTCTGGCCAAGAAGCTCAACGCGTTCGCCAAGAGGGCGTTGAAGAAGGGTTTCCCGCGGCAAGCCAAGCTCGTATTCCTCATGGTCGTTAGCGATTACGACCCGGACAGCGCGGTGGCGCACAAGGCGCTCGGTCGCAAGAAGGCGGGCATGGCGTGGCAGCCGGTGCCGGGGTTCAAGTTCGCCCGGAATGACAAGCCCGATGCCTCCGCTGCCAAGGCCCTCCGGAGCGACTACAAGAAGCTGTCGAAGGATCTCGTGCGCGCGCACAAGGACCAGGCGAGAAAGTACAAGAAGGGTGGGCGCACCGACATGGCGCAGTACCACTACCGAGCGATCCTGAGATTCGCTCCCAACGACGAGGACGCGAAGGAGAGCCTCGACTTGGTCGACGTCGCCGACGGTCTCTCCGGCACATCGATGGAGCAGGAGCTGTACAAGCGCGGGGTCAAGATCGACGAGATCATCAAGAAAGAGGCCCAGACGGACTACCCCGTCGAGCGGCTTCCCGACTCGAACAAGCACCCGATCCTGGAGAAGGCGCAAGTCGACTACATCAGCGTGAAGTCGGAGAACTTCATCATCCGAGGCGACTTCGACGAAGCAGTTCTCAAGGAGGCGGCGGTCTGGTCCGAGCGCGCCTACCGCGTGATCAAGGTCGCGTACGAGGGCTACGAAGAACTGTTCCTCGGGGACATCTCCAAGTGGCGCGTGACCCAGTTCTCGTTCTTCAAGACGACGGACACGCACGACCAGATCATCAACGCGCACAAGGATCTGTTCGGCAGCAAGGAGCAGTTCAAGTTCATCCTCGAGCAGCACGCCGGCGTCGCGCTCGGCAACCTGCAAGTCAGCCCCACGAACGGCAAGCAGGGCGTGCTCGATGGCTCGGTTCGATCTGTCGCGCACAGCTTCTCCGTATTCGGCACGGCGGCGATGAAGGAGGGCATCGGCCACACGTTCGTCGGACTGTTGCTTCGCAACAACCGCCGGTTCCTCGTCGACCTGAAGAAGCAGATCGGCACGCAGACCGAGGAAGAGGAGATCGACGAGTTCAACCCCGACATGGACCTCTGGGACAACCTCGCCATCGAACAGGCCTGGAGCAAGGCCAACGTCCCGGCCGTGCAGCTCCCGCTGATCGGCGCGGACAAGTTCGACAACCCGAGTCGGATCAAGTCGTGGTCGTTCTGCCACTACCTGATGTTGCGTGACCCGACCCTGCTGCGTCGCCTGGACCAGTGCGGTCAGTACAAGAACGTGATCGACATCGAGAAGAACTTCACGAAGAACGCGCGAGTCAGCCTGGAGCAACTCGACAAGGAGTGGAAGGACTTCTTCACCGGCGCCACGCCGGTCATGCGTTCGATCCGCGACAAGAAGGACCCGATGACGGCGGTCAGCAAGGACGTCAAGAAGTGGCTGAAGGCCATCAACGACATCCGCAAGAAGACCTTCCGCGCCGCGCCGGTCAACTGGAGCGCGAGTTTCTCGGGACGGTGCCGTGATCACGCGCACTACCTGCAGCAGAACAAGCTCAGTGGCCCGGACGAAGAGCAGCGCGAGAACCCCGAGCTGCCCGGATCGACGCACCCGGGCAACATGTTCGCGCAGATGTCGATGGTCCACACCAAGGCGTCGAATACGAAGAAGGTCATCGCAGAGTGGTTGACCTACCCCGGTTATCGAGACGTGTTCTTCGTGAACACGTTGAAGACCATCGGGCTCTACGCGGAGAACGGCGTCGTCGTATTGAACGTGGTCCAGGGACTGGTCAGGCCGCGCAACGCCCGCTTCTTCATGTATCCGCAGTCCGGGATGACGCGCATCCCGAACAAGGTCAAGGTCGCGGACCTCGGCCCGGAGATGAAGGTGATGTTGGCGAAGCGCGGGAAGTCCGACCTCAAGGTGATCGGCATGCCGATCAGCGGTCACTTCGGCAACAGCCTCTTCATGCCGAACCGCGAGTCCATTCGCTGCAAGGTCATGGTCAACGACCGCGACCGGGTCGAGGGCTTTGTCCACTTCGCCGACGACGGAAGCCACCGGCGCACGGCTGCCCCGGGCATGATGGTGTTCTATCCGTTGAAGCCGATCCGCAAGGGCGCGAAGGTGTCGGTCGAGTGGACGTTCCAGAACGGATCTCGGCTCGAGAAGTTCAACTCCACGTATCACCACTAGAATCGAGACATGACTATCCGATCCATCGTCACGTTCATTCTGCTGCTGTGCTCCGCGGTCTCCGCCCAGCAACAGACGGTCGCGGAAGTCGAGAAGATGATGCCGCCCATCAAGTTGGCGACAAAGGTCGACAAGAACGGCCAGAAGCAGTGGGACGCGTCACCGCACCAGAACTGTCCGGCGTGCAAGGCCAAGAAGACGGTCAAGTGCACGCACTGCGCGCACATGGACAAGGTCGAGAAGTGCGTCATGTGCAACAAGACGCGGAAGGCGCCGTGCAACTATTGCCAGGGAACCGGCGCTCTCGCTGACCCCCTCAAGAAAGCGCTGTGTCCGGGCTGCTTTGGGAACGGCGTGCTGTTCTGCCAGGGTTGCGGCAATCGCGGCAAGATCACGTGGGTCGGCGGTGGCAAGAGAGGCGTGAAGTGCGGGATGTGCAAGGGGAACGGCGGCGTGCTCTGCACTGTCTGCGGTGGGAAGAAACTCGTCCAGACCCCGTTCAAGGGCAAGCTCTCGACTCAGAAGCTCAAGAAGCTCAAGTCTGCCCGCAAGAATCTCAGCCAGCTCATCCGACAGGTGGAGAGCTTCGCCCCGCTCGGCAAGGGTCGCGTGGATCGGAAGAAGTTCAACAAGATGTTCGGCAAGGTGAAGGCGGACTTCCCGGTCTTGAAGAAGCTGAACAAGTTTGTCGACGGCGTGATGAAGAAACTCGACCGACCGCAGGTTCAGAACAACGACAAATTCCAGCAAAGTGGCTGGCGCCGTTCGAAGACGTATCTCCTCTACTACCTGGTGCACCAGGGCAAGGTCGTCGATGCGTGTATCGAGCGCATCGAGGCCAACGCGAAGGCCGCCGCGGTCGCCCCCAAGAAATAGCTCTCCGAGAATCCGAACTGCGCGTCAGTCGCATCGATCTTTCCCTCATGACTTCTCATCGCATTCGGTGTATCGGCCTTGCCGTCCTCCTCGTCAGCTCCGCGGCGCCTCTCGTCGCACAGGCCGGTCATTCCCTGCTTCGGATCCCTGAGCAGACGGAGGCCGAGAAGAAGATCCGTCTGACGTCGATCCGCAGGACGATGGATCGCGTGGCGCCGGCGATCGTCCACGTGAAGGTCAAGGTCAACGGCCTCTTCCGCCTGCAGCGCGATAGCAGTGGCGTCGTGATCAGCCCTGGTGGTCTCGTCCTGACGAACTGGCACCTGGTGCGCGAGGTCGAGATCAAGAAGAGCGGGGCTGTCGGGTTCGCCGTGAAGGTCAAGACCGCGAGTGGTACCGAGTATCCCGCCAAGGTCGTGGCGAAGGACGAGGGGACCGATCTGGTACTCCTCAAGATCGATCTCAGTCAAGGGGCGAAGTTGCCCTATGCGAAGCTCGGCAACCAGCCGGTTCCCGGGGAGACCGTCATCGTCGGCAGCCGTCCCGGTGAGGGAATCTACGCGAACTTCATCGGGTCGCTCTCGCCGTCGCTCACGGCGGTCACCGTCCACGGCAAGACGATTGCAAAGGCAGACATCGCACTCGCGGACGCGAACGTCAACGTCTTCGCGGATGGCAGCCCTGTCTTCGATATCAACGGGCGCGTGCTCGCCATCGTGAACACGTCCAATGTGAAACTTCCGCTCCACGAGAAGTCTTCTGACGAAGAGCGCAAGGCCTACCGGACGAGCTTCGGATTCGCGACGCGGGTTGCGGCCGCGAAGCGCGTGTTCGCCAAGCATCTCGAGGGTATCGAGGCGAACCCGGAAACATCCGCCGAGTCGCGCGCACGGCGGCAAGGTCTTGCCGACGCCGTTTCGCGGGCGAGCCGATCCGTAGTCTCCGTTCGACGGGCGTCTCTGAAAAAGGTTCCCAAGTCCGACGCATCCGATCCCCACGGCAAGTTCCCGAACGACGATCTCGGTTCCGGAGTCATCGTGCACGAGTCGGGATTGGTTCTGACCAACGCCCACATCGCCGGGAAGAAGGGTGCGAAGGTGTGGGTCACGACCGTCGGCGGGAAGACCTACGAGGGCGTGGTCCTCGACGCCTCATCCGCCAAGAACACCGCGGTGATCAAACTCGTTCTCCCGCCGAATACGAAGCTTCCGTTCCTCACCCTGGCCGATTCTTCGTCGGGACAGCTTGGCGAGCGCGTAGCGGCTCTCGGGAATCGCTACGGGCACACGGTGACGGCAAAGGTCGGCGTGCTCTCGTCGAAGCAGCGGTCGCAGGACGTCGGCGACCAGCACAAGCGGTCGATGGGCCACTTCCAGACCGACGCGACGATCCACAACGGCAACACTGGCGGCGCGTTGATCAACGCCGACGGTGAGTTGCTCGGCGTCAACGACGTGCGGGCGGCCATCGACGAGATGGACAAGAAGGAACAGGCCCAGGCGAAGATGGCGTTGACCGACACGACGATCGGCTTTGCTCTCCCCGCGAACGTGATCCGCGAGGAGCTTCGAGAGGCGCTGACCGGGGCCGTGGGCAAGACCGGTCACCTGGTGGAGGTGCCGAAGAGCACGGCGGCGGCACTCGAGCGCCGCGCATCGCAGATCACCGCGGTGGTGCAAAAGCACGCGAACAGCTTCCTCAACGTCTTCGTGAAGAAAGTCACGCTCGGTGCGCCGAAGGGCGGGCTGATGGCTGATCTCTTTCCCGAGCCGGCGGACGACAAGCACTTCCACCTGCTCGGCCAGGGCTCGGGCGTCATCATCGATCCGACCGGGCTCGCGCTGACCAACTGGCACGTCGTGGATGCCGCGACCTACAAGGACGGCGCTGCGAAGAAGGACCACAAGGTCTTCGTCAGTCTTCACACCGGCAAGAAGTACGAGGTCGAGATCCTCAGCACTTCCCGCATCGACGACCTCGCCCTGCTGCAGATCAAGCTCGCCCCCGGCGAGACGGTGGAAGCCATCCGCCTCGGCGACTCGGACAAGATCAAGGTCGGCGACACTGCGATCGCCGTGGGCAACCCTCACGGGTTCGCCAACTCGGTGACCGTTGGCCTGGTCTCTGCGAAGAATCGCGATATCCGTATCAAGGGTCGCGCGCGGTTCTTCCGCGGCCTGATCCAGACCGATGCGGCGATCAACCCCGGCAACAGTGGTGGGGCGCTGATCGATCTCAACGGCTACCTCATCGGCATCAACAATGCGGGCCACACTCGCGAGGCGCGGCAGGGATTCTCCATCCCCGTCAACTACGTCCGCAAGAAGTTCCACTCGACGCTGCTGTCGTCCGACAAGTTGCGCAGCGTATTCCTCGGCATGGAGACCGAGACTCGCGATGGGGTCGCGTTCGTCAAGACGGTGAGCAGCTTCGGTCCTGCCGCCGACGCGGGCGTCCAGGTCGGCGACGAGGTCGTCCGGGCGCAGAGCCAGAAGATCAGCGACAGCGTCCACTTCGTGAAGGTCGCCCGGTCTGCCGTGCCGTTCGAGCCATTTGGCTTGGTCGTCAAGCGGGCGTTGAAGACGAAGAAGCTCGTCCTCGAACCCTTGAGTGACGCGTCATGGGCGGTCTTCCGTCGCGCGAACTTCGCGGTCAAGGAAGTCGGCTGGGACGTCGAGGGCAAGAAGTTCCGTTCAGCTGCGGTCGCCGCGTACCGCGAGTACACTGGCGACCAGACCGGGGAGCCGACCGAGTTCATGGAGAGCGGCCTCGTCGTGACCCACGTCCGGCCCGACGCCGTCGAGTCCGGAATGGACATGAAGAAGGGGGACGTGATCGTCGGCATCCGCACCCTGGTCCGGGAAGTCCACCTGCGGGACCGCTACGTCCTCGAGAACATCCACACGCTCAAGCGGCTGAGGCGATTCATCCGCGGCCACGCCACCAAGGAGGGCACGAAGGTCGAATTGTGGACCGTTCGCGACGGGAAGGTCATCAAGGCCCAGGTGATCGCGAAAAAAGTGAAGCCCCAATAGTGCTTTGTAGCGAACCCGGAATTCTCGGAGTTCGCCTTCGCCTGTTATCGTTCTGAGCCGATTCCTCCACCCCTTCGCCGTTCTTCCCCAACAGACATGTCCGACGTCGTCGCAATCGCTGAGCAGATCAAGGAACAGAGCTTCGAGCTCCAATCGATCCGCAAGTCCATCGAAACCGTCATCGTGGGGCAGAAGTCCCTCCTCGACGGCCTGCTTATCGCGCTCCTGGCGGATGGCCACGTGCTGCTAGAGGGCCTGCCTGGTCTCGCGAAGTCTCTCGCCGTCCAGAGCCTCGCCGAGGCAGTCGGCGGGATCTTCCACCGCATCCAGTTCACGCCGGACCTCCTGCCGTCTGATCTGACTGGCACGCACGTCTACAACCCGAAGACGGGCGATTGGTCGGTGCGGAAGGGGCCGCTCTTCGCGAACTTCGTGCTCGCGGACGAGATCAACCGCGCGCCCGCGAAGGTGCAGTCCGCGCTTCTCGAGGCGATGCAAGAGCGTCAGGTCTCGCTCGGCGGCGAGACCCACAGGCTTCCCAATCCGTTCCTCGTGCTCGCCACCCAGAACCCCGTCGAGCAGGAGGGGACGTACCCGCTGCCCGAAGCCCAGGTCGACCGGTTCCTGATGAAGCTTGTGGTCGGCTATCCGGACAAGAACGAGGAGCTGCAGATCATCGAGCGCATGGGCACCAGCGGCTCACCGCCCAAGATCGAGACCACCTCTTCGCTCGAGCGTCTCGCTGACTTGCGCCGGTTGATGCGGGCGATCTACGTCGACGAGAAGGTCAAGTCCTACGTTGTCGACCTCGTATTCGCGACGCGTGATCCGGGCCTCGTCGGGCTCGAACAACTGAAGCAACTCATCATGTACGGCGCGTCACCCCGCGCCTCGCTCGCCCTCACCGCGTCGGCGCGAGCCCGTGCGTTCCTCGAGGGTCGGGGTTTCGTGACTCCGCAGGACGTCAAGGCAGTCGGTATGCAGGTTCTCCGGCACCGCTTGATCACGACGTACGAAGCCGAGGCCGAGGAAGTGTCCTCGGAGGAAATCCTCCAGCAGATCTTCGACCACGTTCCCGTCCCGTGATCGATCCCGAGATCCTCGCCCAGGTGCGACGGATTCAGGTTCGCACCAATCGAATGGTCAACGACGTGATGGTCGGTGGCTACACGTCGACGTTCCGTGGCACGGGCATCGAGTTCGATGAGGTGCGCGAGTTCGTCGAAGGTGACGACCCGCGAACGGTCGACTGGAACGTCACAGCTCGGACCGGGCGACCCCACATCAAGAAGTTCATGGAGGAGCGGGAACTCACCGTCCTCTTTCTCTTGGATGCGTCGGCGTCGACGGGATTCGGGACGGTGCAAAAGGAAGGCGGCACTGGAGTGCGTACCGTGCGCGACGTCGCGGCGGAATTCTGCGCGTGCCTCGCGCTGGCTGCCTCCCGCAACAACGACAAGGCCGGCCTCATCGCGTTCACCGACCATGTCGAGCGATACGTGCCCGCAAAGAAGGGCAGCAGCCACGTGCTGCGGTTGATCCGCGAGGTCCTCGCGCTCGAGACCGAGGGCACCGGCAGCGATCTCGCGGCAGCCCTCGAGTACGCCGCCCGTGTGCAGCGCAAGCGATCGATCGTGTTTATCGTGAGTGACTTCCTGGTGCCTGACTACCAGCGACCACTCAACCTGTTGGCTCGCCGGCACGACGTGGTCGCCGTGCGGATTCTCGATCCACACAGCGTCGAGTTGCCGCGGGCGGGGTTGTTGAACCTGCGTGACACGGAGACGGGGCGCCGCGTGCTCGTCGACACCGGATCCAGGCGAGTGCGGGAAGCCTACGCCCGGCGCATGCGCGAACATGACGAACGCTTCGCGGCAACGCTGCGCCGCGCGGGCGTCGACCGCATGGAACTCTCTCCCGACAAGAGCGTCGCGGATCCGATCGTGAAGTTCTTCCGCATGCGCGAGTTGCGCGGGGCGCACCGGTGATCATGCGGATTGCGAGCGCACTGGCGATCGTCCTGTTGTTGGTCGCAGGCTGTCGTGACTCGGTCGCCTTGCCCGAAGGATGGAAGCCGGAGGGGCCGATCGACTGCCGCGTCGAGCTTTCGGCTGACACCGTCGGCCTCATGGAGCCGGTCGACTTCACAGTCTGGGCATACTTCGAACGGGAGGGACGTCCGAACCCGATCGAACCGCCGATCCCCGCGGGATTCGTGGCTGAGTTCGAGACCGACATGTGGAGGTATGACAAGGGCTGGATCATCCGCCGCGTGCTGCATCTGCGACCGACGCGACTCGGCACGATCACGATCGAATCGATGAAGGTCCGATTCGACGGCAACGTGACGTCGACGCCGGCGATACCGCTGGAGGTCACGTCGGTGCTCGGTAGCGAGCACGACCCGAAAGCGGTGGAAGATCCGGCGGCGCTGTTCCCAGCGGCGATGCCACTCTGGCCCTTCTACGTCGGGGCTTTTGTCCTTCTCGTCGGGATCCTGTTGATCGTGTGGTTGCGTCACCGTTCTCGCCGGTCGGTGACCCTGCCCTCCGAGGTCCCGCTGCCACCGCACGTAGAAGCGCTCCGCGCGCTGGAGAGGCTGCGCCAGGAGGAGTGTCGAACCGAAGAACAGGTGGAGGCCTTCTACGTGGTCGTGTCCGATATCCTGCGCGCCTACGTCGAGGCACGATTCGGGTTGCACGCGCCACTGCGTTCCACGGAGGAGTTTCTGGTCGAAGTCGAAGCTGGTGACATCCTCTCGTTGGGTCAGAGTCAGAGCCTGCGGCTGTTCCTGCAGCAGTGCGACCTCGTGAAGTTCGCCCGGATGTTCCCCGACGTCGAGGCGCACGACCAGACTCTCCGCATCGCCGAGGACTTCGTGCAGCAGACTCGGATCGACGTGCTGCCGGAAGACGTCTCCGGCGGCGAGAAGATCGTCAGCGAAAAGGTCGGAGGTGTGGCGTGATCGCAACGGTGGATACCGAGTGGTCGCTCATGGATCCGTGGTTCCTCGTCGCGGCGCCTCTCGTCTGGCTGCTCTTCGTGGTTCGCGTGATCCGATCGCAGGCGGCGCTGCCTGTCGCGGCAGCCGGGCCGATGGAAGGCCTCCCCAAGACCCTCCGCGCGCGACTCTGGATGTTGCCCGTCGTCTTGCAGGCCCTCGCCCTCTCCGCATTCAGCCTCGCCCTGTCTCGCCCCGTTACCCGCGACGTGCTGCCGCTGCGGGAGAAGGGCGTCGATATCGTGCTCGTCGTCGACATCTCGTCCTCGATGATGGCCGCGGACATGGATGACAGCGGTCGGGTCACGCGCATGCAGGCCGCGCGCGAACGGGCGTTGGAGTTCGCGAAGGCGCGCGTGCACGACCGCGTCGGTCTGTTGACGTTCGCGCGTTTCCCCGAGTTGCGCTGCCCCCTGACACTCGACCAGGACGCGCTCGCCGCGTTCCTACGCAGCGTCGAGACGGTGCCGGAGCGGTCGCCAGAGAACAAGACAGGCATCGGCGTTGCCCTGGCGAAGGCCACGACCCTGCTCGAGGAGAGCGAGGCAAAGTCGAGGGTCATCGTGCTCCTCTCCGACGGCGAGAACAACGTTCCGGACATCCTGCCGGAGGACGCCGCCAAGCTCGCCAAGGACGCGGGCATCAACGTGCACTGCATCGGTGTCGGTCGGGTCATCCAGGGGATCTTCGGCGGGCGCCAGGAGTTCAAGCCAGAGTTCAGGGCACTCAAGACGATCTGCAAGATCACGGACGGCGAGTTTTACGAGGCGGAGAGCGGCGACGAGCTCGCGAAGGTCTACGACCGCATCAACGAACTGGAGAAAGTCGAACTCGAGGACCCGCGCTACCGCTCGGTTGAGCTCTACCAGTACCCGTTCGGCATCGGCGTTCTATTGCTCCTGTTGCAACTGCTCGTCGAGTTCCTCTGGATCCGGAGGGTGCCGTGAGCGAACTGACCTTCACTCGTCCAGAACTCTGGCCCTGGTCGTTGCTCGCCGTTCCGCTCTGGTTCGGTTTGTGGTGGATCCTGCGCGCGAGGCGGCAGGCGATCGTCAAGTACGGCGCGTTGTTGACAGAGCAGGTGCCGTCACCGGCGGCCCGCGCGACGCGCCTCGTGCTCGCGATTGGACTCTTGTTCGTCGTCCTTCTCGAGCCCCGCTACGGCGAAGAGCAGGTCAAGATCGACCGCCGCGGACTCGACATCGTTTTCGCGCTGGATACGTCGCGGTCCATGTTGGCGCGCGACATGAATCCTCACCGTCTCGGTGCTGCCAAGCGGGACATCGCGACGGTCCTCCCGGATCTCACGGGCGGTGATCGCGTTGGACTCATCGCGTTCTCAGGCGAGGCTCGGTTGGTCGTTCCGTTGACCCACGATCTGGACTCGTTTCGGCAGCTGCTCGGTCCCGTCGATACGTCGACGGTTCGCAAGGGTGGCACCGATCTCGCCGCCGCCATCCGCAAGGCACTCGAGCTGACGACCGACACCGAGTACGCGACGACGGTCGTCATTCTCCTGACGGACGGCGAAGACCTGACCGGAGCCGCGAGGCAGGCCGCGCGTGAGGCCAGGGACAAGGGCGTCGTGGTCCACGCCGTCGGCTACGGCTCCACGAAGGGGAGCAAGATCACGCTCGACGAGAGCGGGAAGGAGAGCTTTCTCCGCGACGACAAGGGCACCGAAGTCGTGTCCGTCCTGAAGTCCGACAACCTCCGGGAGACGGTCCGGGCGACCGGCGGCGAATTCCTGCGCTCGGAGGTGATGACGTTGCCGCTGCGTCAATTGAAGCAAAAGCGTCTCGATCCGATGGTCAAGCGTGCGTATGACTCCGGCGACGAGACCGTGTGGAAGACCCGCTTCCAGTGGGCGCTGATACCGGCCATGCTCTTGCTATTGTTGGAACTGTGTTGGATCGGAGGATCACGACGACCTTGAAAGTCCTCATTTCGAGTCTGCTGCTGATCGCTGCTGGCGTCGCTGGCCCCGCGCGGGCGGGCGATCCGGTCAAGGACGGGCTGCGGTTGTACAAAGAGGGCAAGTTCGAGAAGGCCGCGACCGCTTTCCGCAAAGCACTCGTCGGCGATTCGGGGAACGCTGGCCTGAACTACAACCTCGCACTCGCGCTCTGGCGCTCGGGCGATGCAGGCGGCGCCGAGACCGCGGCGGAGAAGGCTTCGGCGC
This sequence comes from uncultured candidatus Brocadiaceae bacterium, assembly GCA_964469555.1. Classification (GTDB taxonomy): domain Bacteria; phylum Planctomycetota; class UBA1135; order UBA1135; family UBA2386; genus CAYYAQ01. The sequence continues at coordinate 9,736 of CAYYAQ010000074.1, read as the reverse complement.
TCGCGCAGGGTGAGTTCGATGGACTGCGCGACGGGATCCTCGGCAACCTTCGCTACGACAAGGCGAGGGCTCTCGCCGATGCTGAGGTCGAACCGCAGAAAGAAGTCGAACAACTCGAGAACGCGGTGAAGGCAGCTGGTACCGCGCGGAACCACTTCGAACGCAGTGTGGTCGAGCTCTTCAAGCGCTCGCCGGCGGGCAGCGCCGAGGTCCAGAGAAACCTCGAACGCGCGATCAAGCTCGAGGAAGAGCTGAAGAAGCGGCTGGAGGACGCGAAGAAGAAGCAAAAGGAACAGCAGCAGAAGAAGCCCGACGACAAGGACAAGAAGGAAGACCCGAACAAGAAGAAGGACGACAAGA
>CAYYAQ010000074.1:6153-9366 GCA_964469555.1 uncultured candidatus Brocadiaceae bacterium | reverse complement strand
ATATATATATATAGAGAGACGAGAGAAGAGAGAACAGAGAAGAGAGAGAGAGAGAAGAGAGAAGAGGGAAGAGAGAAGAGACAAGAGACAAGAGAGTAGAAAGACAAAAGAGAGAGAGAGAGAGAAGACAGAAGAACCAGGAAAGAAGAAGGAAGAACGAAGAGATGAAAGAAGAAAGTGGAACAAGAAAGACGAGAAGAAAGATCCGACCCAGGACGACAAGAAAGACGACGACAAGAAACAGGATCCGAACAAGCAGAAGGAACAGCCCGAGCCTGATCCCAAGAAGAAAAGAGAGGACGAGCAGAAGGACGACAAGAAAGAGAAGAAGCCCGAGGACGAGGAAAAGAACAAGCCGCACGATCCAGGCAAGCCTCAGGAGGTCCCGGGCGAACACGACCCGAACAAGCAGTTGACGCCGGAACAGCGCCGCGAGCTGCTCAAGAAACTCGAGGAATTCGACAAGAACCTCAAGAAGCTCAAGGCGGCTCGCAAGGCTGCGCGTCCGAAGGTCAAGAAGGACTGGTAGCCTCGTGATCCTCCCGGCGTGTCTGACCCTGACCGCGCTTCTCGCGTTCCAACAGGGTTCTCAGGATTCGGTCACACTGACCCGGTTGCCGTCTACCGTTCGCCAAGGACAAGTGATCGCCGCCACGTTGAGAGTCGAGACGCAGAAGCCGGTCGAAGCGCCGCGGATCCCGAAGGTCGAAGGGTTGCGCATTCGAGTTGGACGACCGACGCGAGGTTCGAGCATGACGATCATCAATGGTCGGCAGACGGTGAGCCATCAGGTGACGTATCCGATCGAGGTCGTCTGTATCGCGCTCGGCAAGTTCAAGATCCCACCGATCGAGATCAAGGTGGGCGACCAGGTCTACAGAACGCCCGAGCGCGTTCTCGAAGTCGTCAAGAACATCACCGGGAAGAATTTCGGGACGCTGACGATCGTGCCCTCGAAAACGCGCGTCTACGTTCACGAGCCCATCCGGTTCGACATCGAGTGCGCAGTGGACGCGAGTCTCGACATCGCGAACGGTCGGGCCCCCAACGGCGCACAGTACTACTCTGTGCGTCTCGAAGCCGAATGGCTGTCCAAGATGGACGGTGGGGAAGTGATGGACGTTCCGGAGACGGATACGGACCGGCGCGTGAACGTCGTCCTCAATCAGATGCTGCAACCGGCGGACGTGTCTGTCGTCCGTGGCGATGACGGCAAGTCCCAGACGGTGTTCCGATACCACAAATCGATCCTGCCGACGCGCGTCGGAAAGAACCGGCTCATCGCGCCGTTGTTGCGATTCGCGGTCTTGCAGGGTCAGGGACGCGACCCGTTCGGATTCCCGACCCGGAACCAGAAGGAGTACATCGTCGCGGAGAAGCCGATCGAGATCGAAGTCCTGCCGCTGCCGACAGAAGACCGTCCCGATCCGTTCTTCGGCGCGGTGGGTCGGTTCACGATCAAGGCGGAGTTCGACAAGCGGGTCGTGAGCGTAGGCGGGAGCGTTAAGCTGGTCCTGACGATCGAAGGCACGGGCAACATGGAACACCTACGGGTGCCGGAGTTGACGGACATCCCTGGATTTCACCGGCTCGGAAAGATCGAGAATCGTACGCGGGATTCTGTCGCCATCACGTACGACCTCACGCCGAAGACAGCTGAGGTGGACAGCGTGGCCGCCATCGCGTGGAACTACTTCGACACGACGCCCGGTGTCGAGAGATACATCGAAGTGAAGACAGAGCCCTTGGTGATCGAGGTGCGCGCTCGCGCCGGCGAAGAGTCGCTGTCCGAGCTGCCCGGGGAGGAACCCAAGGCTGTCGAGGCGGGCGTTGACGATATCTACGATGTGAAGCTCGCGTCGGGTACGGACACGGCCAGACTCGCTCCGTCCCCCGGAACGGGAACCACGCTGTTATCATCGTTGTTGCCCTGGGTGGTGTGCGTGCTCGGTATGTTCTTGTGGCGCGCCCGTCGCCGAGTGATGGCCGATGTGCAGGGTCGTCGCGCGCGCGGCGCGTTGCGAAAGTTCCAGGGCGCGATCTCGAACGGGACCGATCCTCTCGATGCACTCATCGCGTACCTCGCGGATCGTTTCGGGTGCGAGCCCGCGGCCGTCATCGGGCAGGATCTCGCCGATCGGTTGACCGCCGTAGGGATCGGGGATGTTCGCGCCGCCGACGTGCAGGGCCTCGTCGACGATGGCGTCGCGTCTCGCTACGGCGGGGGAGGCGGCGTCGACCAGGACCGCGTCGTGGCGGTGGTGGAGGCGCTCGAGCGAGGCGAGCCGGTCGGGTCGGTGACAGCCGGGCTGTTGCTCGCGATGATTCCCGCGACCCTCTTTGGTGCGCGACTCGGCGCCCAGGACCTGTCCGCCGCCGAGCAGGCGTACCGGGATCGCGACTACGTGGCGGCCGCCGAGGCGTTTGCCAAGGCGGTGGATGCCGGTGATCGTCGCGCTGCATACAATCTCGGCAACAGCCTCTACAGGCAGGGGCTCTTCGCGCGTGCCTTGGCGGCGTACGAGAGAGCGCGCTTGGCGATGCCTCGCGATCCTGAGCTCCTCGCAAACATCCGGTTGTCCCGCGAGCGGCTCAACCTGGGGACAGCGGAGGGGGAGGCGTTCGCCCAGACCGTCGCGGCGATCCGCGACAGCTACACGCCGCGGGAGCGATTCTGGATGTGTGTTCTCTGCAACGCGCTCGCCGCTGCACTCGTGTGTTTTGGCCGTCGCCGGCTGCGCATGCTCGGCGGGGTCATCGCGGTTCCCGCGCTGATTCTCCTGGTCGAGGTCGCGGTCCTGCAACCGCAGCGTCCGCTGAAGGGCATCGTGGTCGAACCGGGGACCAAGGTTCGCGCTGAACCGAGCGCCGATCTGGAGCACATCCTGACTGTCCGCGCTGGCGTGGCCGTAGAGGTGCTCGGGACGGGTTCGGGTTTGGGTTCGAAGTGGACGCTGGTCCGCGTCGAGGGCCGAAAGGGCTTCGCGCCCTCCCGTGCGCTCGTCGTGATTGAATAGGACAGACAGCTTGCCGCGCAGCCTTCGGGCTACGCCTCGAGATTCGCCGGCGAGCGGTGCGCGTCTCTTCGGGATCCCCAGCAGCTCCCCGAGTTTGGTGCGCATCGCAGCTTGCCTGGCGGAGAAGGCTCCGGGACCGGTCCGGGCGAGCGCGAGGGAAGGACTCGTTCCACGCGCGTCAGGTGGTCCCCGCCCC
>CAYYAQ010000074.1:0-6143 GCA_964469555.1 uncultured candidatus Brocadiaceae bacterium | reverse complement strand
CGATCGCGCTTGTTGAGGAACGGAGGCTTCCGGCGGCTCGCGTACCAGATGCGAGAGCTGCCGTCGCTGAAGCGAACGATCGACTGACTCGTCGTGTAGTGCGACTCGAAAGATCGCTTCGGGTCCGGTCGCAGAACGGGCTTCTGCGCGTGCTTGTACCAGCGGATGCCGTCGAGGCTGACGGCGAAACCGATCGCGGTCTTGTTGCGTGCTGCGGACCAGTAGCTCCCGTACCACATCAGGTAGATGCCGTCCGTCTTGACGACCGTTGGATAGAAGAGGTTGCTCCGCTCCCAGTCCTGATCGACGCGCAAGACCGGTCACCGTCGAGGACGAAAACGGAAAGGGAACGCGCGTGAAGTCGCCCATGTGGCTGGGGGACATCAACGGCGACAAGTGCGATGACTCTGCGTTGGCCGGGGGCGGAGTCTACTACCGCACCGGGCGGGGATACGCATGGCCCAAAACGATGCCAAGATCCATCAGCGCGTGTGTTCAGCACGGACGGAATCCGTAGTCAGCTGGCGTCGACGCAATGCGACGTAGAGCAGGCCGGCGATCGCGACGAGCATTTCCGTGGCCTCTCCCATCTGGAAGATCACCGTGGTGATCCGGTTGCACAGGAACATCCGACCCGGGGTGACATAGAACTCGACGGACGCGAGTACAGCGATGGAAAGGAACCACGGCAGGATCACGACCGGGACGCCGATCCTGCGGAACGCCTGTCGGAACCCGACGGCGATGCCGATCAGCCCACCGAATCCGAATGCCATGCGCAAGACCTCGGTGTGGCCTTGCAGTCCCGGCATGTTGTGCAGGGTTGTTTCGCCCTGCTGGTTCCAACCCTTCACGAACTCCGGCGTGTTGAAGCGGTAGATCCACTGCCCCCAGGCGATTTCTTCGAGGGCGACCAGGAAGAGCCCGAAGGTGAAGAAGCCAAAGAACCCGACCGCGAGCGGACCCGCCTTCGCCTTGATGAGGCGCCGCGTCAGCGAAATGCCGAGGAAGGTCCCCGCGAAGAGGGTGATCGCCGTGATGATCTCGACAGGATGCCGTTCACCCTGCACGAACCACAGCGTCGCATCACGGGTGGGCGGGAGCGCCAGGCCGAGTGCGAGAATGAAAGGCACGACGAATCCCAGCAACGCGATATACATCGCGGGCTTGCGTGAGATTCCGACCTGGGTCGCTGCGATTTCGAGGAAGGGGGCCAAGATGGGAGGCCAGTTGCGGTGTTATTCCTGCCATCTGAACCATACCCGATGGGTTGGCAACGGTGCCGGTCGGTGCCGGGATCGCCGGGTCGAGGTGGAACTCACCTACAAATAGAGGCGAGGCTTGCTAGAGTCTCCGCCGATGCGCTTGGTAGTCCTGATGACTCTCCTCTTGTTGACGGCATGTGAGAACTCGCCGGACCGGCACACACCCAAACGGGAACGACCGACCGGCGAGGAGAACGAGGCGCTTTTTCGGAAGATCGGGCTCGAGTTCGAGACCGGCAAGGGCGACGAGATCAACGCTTTGCTCGCCGACGCATGCAAGAACGCGAAGCTTGCCGCGAGCGTCGCGCGCCTGATGATGTTCCACATGAAGGACGCGGCCCAGCGCCAGCGGGACAAGCAAGCGAACCGGTTCCAGTTCCGCGACCTCGAGAGCAACTTCCGGTACACCCGCGCGCGATCCGCGCTGGGCACGATGGGGCCGGTCGCCGTCCCGACCGTGATCGATGAGTTGATGAAGAATCGATTTACGGACAACCGGCAGATCGGCGTGCAGATCCTCGCGTCGATGTCGAAGGACGTGCTGCCGATGCTCAAACAGGCCGTCATCGACTCCAAGCCGACTTTCCGGCACAACTACGTCGCGGCTGTGGCGGGCATGAAGCCGAGCCCGGAGAGGGAACTCATGCTCCTGGACTGGTCCAAGAACGATGACTATCTGGTGCGCTCCGGCGCGTTCGTCGGCCTCCAGCGCGCGGGTGATCGACATCTCGCCCTGCTGCGGGATGCGGTCGCGAGGGACCCGGATACATTCGTGCAGAAACAGGTGGTGAAGGTGCTCGGGGGATTCACCGACCGCGTGACCGCCGCGACCGTGATCGCCTACTACGCGCGATGCGAGAAACGAGGTGATCGCATGGGTGCGAGCGAGGCCGAGCGGACTCTCGTAAAGATCTCGAAGAAGCCGCCGACCCGGCGAGGTCGGCTCATTCACTACGGTTTGTCGTACTGGCGAAAGTGGGTGCTGACGCTGCCCGTCGATGGGGGGAATCGCTGAATTGGAACAGTGGAAGATCCAGAAGAACCGGGAGCGCTGCGAGAAGCCCGGGTGTCCGTTGGCCGCCGAGACCGAGTTCTACGCCGTTTTGCAGTTGCCGGAGTGCGCGCGCGTCGAGCGGTGTGCGAATTGCTTTGAAGAACTGAGGCACGAGGCGGCTGAGTTGCCGTTCCACTGGAAAGTTCGTCGGACTCTCGACGGCAAGACCAAGCCCATGCTCGACCTCGAATCCCTCAGAGTTCTCTTCGACCGCCTCGGGCAGGAGCCCGAAACGCCGGCGGAACCGGAGAACGTCGACGGGACCGAGGACGGGAGTGAGGAGAAGGACGGCAAGATGGCGGGCGGTCTGCGTTACCTCGTCGCTCTGTTGCTCCTGCGCAAGCGGCGGCTCAAGATGGTAGATCCGCAAAACGAGGAGCAGGAACGGGCGGACCTGCTCGTCGTCGACCCCAAGGTCGAAGACATGGTGCCCGTCGCCCTGTCGGCGCCCGACCTCGATCCAGATCGTCTCGGCAACCTGCGCGAAGAGCTGATGGTTGCGATTGGCGAAGAACCCGGGACTCAATCGGCCAGCGCCGACAACGAATCATGATGACCTTCCACAAGAGCTTCGTTCACGTACTGGCGGTTACCGCTCTCGTCCTCTTCTCGTCCTGCGTCGGGGACAAGCATCCGGCCCGGATCAAGGGAGACAACGAGCGCAACATCGTCGATGTCTCCGGTGCCGGCGCGGCCACTTTCGAACGGCTGATCAACTCGACCGTTTCGAAGTTGCTCGAACCGTACAAGGGCGAGTTCGCCGAGCTCAAGGTGCGCGCGCTCGCGTTCGTCGATCTCGAGAACCGGACATCAGAGGAGTTGGGCGAATGGCGCGAGCAGCTGATCGACAAGATCGAGGCCAGCGTCAACGAACGCCGCGAATTCAAGGCGATCAGCATTCGTTTCGTTTCGACGGTCTTGAAGGAGATGGGCAATCCGCCGATCGACAAGCTGTTCTTGCCGAAGGGGCGGAGGGAATTCGCCAAGGTCATGGAGCAGAAGTCGACACCCGTCCAGTATCTGATGTGGGGCCGCCTGACGCGGGGTGTCACGCAGGGCGTGGACAAGCGGCAGGCGAACTACGTTCTCTCCCTCGAGCTGATCAACATCAAGACCGGGGAACAGAACAAGAAGATCACGACGGTCCGCAAGGAATTTTCCGGCGGATAGCCGGTGCTTCGCGCGACCCTGACAACGGCGCTGGGGCTGTGCCTCTGCGCCTGCGCCACCGACCCGATGGAGCCGGTGGCGGCTGCGTACTCGGCGGGAGAGTACGCGTCGGCTCGGGACCAACTCTTGGCGCTGCGCAAGTCCGACGGTAGCAACGCGCACCTCTATGGACTGGAACTCGGCGTCGTCCATCAGGCGCTCTCAGACCCGAAGGCGTCAGTGTCTGTCTTGCGCAAGTCGCGGGACACGATGGACCGTCTCGCGGAGGGCAGCTACACCGATTGGCTGGCTTCGACGTTCCTCGACGACAGCAGCACGACCTATCCCGGCGCGGACTACGAGCACGTTATGGTCCGCGCCCTGCTCGCGCTGTCCGACCTGATGGCCGGGGGGCACGATGCGTTTGCGTACGCGCTCCAGGTCCGTCAGAAGCAACAGGAGATCATCCGGACGTTCGATTCTGGCGACGGCTCGAACCCGAAGCAGACCTACAAGCTCGTCGTATTCGGCAACTACCTCCGGGCGATCATGAGCGAAGAGGACGCTCGGGATCGCAGCGAGGCGAGGCGGGAGTTCAAGATCGTGCGCGAGCTCGCCCCGGACTTCGCATACGGAGCCGACGATCTTGAACGCGTGACGAACGGGCGGTTCGCGGAGAAGGGGAACGGCGTCGTCCACATCCTGGCGATGGTGGGCCGGGGGCCGCGGCGCGTGGAGTTGCGGGAGGAGCCTACCGCCGCCGCGATGGGCTTCGCCCAGGTCCTCATCGCGAAGAAGAACAGGAAGTACCCCACGCCGATGTTCGTCCCGTTGCCGATTCCGGGGCTCGTGTTCCACGACGACAACCCCGAGAAGGTCGCCGTGTTCGCCGGGGGGAAGCGTTTGGGGGAGACCGCCGTGCTGACCGACGTCGAGGCCACCGCCCGCGCTGAGTTTCGCGCGATGAAGCCCTGGATCCTGGCACGTGCCGTCATCCGTCGGCTGATCAAGGTCGCAGCCGTGGAGGGCGGCAAGGCCGCGGTGGATCACAATCGGAAGCACAAGAAAGACACCGAGGAGACGGGCAAGACCGACTTGCTGCAGATCGGTTTCGGTGTCCTCGGCAATCTGTGGGCGGCGACCGAGACCGCGGACTTGCGCTGTTGGAACCTCCTCCCGGCGTCTTTCCAGGTCCTCAGGTTGGAGTTCCCCGAAGGCGTACACGACATTACTGTGCGACCGCTACGCGGCGGGAAACTCACGGGTCAGCCACGAAACGTGCGCGTCCGCGTGGTCGCTGGCTACAATACGTACGTTGCGGCGATCGTCCCGACACTCGATGGAGGACCGTCTCCGATGACTTCACGCCCGGATCAGTGATCATGCACAGCAGATATACGATGCGACGTTCTTGGACGGCGGCTCTTCTCGGGCTGGTGCTCGCGGGTCTTCCGGCGTGCCAGAGTTCGCGGAGCGAACTCATCCGCGTCACGACGGAGCCGAGCGATGCCAACTTCTTCGTGCCGCGCCTCGGTCTCCAAGGCACGATGCCCTACGAGTTCACCGGGATGAAGCTCTCCGACACGATCGTGATCACGAAAGATGGCTACCGACCGTGGGAGCGTTCGGTGGGCGAGTTGCCGAAGGTCGCCGAGGGTAGCTACAAGCTGGAGCTAGAGCGGCGAAGGTGATGGCGCCGCGCATCCTGCTGCTCGGGGGACTCGACCCTTCCGGCGGGGCGGGTCTCACCACCGACGCGCGCGTGGCCCATGCGCTCGGCGTCCACCCGATGCCGGTCGCGACGTGCCTGACGGTGCAAAACCGCCACGGCTTCGTGTCGTCGCACGCGACCTCCGAGGAACTGCTGTGCGCGAGTATCCGCGCGGTGTTCGACGATGGGCCCGTGCACGCGGTCAAGCTCGGGTTGGTCGCGGGCGGTTCCCAACTCGCGACCGTGCTTGATGCGTGCGCGACAGCGATTCCGGATGTTCCGGTGGTTGTCGATCCCGTGCTCTCTGCGACCAGTGGTGGCATGGCGACCGCAGACGAACTCGTCTCGGCGTATCGGGAGCAGATGCCACGGATCCACGTCTTGACCCCGAACCTCCCGGAGCTCGAACGTCTGGCGCCCGACGGCGTCGCCGATCTCCTTGAGCTAGGCTGCCCACGCGTATTCCTCACGGGCGGTCACGCGCCCGTCGCGGACGACGCGATCGAAGACCGGCTGTTCACTGCGGAAGGCGTCGTCGTGGTACGCCATCCCAGGATCGATATCGGTCCGGTGCACGGCACCGGGTGTGCTCTCGCCACGGCTCTGGCATCCCGTCTGGCGCGGGGCGAGGCCGTCGAGTCAGCCTGTCGCAGTGCCGTCGACGATCTCATCGCGAGCCTCGAGCGCACGCCGGACTCGACCGACGGTCTGCCGGTGCCGCTCGTGGTCAGCGCTTCCAGAAACTCGGAGTGACCAGCGCGAGGGGGACCAGGAACTCCAACCGTCCGAGGACCATCTGGAAGCACATCAGGATCTTGCTCCACGGTCGGAGATCGCCGTAGCTTCCACGGGGGCCGACGTCGATGCCGGCGCTGTTGACCAGCATATTTGCGCCGTCGACGGCGGTGATCGACGGCCCGGTGCAACTGGACATGCTGATGCTCGTCGCGAGACAGTCGAAGAT
>CAYYAQ010000073.1:0-24567 GCA_964469555.1 uncultured candidatus Brocadiaceae bacterium | reverse complement strand
CAGGGCGCCGACCGCGACCGAACCGATCCACAGGATCAGAATTGCAAGAATCGCTGCCGTGATCGAGTTCGGGATGACGTCGTGGCCGACGCGGATCTTCTCGACGGACTTCGGTCGGATGAAGTGACGCAGTTGGTAGACTATGAGCTTGTACACGACGAGCAGGCGGACCACCTTGAACCCGCCCGCCGTGGAGCCGGAGCAGCCGCCGACGAACATGCAGAACAGGATGATCAGGAGCGCCGCGACCGGCCAGTTCTGGTAGTTCGCAGTGGCATATCCGGTCGAGGTGGTGATGCTGACGACGGTGAATGCCGCATCGCGCATGCAGTCGCCGAAGTTCTGGTAGTTCGCGCTACCGTCCTCCCAGAGGACAAACGTCGCTCCGAGTACCAGCACGATGATCAGGCCGAGGTACATCCGGAACTCCGGATTCTTGAAGATCGCGAGTGGCTTCGCCACCCCGGTTCGGGCTGTGGTGAGGATGAGCGAGAAGTTGCACCCGGCGAGGAACATGAACGCGATCACCGCGATTTCCATCGAGAGGAGTTCGTAGCTTCCGATCGAGGCGTTCTTGTTCGAGAACCCACCGCTCGACAGTGTCGTGAACGCGTGACACATGGAGTCGAAGAAATCGTTGGTGATCCACCAGTAGGTCAGCGTGGCCAGCGTCGTCAGCGTGATGTAGACGCCGAACAGCCAGCGCGCCTGCTGCTGCATGCGTGGTCTCAGGCTCTCGCTCGAGACGCCGACCTGCTCGGAAGATAGGAGGTTCTTGCCGGTCACGCCCATCGCCGGAAGCAGGACGATGAAGACGAGGATGATGCCCAGTCCGCCGAGCCACTGAAGCAGGGAGCGCCAGAGCAACAAGCTATCCGGCAAGGAGTCGATCTTCGGAGTGTCGGTCGCGCCCAGAACGGTGGCGCCGGTCGTCGTCAATCCGCTGACGCTCTCGAACAAGGCGTCGGCGACCGTCGGCATGGCCCCCGAGGACGAGAACGGGATCGCGCCGAGCAGTCCGGCGACCAACCATGCCATGCCGACGACGACGAGGCCTTCCTTGCGGAACATCTGGATCTTCGCCCCCCGTCCCGCGGTCCAGAACAGGAGCGAAGTCAGGAAACCGGCGCCGATGCTGATCATCAACCCGCGTTTCGCGTCGATGGCGGGAATGACCGTCGACGCGGGGGGGTTGAGGAACTCCATCGCCAATGGGATCCCCTGGATCAACGAGAAGAACAACGTGAACCCCGCGAGAATCCTCGCGACCTGGGCGAGATTCATAGCCGGGAGCATAGCTCGGGGTCGGATCCTGCCCGCTCTATCCGTTGGCCTTCGAGAAAAAGAATCTCGATATGATGCGGAGCTTCACCTGGTGAAGGCTTGCACGCGGAGCTTGGCGCCACGCTTATGGACAGCGATCATGACCTGGTCCGGAAAGTTCTCGAGTGCGTCCTCGATCATCCCTGCGCCGAACTGTTGCAGCAACGCGTCGTCCAGCAGGTCGGACCGCGGGATCTTGCGCCGTCCACGCCTCCCGAAGTTGAGTTCCGCCACGACGAGCGCGCCCTTCAAGAGCGCCAATCCCGGCCTCGAGCTTCAGCTTGCCGTCGCTGGTGAACACCAGGTGCAGCTGGTCGCCGTCCTCGACGTCCGGCAGGTCCGGATCGACCTCGACCGGGAGGAACCTGCCACACGAATTCGTGCATCGTCGTCGTGATCGAGAGCACGACCTCGGGTTCGGCCTCTTGCACCTGACCGGGCAGGTGCAGGGTGAGGAAGGCGAGGGCCGCGAGAGAGGCTTTCGAAGTGGTCATCGCGCCGTCCATGTAGCCGATTCTTCAGCCTGCCTGTTGGGAGTGGCCTTCTCCGAACACGGTCCAGTACTCATCGGCGCGCGCACCGCGGAGATCTGCCTCGGGTTGGTAGCCGAACAGGGCTGCGGCGGTTCGGATGCCCGCTGCCCGCCCCGCCTGGATGTCGCCGACCGAATCTCCGACCATCAGCCCTCGCTCCCGGCCCACCCCGAGTCGGTCGAGGGCCGTCCACACAGGACTGGGGTCGGGCTTCCTCACAGCGAGCGTGTCGCCGCCGATCACGACGGGGAGCCAACGACTCAGCTCGAGGTGCTCGAGGATCTTGTTCGCAAAGAGCGAAGGCTTGTTGGTTACGACGGCGAGGGGATGTCCGGCGTCGGTCCACGCGGCCAGGCACTCGCGCACGCCGGGGTAGACCGTGGTCATGCGGACGCACTGGTCGTGATAGTGGGTCCGGTAGAGCTTGATCGCCTCGTCGAAGACCTCCTCGGCTTGGTGCTCGAGGGCGCGCTTCAGCAGCGTGACCAGCCCGTCGCCGACCATTCCCATCACGGATTCGAGTGGGATCTCCGGCAGGTCGTACTGTCTGCGCACGAAGTTCGCCGAGGCGGCGATGTCGGGCAGGGAGTCGACGAGGGTTCCGTCGAGGTCGAACAGATAGGGCAGCAGGTAGGGCGAGGTATTCGGCATCGGCGGAGCAGCAGTTTGCGGGAGAAGTTCCGAACTGTCGAGGTCGCGAGATCGGACTTTGCCGTCGACGCGATCAGATATAGGTTATGGTCCCGCGCCATGTCCGCCCGCACACCCCTCACGAAGTACCTCCTCACGGCTCTTCTCGCGTGGTCCCTGTCCTCGTGCGCCGCGTACGGTGCCAGCTACCGTGAGGCCAAGATCTCAGGCTACTCCGGCGCCGAGATCTGGCGGCAGATCCAGGAGTTTGCGAAGACCCGCGGCTTCCGAGCCGACCCCGAGGTGACCGACATCGGTCGGAAGATCTACCAGTCGCGTTGGGTGGGGCAGAGCGTCTCGTTCCGACGCGGCGATCGGAAACGATTCTGGGCCCGCATCCTGCGCGACGACGATGAGGTGGCGGACTGGCTCGTCCGGTTCTACGTCGAAGTCGAGTGGGTCGGCGACTCTGCCAAGAACATGCAACCGGAGGAAGACGACTGGGAATTCTCCCACCAGGATGGTGTGAAGGAGAGCGAGTTCCGGCGAGTGCTGACGTTGGCATTTCCGCACAAGCGTCGGGATTCCGACAAGTCAGGCGGGGTCGAGGCTCGGACGGGACGCTGACTGTCCAATCTCGCGACGACTAAGGAGTCGGAAGTCCGATGTTGACTGGAGATGAAAGCCCAGATCTTCCGATGGCAACGACACTTGAGGCTTGGCGACACAACGCCTCCGAACCGAGCGTTAGAATTCGTCACTGCCAACTTGCCGAACTCCCGGCACGCCAGACAATCCTCCCGTGACCACGCCAGAGACTCACGCCTACGACGCCGCGACCGTCCCTCGGGGGATGCTCAAGCACGTCCTTCCGATTCTCGGCTACCCGAAGGTCATTGCGAGCAACACGGAGATCCTCGCGAACTTCTTCCGGCGTGACCTGCTCGGTCGGTTCCGCGGCAGTTTCCTGGGGATCTTCTGGGTGCTGATCCAGCCGATCTTCATGTTCGCGATCTACTTCTTCGTGTTCGGCTACCTGTTCGCGCCGCGGATGGCGCCGGGTGCCGGCCCGAACGTGGAGTTCGCGCTCTACCTCTTCTCCGGGATCATCGCGTTTTCGTCCTTCTCCGAATCGACGACGCGCTCCTGCGGCGTCGTGCTCGAGAACGGCAACCTCGTGAAGAAGGTCCGCTTCCCGTGTGAACTCCTGCCGATCCCGAACGTCCTCGTGGCGATGGTCACCTACCTCGTGGGCGCGGTGGTCTTCCTGATCGTCGGGTTCTCGTTCGGCATGCTCGAGGTCGGTCCGCACACCTTCGCCTGGCCCCTCGTGATCCTCGTGCACGCGGTGATGTCGCTGGGGTTCGGTCTCATTCTCGCGTGTCTGCAGGTGCTGATACGCGACACAGCGCACCTCTACGCGATCGCCTCGCAGGCCTGGTTCTTCCTCTCACCGGTCTTCTGGTTTCCGAGGATGTTGGAGGAGAAGCTCGGCAGCTGGTCGTGGGTAATCGAACTCAACCCGATGTATCCACTGGTCCACGCTCATCGACAGGCGTTGGGATTCACCTCGCCGAACATGGGATTGATGGTGCACTACGCGGAGGACGCATCCGGCAAACCGATAATGGGAGCGCCGCTCGAGAGCGTCTGGTATCACACCGGCATCGCCGCGATCTGGGCGTTCTTCTTCCTCTTCATCGGCTACAGCTTCTTTACGAGCCGCAAGAACAAGTTCTCGGACCTGGTATGAGCGACACACCTGTCATCTCCGTCCAAGAGATCTCGAAGACCTACCGGATCTACGGCAATCCGTACGGTCGCATCAAGGAGCTGATGCCCTGGAACGACCGACCGCACCACCAGGTCGTGCACGCCGTGCGCGACCTCAGCTTCGAAGTCGAACAAGGGCAGACCGTCGGCCTCGTCGGCGGCAACGGCGCGGGTAAGTCGACGCTGCTCAAGATCCTGACCGGCACCACGTTCCCCGACTCTGGCAGCTATCAGATCCGCGGCAAAGTCGCGAGTCTCCTCGAGCTCGGCGCCGGGTTCTCGATGGACTTCACCGGTCGCGAGAACATCTACATGAACGGCGCGATGATGGGGATCTCGCGGCAAGAGATGAGGAAGCGCTTCGATGAGATCCTCGAGTTCAGCGAGCTGTACGAGTTCATCGACGCCCCGTTGCGCACGTATTCCTCCGGCATGATCTGCCGTCTCGGGTTCAGCGTTGCCGTCGCGACCGAGCCCGACGTCTTGATCATCGACGAGATCCTGTCGGTGGGGGACATGCACTTCCAGAGCAAGTGCGTCGAACGAATCTACGACTACAAGAAGCGGGGCAAGACCCTGCTGTTTTGTTCGCACTCGCTCTACGACGTGCGGCAGATCTGTGACTACGCGATCTGGCTCGACAAGGGCGCGATGCAGATGAAGGGCGACGCGGTCGAGGTGACGAACGAATACTCGACGTCCCAGACCCAGATCTCGAAGAAGGCCAGGCGCCGCGTGGAAGATGAGTCACCGGAGTTCGTCCCCACGCACTACGACGACGCGCTCCCGCACTTGCTGGGAGCCACGCTCATCGATGCCGACACCGGTGAACCCCAATCGCGGTTTGTGCCCGGCGACAGGGTCGGAGTGCGTCTCCACGTCAAGAACGGGGCCGTGCCCGAGGAGATCACCGTGGGCGTCGCCGTGACCACGCACGACCGCACCATCGTGTTCTCCGCGAGCACCGAGATGGACGGGATCCCGGTGGATATTCTGGGCGAAGGCTACGTGACGCTCATTCTTCCGTCTCTGTTGCTCCTGGCCGGGGAGTATGTCCTCATGTGCGGAGTGATGGACAAGCATGGATTCCACCGCCACCACCAGCTTCCGACGGACCAGGACCTCAAGGTCATGAACTCCAAGGTGAAAGACCTCGGCGTGTTCCTGCACGAACACGAGTGGAAGGTCGAGCAATTGGACGAGGCGTCGTTCCCGGAGCCGAGGCAATCGGAGAGGCCGGTGTGACACGTGCCGAGGTTACACATCTCTCGGTTCTGATCGTCAACTACAACTCGTGGCGCGTCTGCGTCGATGCGGTTGCATCGTTGCGCGAGCAGCGTCCGCACCTCGCGGATGGTCGACCGATGCCCTACGAGGTCATCGTCGTCGACAACGATTCTCCGATGCGGGACGAAGAGGCCGAAGCGGAGCTCTCGTCGGCGCTCGATGCACTGGCCTCGAATGAAGGCTGTCGGGGTGAGCTGATCAGGCACGGTGAGAACGGTGGCTACGGCAAGGGGATGAACCTCGCGTACAGCCACGCGACTGGGGACGCGATCCTGGTCTGCAACCCGGACCTCGTGTTTCTCCCGAACTGCGTCGACAAGCTGCTTCGCCACATCGAAGAGCACGACGACATCGGCGCCGCGGCTCCCGAGGGCTTCTGGGACAGCGAACTCGAGGGCCGCCTGCCGCCCAACATCCTGCCGACGCTCGGCGATCTCCTCGCGTTGTTCGCCGCGTCGCTCAGCCCGCGGATGGTCCGCCGCTACGCTCGGAAGCGAACCGTCGAGGCGTTGAAGGTCTGGACGGCGACCGAGGACGTCGCGCTGCCGATGTTGTCGGGCTGCTGCTTCCTCATGCGGCGTTCGACGATCGACAAGGTCGGGTTCTTCGACGAGCGGTTCCCGCTCTACTACGAGGACACCGATCTGTCCGTCCGCATCCGCAAGGCCGGGTATCGCATCGTCCAGGTGCACGAGTCGCGGCTGGTGCATCTGTATAATCGTTCGGGCCAGACCGACAACGAGCTCGCGCTCAGGCGTTACTACGTGAGTCGGCGTACCTACTACCGGAAGTGGTATGGACTCGTCGGCGGCGTTATCTACGGACTGACACGTTGGATTCAGGGCATGGCGTGGGCGGAACGTCGCAGTCAGCTGTGTCCGCAGCTCGAGATTCACGAACTCGGATCCCACAAGGGGCCCCCCGTGATCGAGTTCGACCGCGACTACGACAAGGTCCTCGTCGAAGTGGCGTTGGATCCCAACTTCTACCTGGCCGCCGCGATGTTCGGCAGCGGTCGACGTTGGACAATCGGCGCGCAGTTGTTCCACAGCTTCGGGCCGATGCAGTACTTCTTCCGCGTTCTGGACATCAGCGATGGGGCGCCGCGACTGATCGGTATCTATGCCTACACGCGCATCGCGTGGGATGCACCCGAGCCAGAAGCCTCGCCGCAGGAGGCCCACATTGGGTGACGTCCCGACCCTCTCGGTAGTCGTGCTGTCGTGGAACACGTCCGATCTCACGCTCGCGTGCCTGCGTTCGCTGGGCGCTGACGAGGCGAAGCACTCTCGCGAGGTCGTCGTGATCGACAATGGCAGCGAGGATGGATCTGCGGATGCGATCGCGGCCGCGCATCCGGAGGTTCGGTTTGTGCGCAACGCCGAGAATGTCGGCTACGCCGGTGGCCACAACCAGGGCGCGGCAATCGCGACGGGCAAGTACCTCTGCACCCTGAACTCCGACACCGAGGTCCATCCAGGCGCGCTGGACCTCCTCGTCGATTTTCTCGAGGAGAACGCCGACTACGCCGCGGTTTCGCCGCGGCTCGTCAACATCGACGGCAGTGTGCAGCCGGCTTGCATGCGCTTTCCCGGTCTGGTCACCGCGCTGTGCTTCGACACGGTCTTCGGCAAGTTCTGGCCGGGTAGTGTCGTCGAGAATCGCTACTTCATGCGCGACTTCGACCACCTGTCGAGTCGCGACGTCGACCAGCCGCCGGGCGCGGTGTTCGTCATGAACCGCGATGAGTTCTTGGCGATGGGTGGCCTCGACGAAGAACTGTTCCTGTTCTTCAACGACGTCGACATCTGCCGGCGCCTCGCGAAGAAGGGTCGCAAGATCCACTACCTCGCCGAGTCCGCAGTCACGCACCACGGCGGTGCGTCGACGAAGGGCTTCCAGAAGTTCGTCGTCATCTGGCACCGCAATCGCCTGGCCTACTACCGCAAGCACTACGGCGTGCTCTGTGTCCCCTACATCCGATTGATGGTCCGAGTGCGGGCGATCGGAGAGTGGTTCCGAGCCGGCTCCGGCAAGGCGGATCCCGAGGTGCGCCGCGCGGCGCGCAAGGACCTCAAGTCACACGTCCAGGAGATTCTCGCCCCATGAGGTTCGCACTGTGAGCGGTCGGTTGCGAATTGCACTGACGTGCAACCTCTATCCTCCGGAGTTCACCGGGGGGACCGAGCGTGTCGTGCGCGCGTTGGCGCACGGGTTGATCGATGCCGGGGACGACGTGGTCGTGATCTGTGGCAGCGATGAACCGCACGAGGGCCAGGCTCCTGTCGAAGATGTCGTCGACGGCGTGCTGGTGTACCGGCTGCGTCAGACCCCGGACGAGAGATACAACGTCACGGTCAGGCGACCGCGCATCACCGACGAGATCCTCGAGATCTTGCGGGCTCGCTCGGTGGACGTCCTGCACGTCAACCACTGGTCGCATCTGAGCGAAGATCAGGTCGTCGCCGCGCGCGACCGCATCGGGATCCCGTCCGTCGTGTCCCTGCACGACCTGTGGACGACGTGCCCCCGGTTCTTCCGGTTGCCCCCCGAGGGCGTGACCTGTCCTTCCGACAGCGATCGCACGACTTGCGTGGGGTGCGTGAACATCGACCTCAAGGGGGCCGAATCGGAGGTCGCTGCGGCCTTCGAGCCTCGCGACGATGCGGTCGCGGCAGAACTCGCGGCAGCTACTGCGGTCATTGTGCCCAGCGAAGCATGCGCGCGTGCTTGCGCAGACCATCTACGGACGCGGGCGAGGAACCAATTACAGATCGTCCCGCACGGTTTGCTCGATTCCGAACCTGCACCCGAACGGGATCCGATTGGGCTGCCTCTTCGCGTGGGCACGTTCGGCAACCTCAACCGCGAGAAGGGCGTATTCGATCTGATCGATGCGATGAAGGGCGTCCGGGCCGAGCTCCACCTGTTCGGCGCCGCGAAGGCCGAGTTCCAGAGCGTGGCGAGTGAACGCGCGACGCGGCACGGCGTGAAGCACTACTGGCACGGTGCGTACGGCGTCGCGGACAAGCATCCGGCCCGGCAGATGGACCTCGCCGTCTTCCCATCCCTTTGCCGCGAGACGTACGGGCTCGTCGTGGACGAGGCGTTGCACCACGGCACGCCGGTGGTCGTTTCGGAGATCGGTGCCCTCCCCGAGCGCATCGAGCGCGGCGGGGGGCTGTCCGCGCCCCCCGGTGACGTGGCGAAACTTGCCGAGACAATTCGTGGGCTCGTGGAGGAGCGGGAGGCATACCATCTGCTTCGCGCGTCCATCCCGACTTCGTTCCCGACGATCGCCGACGCCGTGACGACCTATCGACATCTCTACTCCAAGGCGTGGGCGAGCGCCCAGTCCTCGTGATGAAACACCTGTTCCCGCCGCTGCTTCCAAAAGACGACCTGCGCCCTCCCGTGCTCGCGATCGCTGCGCACCCGGACGACGAGGTGATTCCCGCCGGCGCGATGCTCGCGTGGCACCGCGACCAGGGGCACGAAGTCACCGTGCTGCACCTCACCGACGGCGCGCAGGGTGATCCGGACGCCAAGTTCGGGGACATCAAGGCCGTGCGTCGCGAGGAAGGCCGGGAGGCGCTGCGCCGTCTCGGCGTCGAGGACGTCCGCTCGCTCGATTTCAACGATGGCGAGTTGCCCGAGACCCTCGACGGCATCACCGCGGTGATTCGCGAGGCGTTCGTAGAGATCCAGCCGCAGACGCTCTACAGCTTTTTCTTCAGCGAGGCGCACCGCGATCATCGCGCGGTGTCTCACGCGGTCGCGGCGGCGTCGGATGCGCTGCCTGCTGGCTGCCGCTGCCTTTTGTTCGGCGTCAATCAGGTCGTGATGGGGGGGACGATGTTCGATGTGTCGGACTACATGGACCGGAAGCAGCACGCGCTCGCCGCGTTCAAGAGCCAGCTCGAATACAACGACTTCGCGCTGAAGATCTTGCATCGGGATCACGCCGCGACCGTCAACGTCGAGGATCAAGCGGTCCAGTACGGCGAGCTGTTCGCAGACCTGTCGCCAGACCAGATGACGCCGATGCTCGAGTCCATCGAACCCGTCTACCGTCGTCTTGTCGGAGACCTCGATTCATGACCGGCGGCACGAACTCGAAACCAACGGTCTCACTCGTGATCTCGGTGTGGAACCGGAAGGACGACCTTCGCGAGAACCTCGCCGCCATCCGCGAGCAGACGACCGCGCCCGATCAGGTCATCGTGGTCGACAACTGCAGCACGGACGGCACGCCCGAGATGGTGATCGAGGAGTTTGAAGAAGTGCAGTTGATACGCATGCCGCACTCCAGGTACGGCGCGTGCGAGACCTTCAACATCGGGTTCAGCAGCGCGAATGGCGAATACGTCGGGATCCTGGACGACGACATCATCCTGCCGAAGAGCTTCGTCGAGAGCATGCTCGCGGAGTTCGAAAGGGAACCGGACACGACGGTCCTGCTGTCGCCGAAAGTCATCGAGCCGGAGATGCCGGAGGAGTACATCCAGTCGGCGGCCCTCAACACGCCGCGCTACATGTCGACGTTCCGCGGTTGCGGCAGCATGGCGAAGAACGCCGCGCTACGCGAGGCCGAGTACTACGACGAGCGGTTCTTCATCTTCGGCAACGAGCGCGACCTGACGACGCGGCTGTTGAACCTCGGCTACCGGGTCAAGATGGTCCCGAGCATCGAGGTGTTCCACAAGGCGCCGTTCGGCATGCGCCACGGCAAGCGCAGCCTGTACTACCACGTCCGCAACTTCTGGCTGTGGTCGTTCAAATACGTACCGTGGGGGTTGGTCATCACCTACCCGTTCGCATTCCTCCGCAAGGGGCTCGGCAAGACGAAGAGCAGCGAGGACGTGACCGACGCTGTTGGAACCATCGGCTTGTTCGACAACATCAAGTCCGTGCGCGGCGGCTACTGGATCTGTTTCAAGGCGACGATCGCCGCGATCTGGAACCTGCCCTACTGCATCAAGCGGCGGAAGGTCTGCAAGGCCGAAGACTTCGAGTTGCCCTTGCGGTAGCGCCCTCGAATTGAAACTCTCGATGGGGTGGGGGGAGCTATTTCTTCTTCGTGTAGGTTCCGAAGAACGACTGCACCGGATCGTCCTTCAGCTGAAACTCCAGGACAGTGCCGCCGAAGATGGTCCCGGCGACCTCGGTCGCCCCGATGGCGACCTCGGTCGTGGAGTCTCCGTTCATCATCTTGCCGTCGGTCCCTTTGTTGAAGCCGTAGATGTTGCGCAAGGCGAGGGGCGGCGGACCCGGGCGCGGCGGATCCGACACGGATCTGGCGAATCCACCGTCTCAGCGTCAAATCACCGGAGCCGAAAGCAAGAACCCTCTGGCGCATACCCTCCACCACATGGTCGGTACGGAGTCGCTGTGCGTGGTCGGAGTTCCGCAAAATACATCGCGGGACGCTGGCGAAAGTGGACATGCCGTGGACCCCTGCGAGAATGGCCCCATCGTGCGCAACATCTCCCAGTGCGAGGGACTGCATGAACCTGATCGAGACGTTTCGAGGACCGCCCATCGACGATCCGCAGATCCTGGAGGATCTCCCGGCGGACCTGCGCGAGTTTCTCGAAGAGCAGAACGGATTCGTCCGGTACGGTGGGGGCCTTCATGTGCGCGGCGCGTGTCGCGAGCCGCTCTGGCACTCGCTTCGCGAAGTCATGGATGGCGCGACGTCACTCCACAGGTTGTATCCGGATGTCGTCGACCCGACCGACATCCCGTTTGCGCAGGATTGCAGCGGCGATCAGTTCCTGATCCGTGGCGGCGAGGTGCATCAGCTCGCCGCCGAAGTCGGCGAGATCGATCCGATGGACCGGGATCTGAAGCAGTTTCTCGAGGACATCGAGAAGGACCCGATCGAGAACCTGTGCATGCACCCGTTGCAAGCCTATGCGCCTGACGGCGAGAGCCTTCCCGTCGGCAAGCTGCTCCTCGCGTACCCCCCGTTTTGCACAGGAAAGTCGGGTAGCAACGCATCGCTGAGGGTCGAGAACGCCCTCGAAGTGATCAAGTACCACGCCGATTTCGCCCGGCAGATCGCCGAGTCCGAGGATGGCGAGGACGTGATGTTCCAGATGGCTCCATGAACTTGAAACAAGCCCTGCGGAAATCGAGTCCTTCGGTTCAAACAGACTAGCAAGACGTACCGCAACCACGGGGTGACCGGCGAGTTGTTCGGCGTGAAGTTCTCGGACCTCAAGACTCTCACCAAGAAGAAACCGGTCCGCTGGGGTTCGATAGAGGCGTTCCTCACAAACTGAGCGGAACATTCGTGCTCGTCTCGGCCACGAGGTCATTGTCCAATGCAACTGGGACCCCTGAACAAGGAGATCTTCGAGGCGCTGCGCGGTAGGAACCTGCGCGAGGTGACCAGATTGGCGGAAGAGCACCCGGAGCTCTTGGCGGCGCCGAGCGGGGACCCGGAGCACGGGGACCTGCTCTCGTTCGCCGCCCGGGTGGGTGACCTCCCGGTGGTCCGGTTCGTGTTCGAGAGCCTCCAGGAACCGAACGTGCAGGTCGCTCTGGCCCGGGCCTGTCGCTCGCCCGCGGTCAAATTCCGACCCGTCATCGAGTTCCTCCTCGCGCACGGGGCGAATCCCCGCGGGCTCTTCCGCCCGGACTACGGACCGGTGCTGTTCGTGCCGTGCGAGAACCTGCAGCCGGATGCGTTGCGCATGCTGATCGGGCTGGGCGCAGATCCGAGCCTCGAGTTCCACGCTCCCGACGGCTGTGTGGTGACGGCTCTGGACACGATGCTGCGGAGTTGGGTCCGCGATCCGGAGGGCATGCACGATTGCATCGATGTCCTGGCGGAGAGCGGCGTGCCGGTGGTGGACTCTCCCGTGATGGCCGTGCACCGTGGTGACGAGCGAGCACTCGCGCGCCACATCGACGCGGACCCGACGATCGTCTCGAAGCGATTCGACGTCCCGAGCGCGAACACGCCCCTGACGGGGGCGACCCTCCTCCACATCGCTGCCGAATTCTGCGAACTGCGGATCGCGCGGTTGCTGCTGACCCGCGGCGCGGACATCAACGCTCGTGCCGATGTCGACGCGGACGGACTCGGCGGCCAGACGCCGATCTTCCACACGGTGAATTCGATCTGGAATCGCGGCTTTCGCGTCTTTCAGCTCCTCATCGAGCGCGGCGCCGACGTGGGAGTGCGGGTCGACATCCAACACGCCGGCACCGGGCGGAAGCTGAAGGAGGTCACGCCGCTGGCCTACGCGATCGAGGTCCCCCGCGGCGGCGCGCCACACCCAGAAGTCGTGGATGTGCTCAAGCTCGTGAGTCCAGGCTAGCGACTCCGCTGGCCTGGGTGTGATCGCTGGACCGGGGCTGCGGGCTTCCCTACGCTGCGTGTCGTGATCTCGGCGGTGGTTATCAACTGGAACGGCAAGCACTACCTCGAGGATTGCATTGGCTCTTTGCTCGCACAGGACCCACCGCCCGACGAGATCATCCTCGTCGACAACCACAGTGACGACGGTTCTCGGGAGTTCGTCGCAGAGAAGTTCGAGTCCGTCCGGGTCGTCGACACGGGCTACAACGCTGGCCCTGGCTACGCGCGAAACATGGGGGTCACGTCGGCGCAGCACGAACGCGTCCTGCTGATCGACAACGACGTCACCATGCAACCGGGCGCTCTCGCCAGCCTGGTCGGCACGATGGATGCAAACCCGGACGCCGCACTGGTGCAGGCGCGCAGTCTCGTCGGCGCGGACACGGATCTCGTGCACTACGACGGCACCGAGATCCACTTTCTCGGGCTGCTCGTGCTCCACAACTGGTTTACTCCGGTCGCCGAGGCCAAGAGGCCGCCGCAGCCCAACGGCGGTCTCGTCGCGCTGTGTTTTCTGGCCGACCGCGGCAAGTACATGGACTCCGGCGGCTTCAACTCCGATCTGTTCATCCTCTTCGAGGATACGGACCTCGCCTGGCGCCTGCGCATACGCGGCGAGCAGATCATCCTCGACGAAGGTGCGTTGGTGCTCCACGGCGCCGGCACGAAGGACATCTCAATGCGCGGCGCCGAGGCGAAGTACCCCGCGCGGCGGATCTACCTCCACAGCCGAAATCGCTGGCTCGTGCTGCTCACGTGCCTGCACTGGCGATCGCTGCTGTTCCTCGCGCCGGCTCAGCTCGGCTACGAGTTGGTGCAGTTCGGGTTCGCGATCGTGAAGCTCCACCCTGTCGCGTGGTTCCACGGCAAGGTCGATCTCATCCGCTTCCTGCCCCGAGCGTTCGGCTGGCGGCGTGCGGCCCAGTCGAATCGCTCCGTTCCGGACCGCGAGCTCCTCGTCGCCGGAGCGTTCACGCTCAACCCCGGGTTGTCCGACCGCGGGCTGTCGCGCGTGCTCCACGCCTGCATGGGAGGTTGTTCGACGGTGTGGTGGAAGATCTTCGGGAGGCTCTGTGGGTGACGCCGTGGGAATGACCGGGCGAGTCGTCACGCTGCTGATCAACTACCATGCTGCGGAGATGACCCTGGCGTCTCTGCGCCGCCTGCAGGAGTCGTCGACCATTCGCAATCCGGTGTTGTTGATGGACAACGGGTCCGGTGAAGACGACGAGGCGGCCCTCACGCGCGGCGTGGAGGGGCAAGAGGACGTCGAGTTGCGCCTTCTCGGCAGCAATCTGGGCTTCTGCGCAGCCATGAACCAGGGCATCGAGTGGGCCAAGACGAAGGACGCCGCCCACGTACTGTTCCTGAACAACGACGTCGTGGTCGAAGACGGATGCCTGGATCATCTGGTGTTGGTGCTCGACAACGACCCGTCGCTCGCCGGCGCGGCGCCGACCATCCTCCGGCCAGACGGTCGCGTGTGGTGTCAGGGCGGCGAGATCGCGTTCACGCCGAACCTCAACCGGCTGCTGTCCGAGGGCAGGGAGCCGGCGCCCCGGGATCGGGGGCCCCGCGCGGTCGGCTATCTGCCCGGCGCCTGCGCGCTCTACCGGCTAGAGGATCTTGTGGCGGTCCAGGGTCTGGACGAGCGCTACTTCATGTACTTCGAAGATGCGCTGCTCGGCCACGCCTTGCGCGCCCGCGGGCGGACCCTCGTGTGGCTGCCGTGGATCCGCGTGACCCACGACTCGAGCGCTTCGTCCGGCGGCGGACGGTCGCAGTTGCGCAAGTACATGACGGCGGTGAACTCCCTTCGCTTCCTGAAGCAGCATTTCAGTCTCAAGCTGCTCGCGGCGTTCTTCCTCTTTGATTGCATCGGGCTACCCTTGGCCTACCTCACGGGCGGTTGGCGCGCGGGATGGGCCAAGACCGTGGGCATCTTCGACGGCCTGCGCGGCCATCGCATCACCGCGACCGACGTCACGAAGTGGCGCTAGCTAGCATGAAAATCTTCCACGTCCTCCACGGCTTTTCCCCCGAACTGACAGGGGGAACCGAGCGTGTCGTCGAAGCCCTCGCCCGGGCGATGATAGCGCAGGGGCACGAGGTCAGCGTGGTATGCGGGTCGCTCGAGGTCGCGAACACCGCCCGGGTGGACGAGTTGGACCACGACGGGATCCGCGTGCTGCGCCTGCACCGCGATGACCTCTACTTCGAGAGTTGGTTCAAGGCCTACCATCCGGGCGTGTCTCGCACCTTGTTGCGGCTGTTCCAGGAGGAACGACCCGACGTCGTACACGTGCACCACTGGTTGCGGTTGACTTCGGACATCGCGCGCCTCGCCCGTTCGACCGGCGCGCGCGTCGTGGTCACGGCCCACGACTACTTCACCGTGCTGGCGCGGGTGGTGCGCCGGGCTGGCGATGACTTGATCGTGGCACCCGATCCCGCGGAGTGGATGTCCGACCTCGAGGCCGAAGAGGAATTCGAGCTGCATCGCCGCGACTTCTTCGACGAGCTGAGCGCGGCCGACGTCCGCATGGCGCCGAGCGCGGCTCACGCGGCAGGGCTCTTGGAACTCGCGCCAGGGGAGTTCGGTGAGATCGTGGTCTCTCCTCCGCCGTTGCTCTCGGCGCCGCCGCGCCTGGTCCGCGAACCTGTGAGGGGCGGCAACCTCCTCGTCACCTGGGGCAGCATCTACCCGGACAAGGGCCTCGAGATCGTGATGGACGCGATGCGCGCGGCTGGCGGGGATTGGAAGCTGCAGATCCTGGGCGTCGCCCACGATCCGGAGTACGAGGCCGAGATACGAAACTTCTCCACCGGGATCGATGTGACGTTCTCCGGGGCCTTCGACGATTCCGATCTCCCGAAGATCGAAGCGGACTACGCGGTGCTGCCGTCGACCTGCGAGGAGTCGTACGGTCTCGTCATGGACGAGGCACAGGCTCTCGGCTTGCCCGTGATCGCCTCCGACCTGCAGGCGTACCGCGAACACTGCCAGGAGAGCTCGTGCGCGTTCTTCGAAGCGGGCGACACCGCGGAACTCACGATGACGCTCCTCGACCGGGATGGACTCGCGAAGCTCGATCGTCCGAGCGTGCCGGACCTGCGATCGGCGGAGGCCGCGGCGGACCAGGTGTTGGGGCACTACGCGGCGGGGACGTCGCCGTCGGAGTGGAGTCCGGACGACGCCCTCGAGCGGGATCGGGCCAGGATGTTGTTCCGTCGCGCCGAGCGACGGCTGCATACGGTTCTCGACAGCGGCGCGACCGCCCTGCCGGACGAGTTCCCGGCTTAGATCGTTCAGTTCTCGAACACGACCCAGTCGACTCGCGACCGGTAGCTCTTCACGCCGTTTGCTTCGAAGTAGAAGTACCAGCGCTTCTGCCGCGAGGAGCGGAGGATGATTGCGATTGCGTTTTGTATCCCCTCGCTCAATGCGAACGGTCCGGGTTCGACACGGATCGGGATCGTCGTGTCTGGCCCGATGAGGAAGAGCGTTATGCGGTCCGTGCCGTCCGGCATTTCCGGTGCGCGCATCGTCTCGGTCGTCGCGGCGAGTTTCGTCTTCGCACCGCGCAGGACTACCGGTAGCTCGAGGTTCTCGACCCGATTGCGCAGGCGCATGGCGACCGGCTTGGCGCCCTTGCCCTCCAACACCGCGTTGACTCCCGCGAGCCTGGCATGGAGGCCCACCGCGACGAACGTGAGGTTGTGCGAGACGTCGACGTGGAAGATCGTCTTGTCGCCGCGCTTCTCACCGGGACCGAATGCCACGAAGCTCGGCGCGTCACGGAACTGTGGCGAGGGGATCACGTTGCTGTACTCCTGGACGTTCTGAAGCGCGGTGGCCTGCGTGGACGTGTACAGCCACTCCAACCGCCCGCCGGTGCAAGGGCCTTCGACCTCGACTTCGATGACCTCGACATCCCACGGATCGACAGCCGCGTCGACGAGGAACCAGGAGGAATCCTCCTTCCGTGTCAGTCCTGGCAGTTGGGGATTGTCGCGGAAGGCCGGTCGCAATTCGAATTGTGGGGTCCGCGGTGGCACGTGTTTGATCCAGTCGAGCAACCACGCACCCTGCTCGCGCATCGCGCGCACGCACCCGAGGTCGAAGAACAGCGATTTGGAGAGCTTGACGGGTTGCGAGACGAAGCCGAGGCTCACTGATGGGGTGTCCACCTCTGTTATCGGGATTTCGGCAAGTGGGTAGAGCGCGTTGCAGTTCAGGAACGGAATACCGAGGGCGGGAGGGGTCACGCTGACGAAAGCGAGTGGTCGTTCCGCGGTCGCGACTCTTGCGCGTTCGGCGAGACTTGTCTGCAGGTGGCGCATGTCTTCGTACGCGAGCCGATACTGCACCATGCGAGCACCGCCGAGGCAGAGCAGACCGACGAGCAGGAGAGCGGTCCCGACCACGAGCCGTCGTCCCAACGCGGTTCGCGCCGCCAGGGTCGACACGTAGATTGCGAAGATCACCGCCGCGCCGTAGACCATCCGGCTGCCGCCGAGGTTCTGCGGGTTCACCGTCAGGCGGAACGTCGGCGCGAAGTAGAGCGCGATCCAGGCGATACCGAGCACGGCGAAGAGCCGACTCTCCCGTCGCCTGAACCCCGGCAACACGAGGGCCGCCGCACCGATCAGCACGAGGCCGCCGCAGATGAATCCAAAGGGCTCGGGGAGGCTGTTGCCCACGGGGGCGAGCAGGATGGCGAACTTGTCACGCAGGTTGCCCGCGAGATTGCCGTGGATCAGGGTCTCTTGGTCCTCGCCGCCGATCAACGTGCCCAAGACGACGAGCCGCAGCCCGAAGTAGGCGGCGAGCATGGCGAACATCGGCGCGTGCAGGCGCAAGCGGCCCGGTGCGCGCCGCCCCCGCACGAGGAGGTCGAGAGCTACGCACGAGAACGGGACGAGCACAGCGGATTCCTTGCACAGCAGCGCGGTCGCGAAGAACGCGATGGCGCTGGCCATGGAGCCCCTTCCGCCGGATCGCAGGTGGCGTGCGAAGCACGCCATCGAGGCGGTGGCGAACACTACCTGTAGCCCCGCCGTGCGCGATGCGATCCAACACACGGGTTCCGCCGCGATCGGGTGCATCGCGAACACCAGGCCGCCGATGCCCGCGGCGAGACTCGCGCGGCGGGGACTGCACGACGCACACAGCAACGCGCAGGCGAGCGTGGAGAGTATGTGGGCGATGACGTTGGTCACGTGGAATGGGAACGGGTCAAAGCCACCGATCGTGATCGTCAGGGCGAAGCTCACGCTGACCAAGGGGCGATACAGGTGGGCGTCATCCAGTCCGGCCCAGGCACGCGTGAAGTCCGCGAAGACCTCAGACCAGTTGACGGTCGGGCTCGCCCCGTGGTGGAGCATCGTGTTGACGAGGAAATCGTCGCTCAGGAAGGTTCCCCCGAGTGTCGGTGCGTAGAGCGCGAGCGCGATCAGCGGACCGATCCAGATCGCGTACCACGCAGCCTTTGACTTGGGTATGGGGTAGTCGTCGTGCCTCATCGCGTGGGCGTCCGCGATGCCAGGTGTTGCACCGCCTCGGCGTTCGTCATGGCCTCGAGAGAAGATCGCAATTGTCGCGCAGCGGCGAGGTCATCCTGCGAGAGGACGTTGTCCTCGTTTCGCGTCCGCGTGCGGTGCACGTCGATCGGGGGGTCGACGTGGTTCCCGATCAGTTCCTCGGCGAGCACGATGTCCGCGTTGGCGCGGCCTTCGAATTCGGTGGCGATCGCTGCGTTCATCCCCCCGTCGTCGAGAAGGGTCGCGAAGATCGTGAGGGAGGGGCCCTCTTCGGTCTGCCGGGCGCGGCAAAACAACGCTTTTGGTCGCAGCAACGCGTGGGCGTCGAGGCCGGGGCTGATGATCTTGCCGGAGTGGGGGACCGAGGCGTTGTGCGCGCGCACGAGGTGCGTGAGGGAATCCACGAACAGGACGACGTCGTTCCCGGCTTCGACGAGGCGCAGCGCTCTCGCTTCGACCAGACGCATCAGCTCGGCGTGGCGTTCCGGGGGCTCCTCGAAGGTCGAGGCGAACACCTCGACCGAACCGTGGGAGCCGGCGAATTGCCGGCTGATCGCCTCGGCGTCCTCCGGCGCCTGGTCGATCAGCAGCAGCAGGAATCGTGAGCCCGGGTGGTTGTGGATCGCGCCGGTCGCGATGTCGCCAAGGAGTGCGGCGCGCTGGGCGTCGCGCGGGGCGGTGATCAGGACCCGTTGCCCGAACCCGAGGGGGGCCAGTTGATCGAGGACGCTGAGGCTCGGGGGACAATCGGGGTAGGCCAGGCTGAGGCGGGAGCCGGGCAGGACGGGGGTGGTGTGCTGGAACGGGAGCGATGGCCCTCTCGCGTCGATGTCGACGCCGTCGACCTGATCGACGCGGACCATCGCGAAGTACCGCTCGCCTGGGCGGGGCTGGCGGATCACGCCCTTGACCTCGTGGCCGTATTCCAGCCGCAGGTGTTGGACCTGGTTGGGGCTCAGGTAGACGTCGTCGGCGCCGGCGCGGCACCCGTGCGTCCGGTTGCGCAGGAACCCGAAACCCTCGGGGCGGATGTCCAGGATGCCAGACGCCGTGCCGGTCGTGTCCGCGTCGACATCGAGTGCGACGACGGCGAACACGAGCTCCGGGCGGGTCGGTTGCGGGTCTTCCATGCCGCCATCCCTCGCACGGCGGAGCAGCTCGGCTGCCGGCAGTGCTTGATACGCGGCGAGGTCGAACGAGGGTTCGTTCCTCCTCGCGGGCGTCTGCGCTGCGTGGAGGCTCGTTGGACTGGGGTTTGCCGGGTCGGGATTCAGCGGATCGGGATCCATGATCGTGCCACGCTCCAATTCTGCGCTACGCCGGCGCACAACGGTCAAAAAAAGCAGGTCAGCGATCGGCGACCAACTTGGCCACGACCGCGGCGACCTGGTGGCGCGTATCTTCGATGGTGCCATCGGTGCGGACGGTGAATTCGCACCTGTCGCGCTTCGCCTGGAGCGTGGTCTGGCTCGCCTCGCGTTGCGCGAGCTCGACCTCGCTCCAGCCGCGGGCACCCGCCCGCTCCCGGCGCGCGGCCTCGTCGGCGTCGAGGAAGACGTTGTGGTCGCACTCGTCGATCAGGCCCCGCTCGAGCAGCAGGGGCACGTCGAGCACGACCGACTCGCGGGCCCCCCGGGCCGCAGCGAGGTCTTTGAGGATGAGTTCGCGGACCCGCGGATGGATGATTGCCTCGAGATCCCGACGGGCGGCGGGGTTGCCAAAAACTTCTTCGGCCAGGGCACTGCGGCGGAGGTCGCCGGCACCGTCGAAGACTCCTGGGCCGAACCGGAGCCGGATCTGGGCCTTCACCTCGGACTCCGCGACCACGGCCCGGGCGACCAGATCGGCGTCGATCACCCGGAAGCCGTGTTCGGCAAAGATTCTAGCGGCCGTGGACTTCCCCGCTGCAATGCCCCCTAGCAGTCCGATGACAAGGGGACGATCGGCGCTAGGACGGGGTTTCACGAGTGTTTGGGGGGATCGGACCGGGGAGTTTGGGCCCATGGTGAGGTAGACTCCCGCATCCACGCAAGGGCTAGTGTCTCGGATGCCACCTTGACCGGTTCTCGGGACCCCTTCTAGAATCCCCTTTCTCGCACGCCTGCCCACGTCCGGGGTAGCCGAAGCCGGGAGCTAACATTCCGGCCTGCAACCTGATAGATAACCCCTCCCCGACTCCCCCCGAGTCGGACCCCTCCCCCACTCCCACACAGAGTTCATTAGGAGCTTGTTCCCTATGCAGAACCGTGAGCGCGGCGCAGCACACATCAACATCTACTTCTTCCTGGTCCTGCTGGTCATGTTCCTGGGCACGCTGTGGTTCGGCTACATCAACATGACGGAGGCCAAGGTCGCCCGTGTTGACGCGGCGGACGCGGACATCAAGCGCATCAACGCCGAGTTGAAGACGATGATGCTCGAGCACTACGTCAAGGAGATCTCCACCGTCATCGGCGAAAGGGGCGACTGGAGCGATGCCAAGGACTTCAACTACACGACCCGCCTCGAGTCGAAGTGGAAGGGTCGGTTCGGTCCCGACGTCAAGATCCCGACCAGGATCACCGCTCCGTCGAAGCTCACCGACGTCTCGGACCCCGAGATGGTGAAGACCAAGCTCAGGAACCTTGCCGTGTCCCTCAAGTTCGACGCGGTCCAGGCCACGCCGATCGCGCC
Source organism: uncultured candidatus Brocadiaceae bacterium (assembly GCA_964469555.1). Lineage (GTDB taxonomy): Bacteria > Planctomycetota > UBA1135 > UBA1135 > UBA2386 > CAYYAQ01. The sequence goes on along the minus strand of CAYYAQ010000073.1, from coordinate 3,432 downwards.
GTTCCTCGGCTTGATCAAGAACCTGCACGACGCCAACCTCGCCAAGGTCACGAAGGCCCAGAGCGATGTCCAGGTCGCACAGACCAAGACGAGCACGCTCGCCAACACGTTCCGCGCGTCGGACGCCCAGCACGCCTCGAAGCTCGCCAAGCTCCAGAGTGACTACACGAAGAGCATGAACGATCTGCGCAATGCGAACGGGCAGCAGAACATTCGCATCCAGGCTGTCCAGGCCGAGGTCAAGAAGACCAACGACGAGAAGGCTGACATGCAGCTCGCGCACCAGGTCGTCGTCAAGGGTCTCAACAAGGAAGCCCAGCGCAACCACGGCCAGATGGCCGCACTGCAGGCGCGCAACGCCATGCGTCGTCCCCCGCAGCAGTCTGACGGAAGCGTCATCAGCGCTTCGATGGTGGCGAACCGCGGTTGGATCAACATCGGTCGCAAGGACATGCTCCTGCGCGGCACGAAGTTCCGCATCATGAACCCCTCCGGCACCAAGGTGAAGGGCCACGGCGAGGTCATCTCGACCAAGCAAGACCGCGCCGAGCTGCGCCTCTACGGCGTCGGGAACCGCGTCGCCCATCCGATCACGAAGGGCGACCAGATCTACAACGACCTCTACAGCCCGAACATGAAGCGCAAGGTCGCCATGATCGGTCGTTTCAGCTACCCCTACACCAAGCCGATGATCAGGAAGATCCTCGAGCAGCTCGGCAACACGGTTTACGACGAAGTCAGGGTCGGCGTCGACATGGTCATCGTCGGCCTGCAGGATCCCACCGAGATCGGTGACGCGCTGAAGCCGATCGAAGACACCCCCGGCTACAAGCAGGCCCAGGTGCTGCACTGCGAGATCGTCACGATCTCGAAGATCCGCGATCTGCTGCAGTTGGGCGACGACTAGCCCTCGGCCGCCTCGGCTTTTTACCTGGCGTGAAAGCCCCGACCCGGTCGGGGCTTTTTGCTTTAAGAACCCGCCACTGGATAGAGTTTGGACATGCCCGAGGCCATGCAGGACCCACCCCAAGACGTGAACAGCGATTCACCAAAGGAGAATCTCACGAAGATGAGCTTCGGGGATCACCTGGACGAGCTGCGCCGTCGGTTGGTCTGGTGTATGGCCACGCTGTTCGTTTGCGTCGGGGTCATGCTCCCGTTCAAGAGCGACGTGACCAAGATCTACCTGCGCCCCTACGCGATCATGTGGGCGCAGGCCTACGACGATTGGCTGGCCAAACTCGATAAGGAGTTCGAGGATGGCATGGGGCCGACGGATCCCAAGCGCGGGAGGCCGCGGCGGAGTTCTTCACGAAGACCACTCGGGAGGCGATCCTTGCCGGGGGCTATGCGAATCCCGGCGAGATCCGGACGCTGGGGGGCTACGACAAGCCCTATCCGCCCACGACAGACCAGGTGGCTTGGGACGCGTTCGTCCTCGATTTCACGGCGTACTCCAAGAACGTGCGCCAGCAACGGGATCGCATCAAGCAGGTCATGTGGCACGAGGGGCGGAAGGAAGAGATCATCGCCGGTGAGTTCAACGGAAAGGCGGACCTGATTTACAGCCAGGGTGGGTTTCCCCTCCACAAGAACCTCAAGTCCGTCCGTCCACTCGAGGACTTCTGGACGTTCATGGCGGCGTGCCTCCTGTTCGCGTGCATCGCGGCGTCACCGGTCCTGCTGTGGCACATGTGGGCCTTCATCTCGGCGGGGCTGTACAAGACGGAGAAGGGCGTGGTGCACCGGGCGCTCCCGTTCGCGCTGGGATTGCTTGTCACGGGAGTCGCATTCGGGTACTTCGTCATGGTCCCATACGCGTTCTATTTCCTCGCCAAGATGATGGACTGGACGCTCGTGGGACCGTTGTTCACCGTGTCGGACTACTTCAAGTTTCTCCTGACGCTGACAGTCGCGCTCGGCATGGTCTTCCAGCTGCCGATCCTGATGGTTGCGCTGCAGAAGGTAGGAGTATTGAAACTTGCGACCGTGAGGAAGCACTGGCGATGGGCTGTGTTGTCGTTCTTCGTGATTTCGGCGATGCTCACGCCGCCGGATCCGGTCACGCAGGCGTTGATGGTGACTCCGATGCTCACGCTGTTTGGGCTCGGGTTGTTTCTGATGTGGAGCAGCGAGCGTAAGCAGAAGAGGGCCGAGGCCGCGGCCAGTAGCGCGACATGAGTCTCCGCGCCGAGGTGCTCGCTGTCGGTGACGAATTCGTCCACGGGCAGAAGGTCGACACGAACAGCGCGTGGCTCGCGCTCGAGCTCGGCTTGCTCGGATTCCAGGTGGAACGGCTCACGGTTGTCAGCGATGCGGAAGAGGAGCTCGCCGACGCTGTTCGCGCGGCCTGTGACCGCGCGGATGTCGTGATCGCGACCGGTGGCCTGGGACCCACGGACGACGACCGCACGCGGGCGGCTGCGGCGCGGGTCGTCGGCGAGGAGTTGGAGTTCGACGCGGACGCCTGGCGATCGATCGAGGCGATGTTTCGCGTCTACACCCACGCGACAGGCCGCACCCCGCCGCCGAGCAACAAGCGTCAGGCGACGTTCCCGCGCGGCGCGACGGTGTTGCAGAACCGATGGGGGACGGCGCCCGGGTTTTGCTTGCCCGTGGGGGATGCGACGTTCTACGCCCTGCCCGGGGTGCCGCGAGAGATGCGGGCGATGTGGGAGACGGTGTTGAAGCCGCGGATCGAGTCCGCCGGTGGTGAGCCGATGACACACCACTTCATGCAGGTCATCGGGTGTCGCGAGGCCGAACTCGGCGAGATGCTGTCCGAGTTCATGGACGAGGGACAGGAGACCAAGGTAGGGATCACCGCGAGCGGCGGGCAGCTGACCGTGCGCATCGCGAGTTTCGAGGAGACCGCGCTCCAGACGACCGTCGAGAGGCTGCGACCGCTGCTCGGCGAATGGCTGGCCTACGAGGGCGGGCACAGCCTCGCCGAGGAGGTGGGACGGCGGCTGATCGAGAGCGAGGTCACCGTCGCGGTGGCGGAGTCGTGCACCGGTGGCCTGCTCGCGGGCGCCCTGACCGACGTCGCGGGGATCTCCGAGGTCTTCCTCGCCGGATTCGTCACCTACAGCAACGACGCCAAGATCCGCGATCTCGGCGTGCCCGATGACCTGATCGCGACTCACGGGGCCGTCTCGGTCGAAGTCGTGGCAGCGATGGCAGCGGGGGCCGCGGCGAAGACCGGCGCGCGGGCGACCATGGCGATCAGTGGCATAGCCGGACCCGGTGGAGGGACCGAGGAGCACCCGGTCGGCACCGTGTGCTTCGCCGTCTGCCTGGACGGCGAGACGACCGCCGCCGAGCGTCGCTTCGGCGATCTCGGTCGCGAGATCCTCCGCCAACGGTCCGTCCGCGAAGCCCTCCTCCACCTTCACCGAGTCCATGTCCAGGACCGCGATCTCCCCCGCGTCA
>CAYYAQ010000072.1:0-25160 GCA_964469555.1 uncultured candidatus Brocadiaceae bacterium | reverse complement strand
TGGCACCTGGGCATCGGCGACGGCGTGACTCCGGTGGATTGGAATGGGATCGTGCGGCCTGGAACGCTCGAGATCGGATTCGACGTGTCGTTCCTGCTGCCCTCGACGAACGATCGGGTGCCGTGCGTCTACCTCGACGGCCACCGCGTGCTGAATCTCGACCCGGCAGATCCACTCTACGTCGGCAAGAAGCCCAAGGACTTCGCGGGCACCGTCTATCCGAACGGCAAGAAGAACCGCGAGGCGATGACCTACTACAAGAGTTCGCATGGCCACAACAGCTCGGTGATCAATGGCATCGGCCGTATCGGTTACCAGTGGGGGGGCAAGGCCGCGCTGTGGAACGACGAAACGATGGCGGACGTGTTCGTCGATCGGGCGAAGAAGTACCTCGCCAACCGCAAGAAGGACAAGCCGTTCTTTCTCTACTTCTCCTCCCAGGACATCCACGTGCCCCGCGCACCGCATCCGCGCTTTCGCGGTAAGAGCAAATTGTCGTATCGCGGCGACGCGATGGTGCAACTCGACTGGGCGACCGGCGAGATTCTGGCTGCGCTGGACCGGCACGGCTTCACCGAGAATACCATCGTGATCTTCACCAGCGACAACGGGCCGGTCTATGACGACGGCTACGAAGACGGTACGACGGTTCGCACGTCGACGCGCGAAATCGATCGCGGGCACGATGGTTCCGGACCCTATCGCGGCGGCAAGTATCAGATTTACGAAGGCGGTACCCGCGTCCCGTTCCTCGTCCGGTGGCCCGGGAAGATCAAACCCGGGAAGTCGAAAGCGATGGTGAACCAGATCGACTTCCTCGCCTCGTTTGCGGCGATGCTCGACGTCCGGCTCGCAGCCGATCAGGGTATCGACAGCCGCAACACTCTGGCTGCGTTCCTCGGCAAGAGTGAACAGGGGCTCCCCTACATGATCGAGGAAGCTCGGGGCCTGGGTCTGCGCCAGGGACCCTGGAAGTTCATCCGGCCGCGCGGCAAGAGGGTCGAGGCGCAACTCTACAACCTCGACGCCGATGTCTCAGAGCAGAACAACCTCATCGCCACCGAGAAGGAGCGCGCAGCGCAGATGCAGGCCCTTCTCGAGCAACTGATCGCGGACGCCAAGGGCATCCGGCAACGCGGATGAGGTTCGCACTACTGTTCCCGACTCTCGCCGCATCAACATCGTTCGTTCTGAGCCATCGTTCCAGATAGCCTGTGGTGCCGGAGTTGCATGAGGACGGCCACGAAAATGTCGGTTCGGGTCTCGCGGGTTCTCGCCCGGTGAGTCCATCTCGAATCCGACGCCGCCACCGGGATCGTGTCGGCATGTCAAAGCCAATCGACCCGCAGCTCCTCCTTCTCCTCTGTTGTCAGGGCACCCTCGGCGCCCTGGCCTTCGTCAATCTCGGCCTGTTTGACCCAGTTGCGAAGTGCGGACTCGGTCAGATCCAGGTCTCTGGCGATTTGGTCGATACTCTTAACTTCACGTACGAGCCGTACGGCCTCAGCCTTGTGCTCGTCGGTGAACTTCCGTCTTTTGCGTCCTGACATGATGTGCTCCTGAGGCATCTTCGCCTCTCAGAAGCTGTGCACCAAAATCGGGGGAAGGTCACACGGGGCGATTCTCGGGGTCAGCACCCCTGACAAACAGAGTTGGACCCGACAACCGGTCTGGACTGAGAACTTCCGCTGGCAAGCGGCTATCATTGTGCAACGCGCAAGGCTCCTCCTGAACCCTCCCGTCTCCCGATAACGCTAGATAGCCAGACCGCCATCCATATTCACCGCACGGCGTTCCGCCGGGTGACACTTGCCCATGAAGGTAGTTCTCGTCTCGATCTCGTTCACGACCGCCTACACGACGACCAGTCACTTCCTGTCGATCGGCTACGTCCACGCCCACGCGATCACAGACGAGTTGATCGGCCCCAATACCGACATCGTCCACAACTACTACGATTCCTCCTGCCAGTCTGCTCACGAGATCGCCTCGGCGATCGCTACCGAGAAGCCCGATCTGGTCGGGCTCTCGTGCTACGTCTGGAACACCAACGACATCCTCGCCGTCAGCGCCGAGTTGAAGAAGATGCTGCCCGAGCTGCGCATCGTGCTCGGCGGCCCCGAGGTCAGCTACCACTACGAGGACATCCTCCAGAAAAGCCCGGCGGTCGACTGGGTGGTCGTCGGCGAGGGTGAGTGGACCTTCCGCGAGCTGCTGCGGGCGCTTCTACAAGGCGAAGAGAAGAACCTGTCGGACATCGACGGGCTCTGCGTGCGCCAGGGCGGCAAGCCGGTCCTGAGCAAGCCACGTGCTTACGAGAAGGTCCTCGACAAGTTCGCCTCACCCTACCTGACTGGCGTCATGGACGTCTGCTCGATGCGCGGCGGGGTGAGCTACCAGACTGCACGGGGTTGCCCGTTCGTCTGCAGCTACTGCGACTACGGGCGCAACCAGCCCTACTTCGAGTTTTCGATGGAGCGGGTGCGCGGCGAGTTCGATTACTTCAAGGCCAACGACGCGCGCATCCTGTTCAACGTCGACCCCACCTTCAACTACAGCCATGCTCGCGCCGAGGCCATCCTCGGGCTGGGGATCGAACTCGACATGCACGCCGCGCACTGGTTCGAGGTCTTCCCGACCCTGATCAACCAAGACCTCATCGACCTGATCGACAAGTCACACCTGTGCTTCATCGGCTGCGGCATCCAGACCTGTACGCCCGAGACCATGCGCAACATCCGCCGGGTGTGGAAGCCGGCGAAGGTCGCGCCGATGCTGGACAAGATCAAGTACAAGAAGAACGTGATCTTGTCCTACGAGATCATCATGGGCCTGCCCGGTGATGGCATCGATGAGTTCAAGCACACGATGTCGTGGACCTACGCCCGCGAGCCAGCCGACATCAAGTCCTTCAACCTGGCCATCCTGCCGCGCACCCCCTTGTCGAGCCAGATCGAGAAGTGGGACATCACGTACGATGAGAAGTTGGGCCACGAGATCCGTTCGACCCAGTTCATGACGCCACAAGACGTCGAGGTCGGACGCACGGTCAACGACTGGCACCGCATCCTGCAGAGCCAGTTCTTCCGGCTGATGCAGTTCATCGACCGCCCGGTCGGTGACATGATCGAGGACTGGGCCTACAGGGTCTACCACGCCGGCCACCACGAGCGCATCCCCGACGTGCTGAACCACCGCCTGAGCGCGGAGCTGGTCGAGCCGCTGGCCGAGCTGTGGCGGCAGTTCGTCAGTGAGCAGTGCGAGGCGCACGAGGCCGACGACGTCTCGGACCTGTTCAAGGAGATGCTGCGCTACCACCTCTACCGCCGCGGACGGACCTGGCCGGGCGCCTTCTTCGCGGACGTGCGAGACATCTACTTCAACGAGCCCTATCCCGAGCTGCACCGCTTCTACAAGGCGCGACGCGAGGACGTGATGGAACTCGAGCCCACCGACGGCAGCCAGGTGCCGAGGCTCGGTGGCGACCTCGACTGCCAGGTCTTCAGTCACGACATGCACGATCTGTTCCCGCGGCTCACACCTGCCCAGATGCTGGGCCTGCCGGCGCGCGCGACCGATTACGTGTTCTTCATGGCGCCTGACACCGGCACCGGTTGCGGCATCATCGTCGACGGTATCAGCCGGCGCTTCCTCGAGTTGATCGATGGTTCCACCGACTTGGACGGCATCGACAAGCGATTGGCCAGCGAACTCGGCGAGCCAGCCGCGGGAATCGCTGCTCGCCTGTTCACCTGCCTCGACGGCATCGGCGTGTTCACCGCGCCAGACTTCCTCAATGACCGCGAGAAAGGCAAGATCAGCTGGCAGAGCTGCTACCCCGAGGAGTTCCGGCAATACCACTAGCTTGGGCCAGGGGGCCTGCCCCCGGACGAATCTGTTGGTGAAGACCCTGGCGAGTGCCACTGGAATATGCGCCGCTCTGGTCGGCTTCCGTCTATGTTCGTCGGAGGTGGTGGGGAACAAGTCTGCACGAAATGTCGTGAGGCCGGCAACGTGATCTCGTGAATCGAGCAGCCTCCATCGCTTCTCCTGACTGACGAGTTTCTCGTAACAGGTGAAGACAGGGGGGATTCACGGATCCATCGTGGCTGTGGCTTAGGGGTTGCGCTACGGACGTACGCCGCAGCGACTCTGTGCTCCCATCGCGAACCATGCGATCGCTGTTAAATCTCTCGGGCCGTAAACACCTCATATTATATTGGCAGTAACGCTCTCCCCAGGTTTTGGCATGATGGAGCGTCTCGAGACGGACTAGTTGCTCTGTCACTTCTCTTCCCAAATCTTCTCGAAGGCAAACCCATGAAACTCTCCACCTCAGGCCTGCCAGGCATCGCTGCCGTTGCTCTCGCATGCACCCTTCCATCCCAGAACAATCTGGTCGTCAACGGTGACTTTGAGACCACCACGATCGCCCCGTGGGTCGAGTCTGGCTACACGCTCGCCTCCCAGGTCTCCCAGCATAACTGCGCTGGCGCGGGTGCCAGCTACACCTTCAACTGTCTGCATGGCGGCAAGGCCGGGCAGACCCGCCGGCCAAACGGCTACTGGCCCGGCAACGCCATCGCACAGAAGATCCTGTTCGTGCAGACGCTCGAGTACCTGTTCACCGCCGACGTGCAGGTCGAGAATATCCAGAGTCCGGCGACCGGCAACGCCGATGCCGGACTCGTCGAGGTGTTTGTCGACGGCGTTTCGGTCGGCAAGCACGACTTCGGCCGCTACACCGGCAACACCGCGCCGCGGGCGCGGATGTGTTTCACGTTCAAGGCCGCGACTACCGGGCAGAAAGAGCTGAAGGTCGATTTCAGCCGCAAGTACTACTCCAGCTCCCGCACCCCACATGTGTTCATCGACAACATCCTGCTGACGGCATCCCCGATCCGGCCGATCGTCCACCCGCGCGGCGAACGAAAGATCAATGCCCCCGCCAACATCGACATCCATGGCACGGCGAACAACAGGTTTGGTCTGTTCATCGGCACCGGCAAGCTCACGAGCGGCGTGCAGATCGGCGGCTTCGGTGGCGCCTGGTGGCTCTCGGGTGCCATCCATCAGTTGTTTGTCAGCACCTTCAGCGGCGGCTCATACAACTTCAAGCCGGTGATTCCGAACGATCCTGGCCTGGTCGGATTTCTGGTCCACTGGCAGGCGGTTGAGGCGAGCACCGCGGTGAACATCGGCGAAGTGACGAGCTTCGCTTTCTACAAGTAGCGCAAATGACACACGGCCCCTCGGATCACCGATCCGATGAGTCCGTGCGAAACGCGACCGCCGGGAGCCCGGCGGAGTTCAGCCGGAGGAGGTGCCGGCAGTGGGCGGGGTGTGTACCGATCAGGAGGTGACGCCGGAAACGAGGCGGCTCCATCCGCTTCGACTTGGTGACCGGCACTCCGCGCGCGGGGGATGAGCCTCTGGTCTCGGCCTCCGTATCGGGAACGTCACCTGGATACTCCCTCGGCGCTCACGCGCTGCCGCCCAACTTCGACAGCATCTTCCTCTTTGCCTTCGACCAGCCCAACCGAGCGTTCTTTCTTCAGGATCTCCCCGGGGTTGGATTTCCTGTCGGCGTTGGAGACGTTGACGTTCGGCGCGATCCCGAGAGCGTTTACGGCCTTGCCGTTCAACACGACGAACTCGGCATACACGCCTTTCTTGACGAAGATCTGGTCGCTGTCACTCGCCGCATTGACGGTCGCGGTGATCGTCTTGTACTGGCCGGCGTTTCCCGACGCGTCCACCACGTGGATCTTCTGCGCCGGCAGGCTGCACACGAGCAGGAGACCGCCGACTCGGGACGAGATCCTCGGCACGCGCTTTGGCTTTGGCGGGAGAGTGAAGTCGGTGCGAGACGAGAGGTCGTGGAAACTCATGGGGTTGAGTGGGTCGGAATTGTCGGGAGTAGCCTGGCGAGCGCAGCGAGTGAGGGCTCGGGGGAGGTTGCCCCGAAGCTCGGTTGGTTTTACGAGCGCAATTGATTTTCTCAGTGTCGCCCGTGGAGCAATGCGGATTCATGTTGGGTTCCGATAGCCTCGGCTTGGAAAGCCCACCGCTGGAAGAGATGGACGTTCCAAGCTGCAATTTCGGCGACTCCCCCGGCAAGAACCCCGACATCGCCGCCAGTCACGGCCCATCGATGATGCCCGAGCCATGCCGACCATTTGATGGCAGCGAGGCAGGCGCGACGAATCACGGATCCGCTGAGTGAGGCGATTGTGACCCGGCGCGCCCTGGGATATTGTCTGCCGTGAGCCGCGTCCCCCAAGGCTGCTCACGCATGCATCGAATCCTGTTCCCGGTCGTAATCTCGCTCCTGGTGTGTCCCGCTGCCGGTCAGGCCGCGCCGGTCATCGCCGAGTTCATGGCGGACAACAACGCCACGATCACCGACCGCGACGGCGACGCGTCGGATTGGGTCGAGATCCACAACCCGACCAGTGCGTCGATCAACCTGACGGGGTGGTTCCTGACCGACGACAGTGCCAGCCTCAAGAAGTGGGCGTTCCCGAATCCTACGACGATAGTCGCGGGTGGATACCTCGTCGTGTTCGCTTCCGCCAAGGACCGTGCGGTCTCGCTTCAGGAGTTGCACACGAACTTCAAGTTGAAGAGTGGTGGCGAGTACATCGGCCTCGTCGATGCGGGTGGCAAGGTCGTCTCCGACCACGGCTTTCGGTATCCACCACAGTTCGCCGACGTCAGCTACGGGTTCGAGTTCAAGCCTGGTTTGACGACCAAGCGGGTCTACTTTCCAACGGCAACGCCCGGTCGCGCCAATGGCCTGGGTGGCGCCGTCGTCGGCGACGTCACGCACAGCCCCGTCTCCCTCAAGGCCAACACCGACTGCGTCGTTACGGCGGGGATCGTCAACCCGAACAACGCCACGGTCAGTAGCGTCGTACTGAAGTACCGGGTCCACTACGGGTCCGAAGCGACGACGGCGATGCGCGACGACGGCAAGGCACCGGATGTCACCGCCAACGATGGCCGGTGGACGGGCCTGATTCCACAGAGCCTCTTCAGCGCTGGTCAGATGGTTCGGTGGCGCGTCGAGTCCACGATCCAGGGTGGCCCGACGGCGGAATCGCCGCCTTACCTCTCGGCGTCGAATTCACCGCGGTACTACGGCACGAACGTCGAGGACCCGAGCGTCAACCACGACATCCCCGTCTTCTATTGGTGGACCGCGAACCCCGCCGCGGCGATCACCACGACTGGCACGCGCTGCTCCGTGGCGTTCCGCGGCGAGTTCTACGACAACGTGTTCGTCCGCAACCGGGGTGGGTCCTCGAAGTGGTACAAGAAGCAGTCGCTGAAGTTCGACTTCAACAAGGGCAACCACTTCCGCTTCGATCCCAACGTCGGGCGTGCCGAGGAGATCAACATCAACTCGACGTACGCGGACAAGGCGTTCCTTCGGCAGATCCTCGCCCACGAGACGTTCCGGGATGCCGGCGTCAAATACAGCTTCACGTTCCCTGTCCGGCAGGAACTCAACGGACAGTTCTACATGGTGTCGATCTTCATCGAGCAAGTCGACGAGGACTACCTCGACCGTCAGGATCTCGATCCCAATGGTGCCCTCTACAAGGTCTACAACACCTTCACGACCGCCTCGAAGAGTCGGAACGAGAAGAAGACGCGCCGCGGGGAGAACTGGAACGACCTCATCAACTTGATGGCGGGAGTCAACAACTCCAACACCGCCCTGAGGGAGACGTATCTCTGGGACAACATCGATATCCCGGCGTGCATCAACTACTGGGCGTGCATCGTGATCATGCACGACAACGATGTCGTCCATAAGAACTACTACATCTACCGTGACACGGAGGGCGACGAGGAGTGGCGGTTCTTGCCCTGGGATAAGGACCTGACCTTCGGACGCAACTACACGCGCAGTGGCGGTGTCCTGAACGATGTCATCTACTACAAATGGGACCCACAGAGCCATCCGTTGTTCGGCGATGCCAGCCACCTGAACTTCGATCGTTTCTACAACCGGCTGGTGCATGCGATGCACAGCGTGCCGCGGATCCGGGAGATGTACTTGCGTCGTCTGCGTACGCTGATGGATCAAATCCTGAATGAGGCGTCGACGCCCAAGGCGAATCGCTACTTCGAGAGGCGCATCGCCACGCTGAAACCGCAGATGACGGCGGCGGTGGCGCTCGACCAGAAAAAGTGGGGCGTGCCTGCATACGGGAACCGCACCCTCGACTTCGCGAAGTCTCTCGACATCCTGGCCAACACCTACCTCGCGGGGCGGCGAACCCACCTGTTCACGAAACACGGCGCGCCGGCGGGCATCATCCCCGCCAAGCAACCCAGCCTCGGGTTTGGGATGGGCTTTGGTCAGATCGAAGTCAATCCGGTGTCGAGGAACGTGAAAGAACAGTTCGTCGAGATCGTGAACTGCCACAAGCAAGCGATGGACATCTCGGGATGGTCGTTACGTGGTGCGGGGAGTGGGATCGAGTTCACGTTCGAGCCGGGCACCGTCCTCTCCAACGGTGGCTCCGTGTTCGTGGTTGCCGACCCCAAGGCGTTCCGCGCGCGGACGACGAGCCCCAAGGGCGGCGAGCGACGCCTTGTCGTCGGTCCGTTCGTGGGCACGCTGCAGACACATCTCGGTCTGGTGCTCTACGACGAGCGGGGCTTTCCGACGACGGCGACGGGTGAGTTTGGCTACAGCCTCTCATCGACCGGTAAGGGCGACGTCAAGTTGTCCGTGAGCGGGGCACGCCCGTCGAGCCACCTGTGGATCCTGTTCTCTCTCGACAACAGCGGTGTCCCGGGCTGTGGTCCGATCATCGGGCTCGGTGTCGACGTGCTTCCGCTGATCAACCTTCCTCTCGGAGCGGCGCCCGTGCACGTGCTGACCGATGCGAACGGAGGCTACGCGTTCTCGGCTCCGAACAACACGCTGCCGATCGGATCGGTCCTGACCAGTCGCGCGGCGTACGTGGACAGCAAGTCGCGAATCGTGGTCAGCGAAGTGCGACGCCAGAAGTTCTAGTGGGGTGTAGCCGATGGCGAATTCGCCGTGTTGATGCGCGCCCAGTCCTGGCCGTTCCATTCCCACGTGTCGGCGACATGGGTGCTGGTTTGTGCGTGTCTGTTGCTCACTACCTGGCGATCGTCGTCCGCAGCGCGTCGGACGTCGCGATCGGGGTCGGCCGCCGGATCGCCGGATCGTGCATCCAGGCCTGCCAGAAGATGGTCCGGCCGGCGATCACCGGGTTGTTCGGCACGTTGATCCCGAGCCTTCCGGTCGCGGGGATGGTGCCGACTACGACATCGAACGCGACCCACAGCCGGCAGCCGGTGGCCCCGATCAACCCCAGGTCGAGCGGCAGGGGGATGGAGCCCCAGAAGCGATCGCTGGCACCCGCGATGACGATCGCGGGCCGGGCCACGGCGGAGTTGACGCTCAGGTCGACTCTCCGCGCGACCCGGAACTCGCCGGTGAAGTCGAGGCGCAGATCGCGCCCCAAGGAGTCCGAGCATCCGCGACCGAACCGAACCACGTGCGGCACCAGCGCGATCTCGACCTGGACGCCGCCGCTGGTCACCGTCACCGGGACGTCCTGCGTGACGTAGCCCGGGTGCGCGAATCGCAGCGTGTGGCGACCGTTCGGCAGGAAGGCGTGGTAGCGTCCGAACAGCGGTTCACTGCGGTTCCGCTCGCCCTGGGTGAACGGGTTCTCGACGTAGCTGATGTTCGCCATGAGCGGTTTTCTCGAGACCGCGTCGATGACGTGACCCCACACTGGGATCGGCCGCTGCAGCATCCAGACCGTGCCGGGCCAGAGCCGCGTCGCTTCCGCGTCCGCACTGGCGCGCGTCGGTCGCTGCGTGTTGCTGATCTCGGTCAGGAACGCGTAGTTGCTGAAGTTGCCGAGTTGCCACTGGTAGTGCTCGCCGTTGGAACTCGGACCGCGGTTGCGCCCGCCATAGCTGGATGCCTGCGACAGCGCGATGGCTTCGCTCTGGAGATAGGCGCGCAGCTGGTGCAGGTTGCAGCGGTACCCGTGCAGCGTCTCCCGACCCGAGCTGTGGTAGTCGAGTACCTTGGTGAATCGCTGGTCCTCGGACCACGCGATCATCGTCTTGGTCTCCGGCTCCGACCCCGCACTCGGACCCTTGACGCCGGTGTTGCAAGCCGAACTCCACAGGAATGGGTAGTTGCGATTGAGATCGACGGTGCCTCCGGGGCGCCGATTGTGGCGTGAGGTGTGGTAGCCGTCGACGTTCCAAAGCGGTGCGATCCAGATCTCGTATCGGTCGACGAGAGCTGTGATCTCCGGGTCCTTGCCGTAGCCCTTCGTCAGGCGAGAGATCGCGTCGAGGGGGACGGTCGGAGTGCCGTACTCGTTGCCGTGGTGTGCGGCGACCATGAGGAACGCGGGCTCGTCTTCCTCCTGCCCGACGTTGTCGCTGATCTTGACGGCGTAGATGCTGCGCCCCTGGTGCGTCTTGGGCGTGCTGTACTTGGCGGTCAGATTGACCAGTTGGCAGATTTTGGGGAAGGCCTTCGCCGCGGCGTCCATCTCGGTGACCATCTGGGTCACGCTCGGGAATCCTGTCGGCTGTGCCGGTGCCGCGGGTGCGAGAACGAGGGAGAGGGCGAATCCGAGAAAGATGACGAGGTGGCGCTGCATGGTATGATCCGTTCCGATGTAGCGGGCGAGGCGTAGCGAGAACAACTTTATTGGACCCACCATACCTCAGAGTCGTGGTCGCGTGTAACGACCCAGCAATCACTTCCGCGCGCGGCGTCTCTTTCTCCAGGCGTGTGACTGGCCCGGTGACGTTCTTGTCGCTGTTGGCGGCGTTGCCATCCTCGAGTCAGAACCCGGCCTTCAACACGATCCCGTTGCTCAGCGCCAACCCGAACGGGCCGGTGGCGGCATCGCGCACCGCACCCTGTGCGCCGACGACCGTGCCGAACATCGACGTCGTGATCGAGAACCCGGTCGTGATGATCAGCCCGAAGTTCGTTGTCGTGCCCGTGAGCGGAATGGTCGGCAGGCCCGGGTCGATGTAGAGATTGCAGCCGAACCCGACGCTGAGGCCCGCGTGGGGCACGCCGAGGAGGATGAGACCCGGGATGTTCTGCTGCACGTCGAACAGGATCAGTATCTCCTTCGTGCCGATCGTGGGATCCGAAGCGGTCAGGCGCGGCAACTTGCCGGACGCGATGCAACCCTTGCCGACTTCGGTCACGCTGGCACCCTGGTTCGGGAAGTAGATCCGGATGATCTTGCCGATGTTGGCGCGGACGAGTTCGGCGTGCTTCTCGTCGTACGTGTTCCAGATCAACGCGTGGTCCCGCTCGGTCCAGTACCCGGTGCTGCGTGGCACGTGACCCCACCACGAACGCGCGAAGCTCTGGAACGCCGCGTTATCGGACGGCACGAGGGACATGTACTTGCGCAGCACGGCGAGGACCGCGGGTGATGACGGTATCTTCGCCTGTTGGATACGCAGCCGCAGCGCGCCGCTGTTGTTTGGGTGGATGCCCCAGAAGTGGAAGAGCGGCGTCACGTCGACGCCGACGTGCTTCGTCATCCGGAACAGCAGGCTGTCGGTGTCCGTCTTGATCGAGACCTTGTTCTCGTAGTCTTCGTTGAACGATTTCCAGTAATCGCCGAGCACCTTCCAGCCGAACATCCGCGCGACCTCGACGAACTTCGCGTGGCCCTTGAGCTGGTAGGCCTTCTCGCCGGACGCCATCGGCCGCTGGTACTTGAAGTTCTGCACCGTCATCCAGGCGACGGCGGTGTTTTCGAGCGTGCGGTATGCGTTGCTGCCAAACCCCATCGAGGACCGGAACGCCGTGTCGAGGTCGTAGCCGAACTTCTGGTTCCACACGGCGACGTGCAGGAGGTTGACGTTGGACTCGGTCTCGCCGGAGAACTTCTGGAACAGGTAGCCGTGCCCCATCTCGTGGAACTCGTAGTAGCCTGCGTTCTTGGGACCGCGCACGAGGTGATGGGTGTGGTTGCCGTTGTAGGTCGTCTTCGGGTTGTAGGTGATGTTCACCGAGGGGTAGCCCGGCGCGTAGGCGGACGCGCGGAAGATCACGTCGACCTGCGCGTAGTGCGCCTCCTTGCCCCGGATGCGCGGGAAGCCCATCAGGTCGTTCGTCGCGTCCATCGCCGCGTCCCACTTCTGCATGAGCGTGACCGGGTCGCTCAGGTTGTAGATCCACCCGGTCGGCACCTGCATCATGAACTTGTCGGATTGGAAGTCGGCCCACGGCCCCTTGTGGTGGCGCTCGACGTTCCGCCACTCGGTGAGCGTTGTCTTGTGGAAGCTCTTCGCCGAGAAGTACGGCGAGCGCACGGCGTTCTTGACCGAGACCTGTACGACCCCCGCGTTTGCGCCGGGCGGGACCTCGATGTAGATCCCACCGCCCAGCGGGCTCGCCACCTTGGTCGTCGTCGACTTGATGTCGTAGAGGGTCGTCGAACGGTCGAGTCGCCGAACCCATGGTCGCTTCGTCATGTCCCAGGAGTGGGCGCCGACCCGGATCTGGTAGCCCTTGCCGACAAGCGAGCTCGGGACCGTGACGATGCCGATCGATCCGGGGGCGAGGTACGTTCCGGTCGGTTTGCGCGCCGCCCGGTCCTCGTGCATGACCATGCGGCCCCAGGTGTCCGGAAAGCTGCCGTTGACGTTGACCGTGTGCGCCGTGTTCGGATTCGATGGTGGGCTGACGGCACCGGGAAAGTTGGCCGAGCAGCCGAACTTGAACCCCTTCAACACGCTCTCGTGTTGCGCGAGAGCGACCGGCGTGTAGATCTCGTCCACCACGTACTGCATCACGTGGTAGATGGTCCAGTGGATGTCGTTGGTCGCGGTGCGTCGATCGAACTGGCCGCGCGACACCCAGAGCGGACCGATCAGGCGGTCGTAGGTCGACACGAGTCGGAAGCATGCCTGGATCGTGATCTGGCTGCTGGCGAAGTAGTTGCGGTTCGCGTCGATGGTCTTTTTGTGTGCATCGATCTGGGTCGCGGACAGCGGCGTGGTTCCCGTGATGTGTCGCTCGAGGGCGTCGACGGACTTCAGGAGAACGGACGCCTGGGCGGCGGCCGGCGCGACAAACGCGAGAAGGAACGCGATACCGAGTGTGTAGGTATGCATGGTCGTTCAGAATGCTAGGCGATTCGTCGCCCGGGCGCGGACTCAATACCCCACGACGAGATCCGGATTCCACGCCGTGGGATATCGACCCGTGGAAGACTCGGTGCGCCGAACTGCCTCTTCCGCACGGCGATTCAGATCGAAGCGGTCGCGTCGACGGCGGCGGGCAACGCGTCCCGGGCCGAGGGAGCGTTCACGTTGCCGGTGCCGATCCCGGGCAACGCGCCGAAGGGTCTCGTCTTCGCCGTTCAGTTCGGATTCATCGACTCCAAGTCGAGGCGCCCGTTCCCGTTCACGGTGACGAACGGCCTCGAGTACACGGTGCAATGGCTCGGGCCACGGCAGCGGCCGGCGCGACCTACACCAAGGGTACTCCAAGCACAGCTCGAGCACCCGGCCCCGGAACGACTCGGGGTTCTCGCCGCGGATCATCCCGGTGGTCTCGTCGACGCCGTGGTGCGCGGGTTCGAAGATGCGCCCGGTTTGGCTCATCTTGAAGCCTCAGCTCAGGTGACCGCCCGCAGCCAATTCCATGCCGGGTCGCGCATCATCGACGGGCCGTGACTGGCGGCGATGTCTTGCTGGGGGAGACGCACGGAATTGCAGCTTGGAATGCCCATCCTCCTGGGCCGCAGGAGCCCCGTGAGCATCTTGATCGTGGTGGACTTGCCCGCGCCATTGGCTCCCAAAAAGCCCAGGAAAGTCCCCGGCGCCACGGTCAGGTTGAGCTTGTTGACGGCGACGAGGCTCCCGAAGCTACACGATAGCCCCCTGGTCTGGATGGCCGGCTCTTGTCCTCTGATGGGACTGCCCATGGCATGGCTTAGCGTGAACGACTCGAGCGACTGTGGTCCAGTAGCTTTCTCACCCTGCGCTGCAATTCGGTGGCAGTGAATGGTTTTTCGATCAGTTCCACGCCGTCGCTGAGGATACCATGGCGGGCGACGATGTTGTTGTCGTAGCCCGAGATGTAGAGCACGGGCAGACCGGGGAACATTTCGAGAACCCGGTCCGATAGCTGCTTGCCATTCATGCCCGTCATGACCACGTCGCTGAGCAGCATGTCGGGCACGACGGCGCCGTTCTCCAGGAGTTCGAGGGCATCCTCGGCGCTCTTTGCAGCCACGACTCGATAGCCCAAACTGGTCAGGACCTTGAGCGAGAACTGCAACACACCTATCTCGTCCTCCACCAAGAGCAGCAACTCACTACCCGTTCTGACGATTCGGCGCTCTTGCGTGGCGGGAGTTTCAGCGGTGTCCGCGCTACCGTGGAGAACCGGCCAGAATATCTCGAAGGTCGTCCCCAGCCCCAGCTCGCTGGTCAGGCGGATGGCGCCCTCGTTTTGCCCCACCACGCCGTAAACCGTGGAGAGCCCCAGGCCAGTGCCTTCGCTCTTGCTCTTGGTTGTGAAGAAGGGCTCGAAGACCTGAACCTGGGTCGCGGCATCCATGCCCGAACCCGTGTCTGCCACCTTGATGCAAATGTACGGGCCGTGCTCCAGACCCAAGCTGCGGGCGAGCATACCGTCTACCTGAACAGCCGCGGTGGAGATGCGAATCAAGCGCTCGCGATGCTCGGCGGCGCAGGCATTCAAAGCATCGCGCGCGTTCACCAGCAGGTTGGCCAGGATCTGACCGAGCTGATCGCTGTCGGCCATGACCATCGGCAAGTCAACCGCGGGCCTGAAATGGAGCGTGATGTCCTCCTCGAGCAGGCGCCGGTACATTTTCAACGACTCCTCGATCTGCTCGTTGATGTCGATGCGAGCAAGGTGCGCGACCTGCTTGCGGCTCATCATCAGGAGCTGCTGCGTGAGGGCCTTGGCGCGCTGTCCGGCAGTGAAAATATGCTGGATATAGCCGCGCTGCTCGTCGCTGAGCGACTCCTCGAACTGCATCATGTCCGAGTAGCCCAGGATGATGCACAGGAGGTTGTTGAAGTCGTGGGCCACGCCACCCGCCAGACGGCCAATGGACTCCATCTTTTGGGATTGGTGCAGTTGCTCCTCGAGTTCCAGGCGCTGCTTCTCAGCCCGCCTGCGTTCGGAGATGTCACGGGCCACGGCAATGATGCCGGTGGGCTGGCCGTTATCGTCGCGGATGAAACAGGTCGTCACCTCGACTGGCACGGAGCCACCGCCCTTGCGCGGCAATTCCACATCGAACAGGGTGCTATTGGGGACGCTACCGTCAGAGGCCGCATCCTGGCTGACGGCCTTCTTGATGGCCGCGAGGGTCTCCGGACCGTAGCGCTCGGCAGCGGGCAGGGCCTCGTACTCCTCGACGCTGTAATGGGTCAAGCCCACCACCGAGGGGCTGACATAGGTCAGGGTCAGGTCCATCTCCATGGACCAGATAACAGCGGTCGTGTTGTCTGCCAGGGTGCGGTAGAGGCGTTGGGATTCGGCCAACTGCTCCACCAGACGGTAGCGCGTCTGGGAGTCGAGTTCGTCCTGATTGGGTCGTTGCTCCTCGCCAGCCGCCATCAATCACCATTCCCAAACAGGTCATCGCTCTCGATCACATTGGCGTACAGCGGGAAAATACTCTCGCAGTAGAAGGACTGTTCCACCGTGCTGCGACCCGCTGTGCAATCGGAGAGCACATGCACGCGATAGCCGCGTTCGTGGGCCGCACGGCCGGTGGAATCGATGCAGATCGAAGTTACCACTCCGGCCAGGACGACATCGCGGATGCCCCGTCTGCGGAATATCTCGTCGAGCTTTGTGTTGGAAAAAGCATTCAAGCCGCGCTTGCCCGGAACCTCCATGATGCGATCGCCGAAGCGCTTGAGTTCGGGGATCGTCTCGCTGCCCTTTTCCCCCGCCTTGAAAGCGCCCAGTGAGCGAATCGCAGCGAGGATGCCCACGGGCTCCACCAGTTCCGAGTAGTCCGGAGTGAATAGGATCGGCGTGGAAGCCAGGAGTGCCTCGGAGGCCTGCAAGGCCTCGATCAGGGCCACGCTGGTGCTGAGGATACCGGCCGCCCGGCCGGGCTTCTCGATCACATCGCGCAGGATACCGTCAGTGGCGAAGTAGTCGTTCTGGTAGCCGATGAAGAGCACGGCTGTCCTGGCGAGATCCAGTTCGTTCTTGGTGGGCATGATTTGCTCTCTTGGGCAGCTTGGGGCTACCCTCCTCTTCTTGGCTCATCTTGAATCCTCGGCTCAGGTGACCGTCCGCAGCCAATTCCATGCCGGGTCGCGCATCATCGACGGGCCGTGACTGGCGCGATGTCGGGTTCTTGCTGGGGGGGAGACGGACGAAATGCCTATCCTCCCATCGAGCGTAGGATGGCGATCGCGGCAGGGTTCGCCACCGAACATGGGCTGCATGCCGATCCGCCGAGTTCGTGGCTGCACGTCTTGCACTGATCCAACTTGGCGCGCGCGGCGTAGAGCTCCTCGGCTTCCGTCTGTAGTGAGGCGATGCGTTTGCTGACGAGCTCGATTTGCTTGTCGAGGCCTGATTGCATCTGCTCCAGGGCGCTGGTTATCTCCGAAGGCGCCGGGGCCATGATCTCCTGGACCTCGATGAGCGCGAGGCCAAGACCTTGCAGTCGCTTGATAGCCTCGACGCGCTTGAGTTGGTCGACAGTGTAGTAGCGGAACTTGCCGTTGCTGCGCCGGACCGGCTTGATCAGCCCCAACTCTTCGTAGTATCGGAGCGTTCGCAGGTTGGTCTCGGCCTTCTTGGCGAACTCTCCGATCTGCATGAGGTCGTTTGTCATTGCGCACTCCTCGATTGGCCTTTCCACTCACCACAATGACGGGAGTGAGCGTCGAATTTCACTTCGGATCGGCGATGGGGGAGGAGATCTCGGAACGCGTATCACCAACTCGCACCGCGAACGACAGCCGTCCCGGCTGATGGTAGTGGATTTACGGCACCCGGACGATGACCGGAACGCGCCGATCCACAAACGGCGCGAACGACACCTCTCGTAAGGAGGAGAGTAGCTCGATGCCCTCGGCATCTTCGGATTCGATCTCGAAGGTCGTGGGGTCGCCTCCCTTGTTGACCAGGTGCAGACCGAACAGGTTGGTTACGACGCCATCGGAGTCGGTATACGGTGGCCCGTTGCCTCCGAGGAGCCGGGCTTCGAAGGGTTGCCTTGCCGATGCGCCGAGAGTACGGGTCGATCACCACAGCGAGGTACAGCCAACCCTGGAGCGTCCAGACGTACGTGATGTCGGCGGCCCAGACCTGGTCCGGTTGCTCTGGGTTGGACTGCCTATCGAGAGAGTTGGTTGCGACCGGGTAGTCGTGTTTCGAGTCCGTGGTTCACCGGAAGCATCGCCGTACCTGCGCCTGGATGCCGTCCCCGCGCATCTCTCGCTCGACACGATTGAGCCCAACAGAGTCACCGTCGTACCGCAGTTGCGCGTGTACTCGCGGACTTCCCTACCTACCTCGGCTGGCTTCATGAACCGAACGGATTCGTGTGAGCAGCTCGGCATCAGCAGCTTCTCGAACACTCGTAGTGGGCCGGCGACGCCAGGCGTACAGCCCGCTACGCGAGACCTCGAGCACTCGACACATCAACGAGCTTGGGTATCTGGCCTTCTCCGCAGCGATCAGCTCGAACGCTGATCGCTGTCCTTGGCGACCTGGCCGATACTCCCAACTTCACGTACGAGCCGTACGGCCTCAGCCTTGTGCGCGTCGGTGAACTTCCGGCTCTTGCGTCCTGACATGATGTGCTCCTGAGGCATCTTCGCCTCTCAGAAGCTGTGCACCAAATCGGGGGAACGTCATGTACTCTACGAATAATCGGATGTGGGACTTCTTTCAGGACATGCGAGGTTCTTCCCGGTCCGTGACTTTTTGCACGGTGAGCGCGGCGACGTGATCCGTGGAAAGCCAAATGAAGATGTTGAACGTCGACTCGTCTGTCGGGCGGAGCAGATGGTCGAAACCCAGCCGATCGGTTAATTCGCACAGACACTGAGGGCTGTCGCGATGAACGACGCGCAAGTAGTGACCCTCGCGTAGTTCGTCGAGTGCGCCGAGAACGACTTCCAGACCGACCGGAGAAAGCAGATCGCGGACGTCCAATAGGATTTCGACAGCCATGGATCGGTTCTGGCGGACGCACGGCGCGTACGCGTCTAGAAGGTATGCATCACTTCAACTCGTCTGGGCCCGACGTCTTTCACAGAGGACGAGTTAGATACCTGCCGGTCACGTAAGAGGTAGAGCCCCAAGCAGCGCCGCTCTCGAAATAAGTCAGGCCGTTGCCTCGTTCGGCGAACCATGAAGACCATTATCGAGCCGTTTCGGATTCGCACGATCGAGCCGATTCGGATGACGACCGAATCTGAGCGAGAGAGGATTCTCGATTCAGCGTACTACAACCTGTTTCGCATCGACGCGGAAGACGTGTCGATCGATCTCCTTACTGACTCCGGCACTGGCGCGATGAGCACGACGCAGTGGGCGGCGATGATGACGGGAGACGAGAGCTACGCCGGCAGTTCGTCGTTTCGTGAACTCGAGCGAGTCGTGCGCGATCTCACGGGATTCAGACACGTGTTTCCTGTTCACCAGGGCCGCGCAGCCGAGCGAATCATGTTTCAGATCCTGGTGAGTGGCGAGAGCAGGATCCCGAACAACACGCACTTCGACACGACCAAGGCCAACATCGAGTTCCGCGGTGCCGAGGCGGTAGACCTTCCGATTTCGTCAGCGTCAACTCCTTCGGTTGAAGCGGACTTCAAGGGTGACATGGATCTCGACGGCCTGCGCGCGTTCTTCGAATCTGCATCGCCCGGCTCGGTTCCCGTCGGACTGCTCACGATCACGAACAATACCGTCGGTGGTCAGCCCGTATCGATGGCGAACATCCGCGGGACCTCGGAGATCTACCGCGCGCACGGCGTTCCGTTTTTGCTCGATGCGGCACGCTTCGCCGAGAACGCATACCTCATCCAACAGCACGAACATGGCTTCGGGGATCGTGACCTCCCTTCGATCGTCAAGGAGATGTTCTCCTACGCAGACGGTTGCATGATCTCGGCCAAGAAGGACGGGCTCGTGAACATGGGAGGAATCCTCGCCCTGAACGACGACGACCTGGCAGAGAAGGCACGCAACATGCTGATTCTGACCGAGGGGTTCCCCACCTACGGGGGCTTGGCTGGTCGCGATCTCGCCGCGCTCTCCCAGGGCCTTCGCGAAGTCCTGGATCCCGACTACCTGGCGTATCGCCACGCGTCGGCCTGCTATCTCGCGACTGCCTTGGAGAAGATTGGAGTCACCACGCTGCGGCCGTGCGGGTTGCACGCGGTCTACGTTGACGCGCGAGCAGTCCTGCCGCACATCCCACTGCACATGCTCCCGGGCCAGGCACTTGCGTGCGAACTCTACAAGGTCGGAGGAATCCGAACGGCGGAGGTCGGCACGCTCATGTTCGGTGGCACCGATGAGCGGACTGGGTTACCGATTCCGGCGAAGCTCGACCTCGTTCGCCTTTGCCTTCCCCGCCGTGTCTACACGCAGAGTCACATGGACTGGGTGATCGAGTCATTCGAGATGTTGATCGACCGGATCGAGGACATTCGTGGCATGAGAATCCTCGAGGAACCTCCATTCCTCAGGGCGTTTACTGCACGACTCGGCGTGGAGAAGATCGAAGAGCCGGTCTAGGTCCAGTTGTCTGTCCTCAGATAGATTACGAAGCCGAATCCCCCAGCGTATCGCGCTGCCTTGAGCAAGCAGGATTATCACAAGCTCACGGGGTTCGACGGTGACTGGCGGGACGCTTGGTGGAATGACGAATTCCTCGGGATGATGGCCTAACAGTGGCGCCTTGATGAGGTCAAAGCCGTCCTCGATGTCGGATGCGGCGTCAGCCATTGGGGGCAGCGGTTGATGCGCCATCTCAGTGATGAGACGACCCTATACGGATTGGATCCCGAAGAGACCTGGGTCGAAGGGGCACGGGAGCGGGCGGTCTCATTGGGCCAGGCAGATCGGTCCGAGTTTCGGGTGGGTTGTGCCGAGTCGCTGCCATGGCCCGACGACAGTCTCGACATGGTGACCTGTCAGACCCTTCTCATCCACGCAGCCAGCGTCGAAAGCGCAGTCCGTGAAATGATCCGAGTCCTTCGGCCCGGGGGCGCAAGCCGGCTAGCAATTACCATTGTCGATGCGCTGGCTTGCCACGGATCTTGGTACCAGCCAATCGCCTGGAGGTGACATCACGCGCAAGAGGTAGGGGGTCATGTGCGTGGGTGCTCATCGACCTCCCTGAAGGTGAGGGGGTTTCCGGCCTCGGTTGCTCGTCGATCTCAACGTGGAGATTTCTTGTCTCGCAGCTTCAAGGTGTGACGGCGCGTCAAGCCATCGAGCATCATGGTGACCAAGGTGCAACTCATGCAGTAGTCCCTGACGCCGAGAGCCTTGCCCGAGACGGAGTCGTAGTGCTCACTGATTCCGTTCTTGATCGCGTTGGCGACCGTCTTGTCCGCGATGTCGGCAGCGAGGTCGTGATGCCCGTAGCCAGCGAATCCACTTGCGATCTGGTAGTTGGTCGGTGGCCAGACATCGCCGCGCCAAAAGGCGCCTGATTTCCAGCGCTTGTCGGTTCTATCGACGGTGGGCACCGGTAGAGGCGTTTTCCAGGCGGACGATGTCATCACCTTCGCCATGCGTGCGGCCATCGCATCGGTAGGGACGCGCGCAGTGAGAGGGATCCAGCTGCCGATGGTCGCGACCGGAATCTTCTTCAGCGTGTCGCGCTTGACGGAGAGGAACGTGCCGGCCTGTTCGTCCCACATGTGTTCGCGCATGCCCTTGACGCCTCTTGCGATACGGGCCTTGCGTCTCGCAACCATTCCCTTGTCCCCCACGATTCCTGCCAGTCGGACGAGGCTTCTTTCGGCCATGATCAGATAGGCGTTGTTGCCCGGCACGCAGACGTCGGCATACCAGGCACCCTCCTTCGGGCCTTTTCGCTTGGGGTGGACGGTCATTTGCAGGTCGTCCATGTTGCACTCGTAGTCGAACGTCTCCCACTTCGCGTGCTGTCGCTTGCCGGTGTATGCTCCCAACGTGATCAGTCCGTTGTTGTGCAGGTCACGCTCGCGCCAGTACCAATCGTGGAACCTCTCGAGCCTGCCGAGGCATTGCTCGAGGAGCTTCGAGTCACCGTTGCGACGGTAGACCCGCTCGACACCCCAGGCGAGGATCGGAATCTGCGAAAACTGCCTGACCTCTTGTGGCTCCGTCTTGATGGCCACTGTGACCATGTCCCTGGCGTGGTCGGGAGCGTCCTTGTTCCATCGGTCCTGGAAGTCCCAGTAGTTCTGGAAGACATCGCGGATGAGTTGCTTCTTGTCGGGCAGGATGCTTAACAGATCGACCACGAACATTGTGTCCCAGATCCACTGCCCCTTGTAGTAGGGCCCGCCAGGGACAATCCAGGAGTTCTTCAGCGGCGGCGTGGGCGCCATGATCTTCTAGAGCGCGCACTTCTTCATCACGCGCTGTGCAAGCGCGAGAACCTCCGGGCTGTTGCTCTCGAAGATCGAGCGCGGTTGGAGCGCCGTGGACGGCGAGTCGCCGAGGATGCTCGCCAGCGAGACTCCGCCGGCTATCTTGAGAAACTCGCGACGCTGCAGTTGAGGGTCCCGCGGGAGGCCCCAGGTTCGCCTGGTCGATCGACCATGTCTGCTTATCGGCATGATGCAGGTACCTTGTCGTTGGGAGTGCCGGTTGCCGACCCCCTTTTCCCCAGCCTGCCAATTTCGGCCAGCGCCTTGACACTCGACTCCGTGATGTTGCCTTTGGTATCCGGACCGACGTTCAGAAGGAGATTTGCGTTCTTGCTGTGTGCCTTGGCCAGGTGATTCCGGGCGTCCCTGGCACTTCCCGAGCGGGCGCCTTTCTTCCACAACCACTTCTGCTCGAGCTTCATACAGGTTTCGCCCGGCGCCTGGTTCCCCTCCTTGAAGTGCCTGAGTTCGGTCACAGCGATGTCCATGTAGGGAGTTCCCTTCTTTTCCCAACTCCACCGGTTCGAACTCGAGAGGACGCTCGTGCGCACCCCCTTGATGAGTGCTGTGGCCTTGTCGGAGGGGAGCACCTGGGGATCGAGCGCATCGTTTCAGAGATAGAACACGTTTGGGTACTTGGTGATGAGTTCAGCGACTTGCGCCTTCTGGAACCGGTTTCGTTCCTCGAGCGAATGTGTGGCGGGATCGCATTCCGGAGGCAGGACCTTGAACTTCTCTGGGTCTCCGAATCCCGGGTTACGCCAGCAGTAGTAGAGGCCACCTTCAATCCCCGGTGAGGACTGCGAGGTCATCATTGCTTGGCGACTTCCCTGCGGGAGACGGTGTCGTAGGTTGCAACCGGGTCGTCGACGGGCGTTGCACCTGGATTGTCGAGCAGGTAGTCGAGCGCGTCCGCCGCAGAGTACGAGGTCTTCTTCAAGCCAGGCTTGCGATCGAGAACCGCTGCGATCACCGACAGGTCATCGCCGCAGGTTACCAGAGGTTGTGCGACTTCGGTCCGGTTCCGCACTTGCGGCATGCCGACGTTGGCGATCAGGCTGTTGCAGAGACACTTGCGACCCACGGTGTCCTCGAGTCGGCCTCCCTTCTTGACGTAGGCATCCGGGTGCTCGGCGGGACAGCGCCAACCGAGATCTCCATTGGGCTTCTCGTAGGCCTCCCGAAGGAAGCCCAGATCGCAGCGTCGATCGCGCTTGGCCGCGCGCTCTGTGCTGGCGAGTGTGCCTGGAATCTCGAGGATCTTGAATGGAAAGCCCGTCGGCGAGGCGAGCGGATCGGTGAACACCTTGACGTCCCCACGCGCGTCGGTAACTGCGCGTCGTAGATCCTCACGTAGCCCGGATTCCTCACAGAAGGCGAACAGCGACCCAACCTGAACCCCTGCGGCGCCAGCATCCCTCGCCTCCTGGAGCCGCTCCGGACTGCCGTAGGATCCGGCCAACCAGAACGGTACCTCAAGATCCTTGATCGCCTCGAGGTCAACTGTGTCTCGGGCCCCGTAGACTGGCTGCCCACTGGAGTCGAGCGAAACGCGGCCGCGCGGCGGCGCATTGTGCCCACCGGCGGTCGGGCCCTCGATGACCAGCCCATCGACTCCTCCCTTGCTCTTGCGCACCATCAGCGACGCGAGCGTCGCCGAGGACACGATGGGGAAGAACCGCGGACGCCGAAGGACCGGCGGGCCATCGGGGAACGTGTTGTTCGGATCGAAGTGGATTTTGTGTGCTTCACCGCTGGAGTTGTCTCGCATGTGCAGTTGAAGATCGACAGGCCGGCCTGCGCAGAGACCATCGAGGATCTCCGGAATATCGAGCGGAATACCCGCGCCGACGATCACCACGTCGACGTCCGCCAGAAGTGCGCCGTAGAGCGCAGCGAGCAGAGGCGTCTGAATCTTGTGCAGGAAGTTGATGCCGACGATCCCGGAGTGGCTTTCCTTGGCGAGAAAGACCTCGACGAAGTTGGCGATGATCGATAGCTCATCGACTTCCTGGTTCGCGACGTCGCTGCTCATCCGGCTCTTCAGGAAGCCTTCGTCCGCAGCTTTGCCACCCTCGATGAAGAACTGATCGATTACGCGACGCGCGATGTCTTGTAGCGGAAACGCTTCGAGAGCGCGCCGCATGCACCCACTGGGGTCTCCCAGTTGCAGGCGTCTTGCCAACACCTGATCGAGTGCAGTGCCGGAAACCACTCCGAGTGACCCATGAGTCGAAACTGCCCGCGCCAGACGCCAGTCAGAGATCGCAGCGCCCATGCCTCCCTGGATAATCTTTGGATCTTGCATTGCCTCATCGTACCAGCAGGTCCCGGCTTCCCGCGCATTCCGAAACGCAGGGCCAGCGACTGTGACGCAACTGTGAAGCATGCACGAGCAAGCGCCGTCAACCACCACGCCGCAGGCCAACATCTCGTGACAACTGTCACCGATCCAGGCGCCCTGCCCTGCTCTCGCACCACGCTACGACCTTCTCACGGTGAGTTTGCTCCAGCGCGAACGCCGGTGTCGAAAAGGAGCCCAAGCGAACCCGTACGCAAGCGTTAGCACCCCATGTCCAAAACGTGACAGGCACAGTGACGTAGGTCGGGTTGCATACTGGATGCGCAGAATGGGATAACTCTGGCCACCGGCACCGAGAGCTGGCAGGGGGAGCTCACCAGGATCGAAGCGCGCCAGATCCAGGGCAATAATCGGCGCTTGGCCCTGCTCGTCGAACTCGGCGGATTCTCTCCCGTGTGGGGGACTCCCGAATGGTCACAGGTGATTTTGGGCTCGTGGTTATCCCACTTTGCCCATCCAGTGTTGTGCGGTTGCAGGATCGAGGTTGGCCTCGGCGTTCCGGCTCTTCCTTGGCAAGTCCGGCGGTTGCATTCCGCACCTGCGAGGTGAGCGCGGCTGAATGGAGACTCTGACCGGTGCAGTTGGCAGTGTCGTGTTGCGGATCCCATGGCAACTCGCGTCACACCCCAACCCGTTGCGCCGGATTTCCGGGAACTTGCAAGAGGGTGGATAGCAGTGCAGGTTCTTTGATCCCACTGAGCCAACCGTGACCTTTGCGTGGTGGTCAATGGTCGTCGTGTGGTTTCCGCTCAGGTTGAGACTTGCGAACCTCTCCGTCAGCTACACTCCGGACTCAAACGCGCAAGATCCGCGTCAGCCGAAGCGACCAACACATCGGCCACACAACATGTCCCCGATAGTCTGTCAGCAGCGAGGAAGGAGTTTCCAGTCCCCTGTCTTCCCAAGCACCATCTGTGGGGATGCCCGGTGAGTGTTTTCCAGGTCTCGTGCTGCCTCGGTCTACTCTCCCTCACAGGAACAGGAGCCGCGTTGGCCAGTCAGCCGCCGGTCAATCACGCGCTGAGGGCGAGGATCAACGCCGACTCCGAGTTCAGCCGTGGCTATCGGGCGAGGTTCGTGGCCGATGGCAACATTCCCAGTGCGCTAGGTCAACGCGATGTAGGCA
>CAYYAQ010000071.1:0-25564 GCA_964469555.1 uncultured candidatus Brocadiaceae bacterium | reverse complement strand
GTTGTTCGATCAGCGCGAACGACTGCACCTCGGTGCCGGTTCCGGCGGTCGTGGGCACAGCGATCAAGGGAATGAGTTCGCCCCTCGCCTTGCCCTCGCCCCAGTAGTCCTCCATGCGGCCTCCGCCGGTGCGGACGAAGTTGCACCCCTTCGCGACGTCGATGCTGCTGCCGCCGCCGAACCCGACAAGGACTTGAGCGTCCCAGTCGCCGAGTGCTTGCCGGCAGTGCTCGACATCGTCGGACGTCGGGTTCTCGGGCACGTCATCGAAGCGCCGCACCTCCAGTCCGCTGCCCTGAAGCGCAACTTCGGCGCGGTCGACGTGACCGGCGGCGACCAGGCCGGGATCCGTGACGAGGAACGCGCGCTGGGCGCCCTGCTGAAGCACGAGCTCGCCCAGCCTGTCGACGGAGTTCGCGCCGAAGACGACGCGCGTGCGCCGTTGGGCTTCGTACGCCTCGAACTCGTTGGGATGCGAAAGGTCGGACACGTCAGCTCATCTGGAACGAGCGCGCCCGGTACAGGAACTGGATGATGTTCCCCTCGTGCGGTTGCAGCCAGTCGAGCTTGATCGTCGGGATGGCGCCGAGGTTGAGGCGGTCGATGTTCGTCGCGTCTATCAGTTCGCGACGCCACGACGTGTCCTCGGTGATCGCGGACGCGACCAGCGTGCCGCCGATTCGCCCGATCATCTGCTCCTGTGGGCACTCGACGACGGTCACGAACGGGAACATGAACTCCGTATTCGCTGCAGCCCGGTCCGGCGAATCGCAGTGCAACACCCACGGTCGGATGTAGGCGCAGCGGTCGTGTTCGACGAGCCGCTCTCCGAACGCCGCCGTCACGTCTGTCACGCCGGATTCCTCGGCGTATTTCTCGATCGTTTTGGCGATGGCCTGCGGTTGTCCGGGCACGGTGAACGCCGCGAGCGCCGCCTCGGGATCCTCGGGTGGCTTCACCTCGATAGGGCCGACCCGCGACGCGATCGCCTCGGCGATCTCTTCGGTATGTCGCGACGCCCAGACGCCGGAGCAATTGATGCATCCGCGACCGGAGTTGAGGTAGACACTGTCGACGATCAGGTCGATGTAGTCCTCCCACTGGTCGACGACGTCGTCGCCGATCAGCACCTTGCTGTAGCCGGGACCGTGAACCTGGACGCGCGGGTTGTCGCGGTAGGCGTCCACCGTCGGCTGGCCGCCGAAGATCATCGACCGCCCGCAGTGTTCGACGACCGCGGCGCCCATCTCCGGACCTCCCGGGTAGATGGAGATTACTTCTCGGGGCACGCCGGCCTCGGCGAACGCGGCGGCCATGCGGTACGGGGTCCACGGTTCTTGCGGGCCGGGCTTCAACACCAGACCGATCTGCAACGGAATGATGGGCAGCCACAGCGTGTGCACGCCGGGCGAGTTCGACGGCAAGACCATGCCAACCGTGCTGGACTCGGCCTGGTAACTGACGACGTTGCCGCGCTCCTCGCCGTGTCCCCGGTTCAGCACCTCGAGGTCCAGGCCGCGCGTTAATGCTCCGAGGATCGTGCCCATCTCGCGAAGCACGAACTCGTTCTTCGCCATGTTGCCTTTGCACATGTGCTCGGGCAGGCCGGTCGTCGCCGATTGCTGGCACGCGAAGTCGTCCGGCGTTTGTTCGCCGTCACCCATGAGTAGCGTGGCGTCTCGGTAGAGAACCCCGGCCTTCTTCATCATCTCGATCAGCTCGGCGATCGGGATTTCGCGAAGGACCTCGCGAGCGCGGTGCGCCTTGCGCATGTCCTTGCTGACGAGGCCAGGGATTGCCTGGCTGACCCTTGCGAGGGTCTCGCCGGAGTGGAAGTGTACGACCTCGTCCTGGTCCAGACTGGTGTGGGGTTTGCCCCAACGCAGCACGGGGATGTTGAGCATGGGACTCGACAGGGTAATGCCCCTAGTAGACGCCTTCCACGATCTTCTCCGCCTCGACTCGGAAGGGCTGGACCTCGCCGACGCCGTCCCACGCGTACTCCGCGCACGGTCGACGGCGCAGGGCCTCGTCCCGCTCCAGGAAGCGGGGCATGAAGAACTCCCTGGTCAGGGTCGTCAGCTCGACGCGTCCCCAGGTGTCGTAGTCGACGACCTCGTCCGTGCTGTCCGGATCGACCACGCGCAGCACGGCGCGGGGCTGGGGTGCGTAGTACGTGATCGAGTAGTTGTCGTCGCGCAGGTTCGGCTTGTGCGCGGCGAGACCCATGAGCGTGTTGCCGTAGGTCGGGACGAACTCGACCTCGTTCTCCAGCACTTCTTCGATCAGGAAGCGCGTGTATTCGGGGGTCATCGTGGTGCCGCCGCAAAACACACCCTTCACGCCGGACTCGGGAATCGACACGCGTTCGCTGAGCGCTTCGAGCAGCTTTGGAGTCGTGAACAGCGCGTCGACCCTGCGGTTCCCCATGATGGAGACGGCCTGGTCGATGACGTGGCGCATGTAGGCCTTCGCCTGTTCGCCTTCCTTGTTCTTGATCAGCTTCTTGACCCAGCGCGGGTCCAGGTCGACGAAGTAGCACGATGACCCGCGGTGTTGGGCGAGGTGTTCGATGGAGAGCCGCAACCGCCTCGGGCCTGTGGGGCCGATCATCAGCCAGTAGCCGCCGGGCGGAAACGCCTCGTCCTTCAGCGTTCCGGAGAACTGCTCGTAATCATGCTTGTAGTCATCCCAGTTGATGCGCTGTTTCGGCATGCCCGTCGTGCCGCCGGTCTCGAAGATCATGAACGGCTTGCCCTCGTACTCCTTCGGCACCCAGCGTTCGTGCGGTTCCTTGCGCAGAAGTTCGCCGTCGAAGTGGTCGAAGCGATTGATATCGGCGAACGAGGACACTTCCTCCGCGGGATTCCAACCCGCTTGTTTCGCCCAGTCGAGCCAGTAGGGAGTTCCGGTCTCGGGCGAGAAGTGCCAGCGCACGGTCTCGACGAAGTGCGCGTCCAACGCTGCGTGGGGGTCGGTCATTACGAGGGTTTGCGGTCGTCGAAGAAGCTGTCGACCACGGACTTGGGAGGAGGTTGCGTCATCAGGCTCACCACGATCAGGACCAGCGCCGACGCCGCGAACATGATCGCGACGGGCATCATGCCCATGATGAGATAGTCCTCTTTGTCCGCGGGCTTCACGCCGGCGAACGCGGGCTTGATCAGCCCCTGGTAGAAGAAGTAGATCCACGTGCCGGCGGCGACGAGGATCGAGGCAAACGCGCCCACGCGGGTCACGCGACGCCAGTAGAGGGAAGCGAACACCAGCGGGAACAAGCTCGAGAACCCGCTGAAACACCACACCGCGAGATCGAAGATGCTGTCGGGTGGGAAGAGCGAGAGCGTGTACGTCACCGCGACGATGAACAGGATGAACAGCCGGCCGAGCATGACCTTCTGCTTGTCGGTGTAGTGATCCTCGCCCTTCGCATGGATCACGATGTCGTGGGTGAAGATCGTCCCGAGGCAGACGAACTGCGAGTCGAGCGAGGACATGATGGCGGCGAGGATGCCGGACATCAGGAGGCCCGTGATGAACGGGTCCTTCAGCAGCACGCCGACCGTCTTGGCGAGCACCGCGTTCTCCTTGCCCGGCGGCACGGTGATGCCCTCGCCGGCTGCCCACACGCCGATCAGGACGCACGGCACCCAGACGATCATGATGAAGATCGGGTGGGCGATGACGGTCACGCGGAACGTCTTCGCGCTCTTCGCTGTCAGCCAGTGTTGAAACAGGTGGGGGAACATGCCGACCGAGAGCGGTACCAACATGTAGGTCATGAACTCCATCTTCCCGATCGTCTCGTCGCGGGAGAGGAGTTCTGGTCGATTCTGCACGACCTTCTCGGAGGCGGCTTCGAGCCCACCGAGGGCATCGGCGATCAGGTAGAACGCCAGGAGTCCGACCGACATGAACACGATCGTCTGCGCGGCGTTGGCCATCGCCGCCGCGCGCACGCCGCCAGCAATGATGTAGGCGAGCACGACTCCGCATACGACCAGTCCGGTGATCCAGGGCGGTACCGCACCGACGAACGCAATCTTGCCGGTCGCCGCGATCAGTTCGCCACTGAACGTGTCGGGGAACATCCCGGACGTGATGCCCCGGACCACGGTGCCCGCGCCGACCAATCCGAGCAGCAAGTACGGAATCACCAACCCGACGAGCATCGGGAACAGCAGGTAGCCGATGCCGCTCGAGTCGAACCGATGCCTGAAGAACTGGATCTGCGTGACGAAGTTGTGGCGCTTGCCGATCGCCCACAACTTGATGCCGATGAGGAAGAACACCGCCGAGTGGATGATGCCCGACGCGGATGCCATCAACCCGTAGACGCCGGCGCCTTTGACGAAGGACTTGCCGGTCGACCCGACGAGCGCGAACGCGGTCATCGTCGTCCCGAACACGCTCATCAGGAGCAGGAACGGACCGATCGAGCGGCTGGCGACGAAGTAATCGCTACTCGACGTCTTCAGGAGCCGCTTTGCCAGCATCCCGAAAGCGAGCAGCAGTCCGAGATACACGCCGACGACGACGAGCGGCGTCAGGCTCTTTTCCTCGAGCAGGATCATTGGCCCGCCTCTTTTTCGCCGGCCCCGTCGCTCTCGTCCGAGACGGGCTCATCCGCCCACTCTTCGAGCCGACTCGGCCACGCGAACTTGACCACCAGCGCCCAGCAGATGCCGGCCAGCAACGAGATCATCGCCTGGTAGAAGAGTCCCGCCGGCATGAATCCCGCGAGGAGCGAGCGATCGGACCAGGCCCAGAAATCGAAGTGGACGATCGCCAGGATGACGACGAAGCCCCAGACCAGCTTGCGCGGTGTCGAGTTCGAACTCACTTGGGCTTCGACTTTCCGATTGCAAACAAGTGCGTGTGGGTTGCGACGTAGAGCACGCCGTTGGCGGCGATGGGGGACGAGTAGATCGGTGTGGTGAAGTCGATCTCCTTCACCTTCTTCTCGTCGTATGCCTTCCCCGCTGGAATGACGGTCAGGAAGCCGTCCTCGGTTCCCACGTAGACCTTGCCGTCTGCCACCAGCGTCGAACCCCAGATGTGCGCGCTGGTGTCGTGCACCCAGTACTCCTTGCCGGTCCTCGCGTCGAGGCAGTAGACGAAGCCCGAGTAGTCGGCGGCGTACACCAACCCGTCCTGGATGGACAGGGTCGACATCGACCGCTTGATCTTGCGGTACTCCCAGACCTTCTTGCCGTCGGCGTCGATGCAGCTGAGGTTTCCGATGCCTTCACCGTGTTCCGGATCTTGGCCGATGACCGCGTAGATGAGGCCGTTGTGGACGACGGGGGTGCCGAGCACTTCGCTCGGGCCCTTGCGCGTCGCGTACTTGATCTTCTTACCGGCCTTGATGCGGTACTCCGGCGGGTTGCAGTCGTACTTCCATGCCAGCTGCAGCACGTCGAAGTCATCCTTCCGCACCGGCTTTGGCTTGAACGCGTAGAGCACGCCGTCAGGTCCGCCGAAGATGGCGAGTTCCTGCTTTGCCGTCTTGAGGTAGGCCGGAGACGACCAGTTGCTGTGGAAGATGCTCTTGCTGAGGCCGGACGCTTCCTCGCCGACCAGCTTGCCCTGCATCTTGTCGAGGACGATCATGCACGGGGCGTTCGGTGCCGGCGTGCGGACGTGGCCGTAGTCGACGCCGTTCGACGTCGAAGTCCAGATCTTGTCGCCGACGATCATCACCGAGCAGCACGTGATGTTGTGCGGGAACACGCCGCACTCGTCGATCATGTTCATGGACCACAGGATGTCCGCGTCGGTCTTCTTGACCACCATTGGCTTCTTGTCGGGCCAGGCCATGTACTTGCCTTCGTCCTTGAACGGGCCTTGGTCGCCGTTGGCCATGCCGTTGACGTCGAGGCACATGACCTCGCAGCGGTTCGTGACCAGATACACCCGGTCGCCTTCCACGGCCGGCGATGAACAGATGCCCAGAAACTCCCAGTCGCTCACCTTGCCCGTGCCGAGCTTCGGGATGTTGAGCTCCCAGATCAGCTTGCCGGTCTGCTCGTCGAGGCAGTAGACGCAGGAGCGATCGCCCTTGAAGCGTGGGTCGCGGGGGGAGTCGTTGTTGGTGCCGACGTAGACCCTGCCGTTCGCGACCGTGGGGTTGCCGTAGGACTGGGATCCGAGCTTGGCGACCCACTTGATGTTCACGGAGGTCTTCGGATCGATCGTCTCATCCGGTTTGATCGTCCCTGGTTTGAAGACGTCAGGTAGATCTTTCACGTCCGACGCCATGTTGCGCGACCCGTTCTTGCCCCACTGGGGCCAATCGCCAGAGCCTTGCGCGACCGTGATCGAGGAGAGGAGGATTACCGCGAGACCGACCTTGACGATCGCAGCCTTCGGGAATGGAGAATCAGTCATTGTTCGATTTCACCGAGATGTT
This sequence comes from uncultured candidatus Brocadiaceae bacterium, assembly GCA_964469555.1. Classification (GTDB taxonomy): domain Bacteria; phylum Planctomycetota; class UBA1135; order UBA1135; family UBA2386; genus CAYYAQ01. The sequence continues at coordinate 19,152 of CAYYAQ010000071.1, read as the reverse complement.
GTCGATGTAGACGCGGAAGCGGTTCTGCAGAGCGAAGCCGTAGATACCCGGTGCGCCTTTCTTGTGCATGTGTGAGTGGGGGGCCTCGACCGTCCACGCCTCGGGCTCCTTCTCGCCGCGGAGCCAGACCTTGGCGCGGATGAACCCGGAGCCGTCCTTGTTGACGTCGACGCGGCTCTTGATCGTGTACCACGTGTTGCGCTTCCACTTGTAAGGCACGGCTTTTCGATAGAGCTCCATGTTGGAGCTGACCTCGAGTTCCTGGTAGTTGCCGCTGAGCGCGATCTGGTAGCGCTGGTTGACCATGCCGGCGGAGGACATCGTGCGACGGTTGCCGTCGGACCGGACATCCATCTGCATCGTGTAGTTCGACGCGTCGGGATGTCCGATATTCGTGATCGTCCTCTGGAACAGCGGATTGAGGAGTGCCTTGGCGACGACCTTCTCGCCGTCGAGATCGAGGATTTCCCACTTGGGTTTCGCGCCGGGCCAGTGCGCGCGAGGGAAGGAGAACGCATGGCCGTCTTTCGGATGTGGCTTCAGCACCACGTCCTCGAAGTTCTCGGTGAAGTTTCCGCCGGGGACGATGCGAAGCCGCGCCGATCCCTTCATGCCGTTCGCCTCCACCGTCATCACGCCCGCAGTGGATGCGGCGCTGCTCGCGATCACCATCTTGCCGGATTCGTCCATGGCCACTCCGTCGCCCGGCACGTTTTTCCACGTGACCTTCTTCACGTTCTCGTCGACGACCTGACCGTTGGCGTCGAGGCTGCGAACGCGGAACTGGATACTGTCGCCGGTCTTCAACGCGATGTCGGCGGGGATGACCTGTAGCCGCACCGCCGGGCCCTTCGCGGCCATCTCGCCGATGGCATCGGGAGTGCCGGCGATCTCTCCGGTCCCGCCGGCGAAGCTGTAGAGCTTCGCCGTCGTGTGCACGTAGATCCGACCGTTCGCGATCGCTGGCGCGCCGAGGCAATTGCCTTCGAGCTGCAGCTTCTGCAGGATCTTGCCCTCCTTGTCGGAGGGCTCGATGATGAAGAACGTCCCGTTGTTCATGGGCACGTAGAGCTTGCCGTCGCCGTAGGCCGGTGAGGCGTGGATCTGATCCGGCGCGAGCTTCGCGTGCCACAGCGACTTGCCCGAATCCGCGTCGATGCAGTGGAGTTCGCCGTGGTGGACGGTCTGGTAGAGGCGGTTGCCCACGAGAACCGGTGAACTCGTGAACGCCATGAGGTCGTTGCGCCAGACCTCGTTGGTTTTCGTCACGTCGATCGGACCCTTGCCCTCGGGCTGGCTGCCGCAGCGAACGGAGACCATCCGACCGATCTTCGAGTTGTCGATGTTCTCCTTGCCGTTGATCGTGATGATCGTGTCCTTGTATTTCACGACGCTCGAGCTCAGCCCGCCGATCGCGAGCCGGAAGCGCCAGATGGGATCGCCGTTCAGCGCGTTGACGCAGACGAGGTGCCCGCCCGCGAGTCCGGCGTAGAGGACCCTCTTGCCGTTCTCCATCCCGACCACCGGGAAGCTGAAAGACGCATCCTTCGGTGGTCCGCCGGGCGTGGAGGTCCACAGCGGCGTGCCGGTCTTCTTGTCGAAGGCGAAGAAGCGGCTGCGCGCCGGACCCTGCGGGCCCCAGCCAGATGTGGGTGTGTGCATGATGCACTGGTCACCCAGGATGATCGGCGCGCCGGTCCGACCGTTCGGGAACGTGAGTCGACCGTACTCCGACATCATCGAACGCTCCCAGACGAGTTTGCCGTCCGCGGTGAAGCAGACCAACAACCCCGACGTGCTCATGCAGGTCACGTTGCCGGTCTCGGGATCGACGGTGGGACTGCTGATCGCGAAGCGGTAGTAGATGATGTCGGAAAGGAAGTCGGTGAAGCGGTGCTCCCAGATCCTCTTCCCCGTGTTCTCGTCGAGGCAGACGATCACCTCCTCGAGCTCGGCCTCCGTGCCCTCGTAGCCCATCGCGTAGACGCGACCGTTCGCGATAACGGGCGTTGCTCGACCGGAGAGTTGGAAGGACCAGGACTTCTCGCCGCCGATCTCGACTTTGCTCGGGAGTCCCTTTTCCAGCGAGGTGCCGTTCTGATTCGGGCCGCGCCAGCTCAGCCAACCGGTGGGCTTCGCGACCGGGTCTTGTTGCGTACCCGTCGAGCTGCTGGCGGACGAGCTGACGCTCTCGGCCTGTTCGCAACCGGCGAATACGGAAGTCAGGAACGCTACCGATGCGGCGAGGGCGAGGAACGCCTTGTGGTTCATATTGATCCAGATTGGAGAGGCTGGGGGAGGGGGGTGGCGGGCGAGGTGGAATCGCGCACCAACCAGGACCTATACGCAAGGAGCGTTCCGGCCGCGAGTAGAGGGCTGGCGAGTATAGCCACGAGCCATCCGGGTCCTCCTGGCTTTTCGCCCTGGAGCGTCTGTGGCGATCGTCCGCTCCCGCGCCGCTTCCGCCGGGGGGCGTCGGGGAGTCCGCAGCGTTGACAACAAAAGTGTATTGCTGCGAGAACAGCCCGGAAGGCTATTCCAGGGGACGTTCCGGACCCGAATTCGCTACCCGGCGACGGTCCGATCGGCGGTCGTCGAATGACGATTCCGGAGACTCTTCACCAGCTGGCTGAGCGCCGTGTCCCAGTCGCGCTTCGTCGGGGAGGGGATTGCGAAAGCTGCCTGTGTTCGCTTTTGGCCTTTGCCGGCCATCGTCCCGAGGGCCCTGGCTACAATCCCCCGATTCGACAGTCCCTCCCCGTTCTACTCGCCCTCATCCCGGCATTCCCCGGCCAGATCACCATCGACGTGACCGCCGCCGATGATTTGGTCGCGTTGGATTGGGCCTGGGGGGGATCCACGGTGGTAGCAAGAATTTCCAAGGGGACGAGCCCTGATCGTACCTGCTCGCGGTCAACGCCCAGGCGGTCGGCATCGATACTCGGACGGGGAGACTGGCGTTCAGCGAGGGGCTGCGGCTGTTCTTTTGGTAGTCGTCGGGACTTGGCGAGACCCGGCACGGTCGGTTGCCGCAATTCTGCAAAACGGACGCCGACGTGCGGGCAATTCGGTCCGTATCGAGAGAAGATCCACGCCCCGAGTCCATGGCAGATGAATACCTCGCCTACGAGCGGTCCAAGTTTGCGACCCGTCTGCCGATCGACCGTGTGTTCACGGAGAGCCACTTCTGGATCGCGCCCGAAGCATCGGGCCTGATGCGGATCGGGTTCACGAAGTTCGCGACCCGGATGCTCGGGGAGATCGTCGAGTTCGACTACGAGGTGAAGCCCGGAGACGCGATCGAAGTCGGCCAGGCGATCGGTTGGTTCGAAGGCTTCAAGGCAGTGTCGGATCTCTACGCGCCCGTGGCCGGTAGTTTCGCAGGCCCGAATCCCGGTCTCGACGGGGCAGACGGCGGATCGGTCGAGGACGTGCACAAACGCCCTTATGATCGGGGATGGCTCTACCGGGTCGAGGGCCCGACCCCCGAAGACCTCCTGACCGCCACCGACTACGCCAATTTCCTCGACGAGACCATCGATCGCATGATGGGCAAGAGTTCATGACCGCGGAGATCGCTCGCTACGTGATGATCGGCGGTTTCCTCGGCGCCGGCAAGACGACGGCGATCGACCGCTTCGCGCAGTCGATGACCGATCGCGGTGTCCGCGTCGGGTTGATCACGAACGACCAGAGCTCGGGCCTGGTCGACACGACGATTCTTCGCTCCCACGGATTCGCCGTCGAAGAGATCACCGGCGGTTGCTTCTGCTGCCGCTTCGACTCGCTGCAGCACGCCGCGGACGAACTGACTCAGAAGTCACGACCGGAGGTCTTCCTCGCCGAGCCGGTCGGCAGCTGCACCGACCTTGTCGCGACGGTGAGCTATCCGCTGCGGCGGATCTACGGGGATCGGTTCCGGATCGCGCCCCTCAGCGTGCTCGTCGATCCGGTCCGCGCCGCCCGCGTGCTGGGGCTCGCGGAGGGACGATCGTTTTCCCCGAAGGTCGTCTACGTCTACCGCAAGCAACTCGAGGAGGCAGACATCATCGTCGTCAACAAGATCGATGAGCTCGAGGAGGGAATGCACAAGAAGCTCGTCGATGCCCTCGAACGGGAATTCCCGGGGGCCGCGGTGGTCTGCGTCTCGGCGAAGGACGGCACTGGCCTCGAGGCGTGGTTCGATCGCGTGTTGGATGGCGACGTCGAAGTGCGTCCGACGATGGCTATCGACTACGACGAGTATGCCGAGGGCGAGGCTTTGCTCGGCTGGCTCAACGCCACCATCGAAGTCTCGACGGATGCGCCTTTTGACGGCAACGCGATGCTCGTGCGACTCGCCTCCGCGATTCGGGAGCGAGTCGCTGCTGCCGACGGCGAGATCGCTCACCTCAAGATGACCCTCGACTGCCGTGGTCAGTTGTCCGTTGTCAGCGTCGTCGGCAACCACGACGAGCCGGATTTGAGGGAGTCTCTCCTCGACGAAGTCGACGGTGGAGCGCTGGTTCTCAACCTCCGGGCCGAATTGTGTCCCGAAAGTCTGTCGTCGATTGTTGCCGACGTTCTGGCGGCGGAGAATCGGTTAGGATCCGGCCCCAACCTCTTGCTTGAACACGAGGAACGGTTCCGACCGGGGCGGCCCGTGCCGACGCACCGCGATTCGCAACCGGCTTCGAGCCCCCCGCCAAATCCAAAGTGACGCAGACTCCGCACCACCAAAACGGCGCGACGAAGCCCCAGGGTGAAGACAACTCTCTCGGTACCAGGGTGCTGTACTGCCATTGTAAGCACGCCAAGGTCATCGCCCCGGAAATGAAGGAGAAGGTGCTCGCCGGCCTCTGTGATTCCAGGATCGCGTTCGAATCCGTCGCGGATCTCTGCGAGATGTCCGCGCGCAAGGATCCCACGCTCGCGCGCCTGGCCTCGCCCGGCAACACGAAGATCGCCGCGTGCTACCCGCGCGCGGTGAAGTGGTTGTTCCACGCCGCCGGCACGCCGCTGCCGGAAGAAGGCGTCGAAGTGCTCAACATGCGCGAGCAAGACGCGGACGAGATCCTCGGTGCGCTGCTGGGAGAGAGCATCTGATGGGCAAGAAACTCGAAGGCAAGCGCGTCCGCATTGTCCTCTACGAGGGCGATGGCGCCCGACCGCTCGACAAGGAGATCCGGTTCGACACGATGGTCGCGCTTCTCGACGACGGCCATCCGGTCACGCGATCCGCGGTCGGTGGGAACGTCGCGCCTTCCGACGGTTCGAACCATCTGGTTCTCGGCCAGTTCGAACGGACTCCCGTGCACGACGTGGGTGGTTCACTCGAATTCGTCGACATCTCCGGCCTGGCCGCGACGGACGTCAGGGACAAGGTGCGTGAGCGCGTTGCGGCGGTCGAAGCTGACGCACCCGGCGGGTGGAAGCCGTGGTTCCCTGTCATCGACTACGACCGCTGCACGAACTGCATGCAGTGCCTCACGTTTTGCCTGTTCGACGTCTACGGCGTCGACGGCGACCAGAAGATCCAGGTGCAGATCCAGGACAACTGCAAGACGGATTGCCCGGCGTGCTCGCGGGTGTGTCCGGAGGCGGCGATTCTGTTCCCGAAGTACAAGGCCGGTCCGATCAATGGTGACGTCGTCCGCGAGGAAGACCTGAAGCGCGAATCGATGAAGGTCGATATCTCGGCGTTGCTCGGTGGTGACATCTACGCGGCGCTCCGCGAGCGAAGCAAGACCGTGCGCGAACGCTTCTCCACGGAGCGCGACGAGTCCAAGGCGCTGTTGGAGCGCAAGCGGTGCCTGAAGAAGCTCCAGAAGACCCTCGACATTCCAAACGAGGTGTTGATGACCCTGCCTTCGGCGGGTGACATCGAAGATCGCGCCCGGCGCGCGAAGGAAAAGGCCGAGCGCCGCGAGACGCGTTCGCAATCGATGCAGGACAGGAAGGCCACGCCTGAAGACTGGGGTATCTGACATGACCGCCACGAGCACTGTGAGGCCGGACCAGAATCTCTCGGTGGCTGCCGCGCCGAAGAAGTTCCGTGGCCCGGTGACCTTCGCGCTCGCCCGCCGGATGTTGAGCTCGACCGACATGTGCCTCTTGTGGAAGTTCGCGTGGAACTTCGGCTACAAGGGCATGCGGTCGGTGCAGCGCTTCAAGAAGCGCCTGAAGAAGGGGCAGGTCTTCCCGCCGTTTCTCTACATCTCGATCACGAACACGTGCAACCTGCGCTGCACGGGCTGTTGGGTCGACGTCGCGGCTCCGAAGAATCACATGTCCTTCGAAGATCTCGACCGGTTGATCACGAACGCGAAGAAACACGGCAATCGTTTCTTCGGCCTGCTCGGCGGCGAGCCGTTCCTGCATCCGGACCTGATGAAGGTGCTCGAAGCGCACCCCGACTGCTACTTCCAGATCTTTACGAACGGCCACTTCATCACCGATGAAGTCGCGGCCCAACTGCGCAAGGTCGGCAACGCCACCGTGCTGATCAGCGTCGAAGGCACCGAAATCGTCAGCGATGAACGCCGCGGCGGCAAGCGCGTGCTCAGCAAGACCGTGGCCGGCATCGAGGCTGCGATTCGCAATCGTCTCATCGTCGGCGTGGCGAGCAGCGTCTGCCGAACCAATTTCGACGACCTCGTCCAAGATCTCTGGGTCGACCGCCTGATCGAGATGGGCGTCCACTACGCATGGTTCCACACCTATCGTCCGGTTGGACCCGACGCGAATCCCGAGCTAGCGCTGACGCCCGAGCAGGTCGTCGCGACCCGACGTTTCGTCGTGCGTATGCGCAACGAGAAACCCATCGCGTTCGTCGACGCCTACTGGGACGACAAGGGTCAGGCGCTGTGTCCTGCGGCGATCGGGATCAGCCACCACATCAGCCCCTGGGGTGACGTCGAGCCGTGCCCGATCATCCAGTTCGCGAACGAGTCGATCACCGACAACGACGGCGACATCTTCAAGACGCTGACGGAGTCCAAGCTTCTCGATGATTTTCGCAAGACCGCCGCAAGCGTGACCCGTGGCTGCATCGTATTGGAGCGACCGGACCTGCTGGAAGACCTCGTCACGCGGCACGGATCCCGCGATACCACGGTGCGCAAGGCCGCCATGGCGGAACTTCAGGCGATGGAGTCACGCAGCAGCCAACACCAGCCCGGCTTCGAGGTACCCGAGAGAAACTGGATCTACCGATTCGCGAAGAAGCACTGGTTCTTCGGTTTCGGAGCCTATACCTAGCACGGGATACCCATCGAACCATGACTGCAGAGACACCACTCGAAACCAACGGTAGAGGCAAGGACGCGAAGGCGGCCCCGCCGATCTTCTCGTTGCCGTCTCGAGTGCCGAAGCAGGCATACCGCGTGGCGCAGTCGAACGTGCCGAACGATCGCGCGACTCGCGATCTGCTCAAGCGCGTGATCACCGAGTTCGTCGACTCGACGGATCTCGTGCCGCCGCTGCCGATGGCCGAGTTGCGGGAGCACGCCGGTACGCTGTGTGAACAACGCGGCTTCGACCGGGCCTTCATCGACTACATCGCCGTCCTGATCAACAATGCGGCGTGGCGGGACACGCTGGCGCAGATTCCGTACGAGCGTCGCCTGCTGCTGTTGCCGAAGTGTCTGCGGGTGGAAGAGCACTGCCCCGCGCCGTTCGACGAGTTTGGCCTGCTCTGCAAGGAGTGCGGCCTGTGCTCGATCCAGGACCTCACCGCGGAAGGTGAGCGGCTCGGCTACGCGGTTCTCGCCGCGGAGGGTTCCGCGATTGTGCGTCAGATGGTCGAGACGGGTCGCATCGACGCGGTCGTCGGCGTGAGTTGCTTGAACGTCCTGGAGCGGAGCTTTCCACATATGGAAGCTGCAGCCGTGCCGGGTATCGCGATCCCGCTGTTGAACGACGATTGCATCGACTGCACCGTCGACCTGGACTGGGTGTGGGACGTGATCCACCTGACCGCGGACGATCAGGCGTATCGTCTGGATCTGGACTCGCTCAAGGAAGAGGTGCAGGCGTTCTTCAGGCCCGAATCTCTCGAAGCGATCATGGGTCCGGTCGCCGACGCGACGGAGCAGATCGCTCGCGACTGGATGCTCCGCGACGGCAAGCGGTGGCGACCGTACCTCGCGACCTGCGTGTACCTCGCCCTGCAATACGACAACGCCGATGTCGAGCCCGAGATCGACGACAACCTCAAGAAGCTCTCGGTCGCGATCGAGTGTTTCCACAAGGCGTCGCTGATCCACGACGACCTCGAGGACCAGGATTCTGAGCGCTACGGCAAGCCGACGCTGCATGTCGAGTTCGATGAGGCGATAGCGATCAACGCCGGCGACTTCCTCCTCGGTGAGGGCTACCGGTTGATCAGCGAGATCGACGCTCCCGCGGAGACAAAGGTCGCGATGCTCCGGTCGGCGTCCGAGGGGCATGTGATGCTGAGTCGCGGCCAGGGCAAGGAACTTGTCTGGGCCCGCGATCCGCAGCCCATCTCTTCCGTCGACGTGCTGAAGATCTTCAGCCAGAAGACCGCGCCCGCCTTCGAAGTCGCGTTGCGACTCGGCGCGTTCTACGCCGACGCCGACGACCAGGTGCACGATGTGCTCACGAAGTACAGCGAGGCCCTCGGCATCGCCTACCAGGTGCGCGACGACCTCGACGACTTCGCGGGCGAAGGCGATTCCCACGATCTGCGCGACTTGCGACCGTCGCTGATTCTCGCGATCGCGGGCAAGCGCGCGCGCGAAGGCGAAGAGCGCGAACTGATCGAGTCGATGTGGCGACGCGAGACGAAGTTCGGAGACGTCGAGGCCGAGTTGATGCGTATCCTGTACGAACGCGGTGTGATCGAGAAGACCACCGACTTGCTCAACGCGTACGAAGAGCAGGCTGTGCGTTCGCTGCGCTTCCTGCAGAATGCGACGCTCAAGGGCCTGTTGCGCCGGGTCGTCGGCAAGATCTTCCCCCGCACGCTGATCGAGGGCTACTGCACTGAGTTTGAGACTCGAAATGCTGCAGGTCGCGAGGCTAGCGCCTCGACACCTGGATAGCGCAGCGGAGCGCATCGAGTCGTTCCTCCGCGAGAACTTCCACGAAGACGGTGGCGGTATCGACCGTGCTGGCGAGAGCGATCTGTACTACACAGTGTTCACGCTCGAGGGGCTGGTCGCGCTTCAGGCGGAGTTGCCTGTCGACAACACGGTGCGTTATCTATCCAAGTTCGGTGATGGCGCCGATCTCGACCTCGTGCACCTGACTTGTCTCGCGCGATGTTGGGCCGCGATGCCCAGGGATTCGGTCGACGCGGAGACGAAGTCCTTGATGGCGCGGAATCTCGAACGGTTCCGGAGCACGGATGGTGGGTTCCACTCCGAACCCGGCGCGGAAAACGGAACGGCATACCATGGATTTCTCGGTCTAGGGGCTTACCAGGACCTCGGTCTCGAGTGTCAAAACGTCGCGGCACTGGCCGACTCGGTCGAAAGTCTGCGGTCGAGCGACGGTGCGTTCGCGAAGATTCCGGGGCAAACCGTGGGCAGTACGACGGTCAGCGCGGCGGCGGTGACTATGTTGCGCCAGCTTGGGCGGTCTGCACCCGCCGAAGTCGGACCGTGGTTACTGGAGCGGGTACACCCCGAAGGAGGAGGTTTCCTCGCTGCACCACAGGCGCCGCTCCCCGACTTGCTCTCGACGGCGACGGCGCTTCACGCGCTGTCCGGCATGCAGGTGGATTTCGAAGCTGTGCGCGAACCATGTCTCGACTTCCTCGATTCGCTGTGGACGGGGAAGGCATTCTGCGGGCACTGGGCGGATGATGTCACGGACAGCGAGTACACGTTCTATGCTCTGCTGGCCCTGGGTCACCTGAGTGCGTGACCGCGCCACCATGGACGTGCCCTCCGAATCCCTGAACCGCGCGCGCGAGAGGCTCCTCTCGCGGTTTCAAGCGAACGGATCCTGTCCGGGGCTGCTGTCCTCGAGCGCGCTTTCGACCGCGACGGCGTCCATGGCGTTCGCGATGGCGGCTGCGCACATCCCGGAGCATCGGAAGTTCGCGGCGGCCGGATGGCAGTGGTTGTGCCAACACCAGAACGAGGACGGCGGGTGGGGCGACACGGTTGGCAGTCCGTCCAACATCAGCACGACGACGCTGTGTTGGGTGAGCCTCGGCGTCGATGAGCAACCGGGCGAGGAGACGCGCGCCGCGATGGCGAGGGCAGAGCAGTGGTTGACGGCTGTCTGTGATGGCGAACTTCATCCTCGTCGACTCGTGGACGCGATCCGAGCGTGCTACGGCGCGGACCAGACGTTCTCGGTTCCGATCCTCACGACCTGCGCCCTGGGCGGACGGCTCGGCGAGGACGGGTGGCGCATGGTTCCGCAGTTGCCCTTCGAACTGGCGGCGTTTCCGCACTCGTGGTTTCGCATGCTGCGGCTCCGGGTGGTCAGCTACGCGCTGCCCGCGTTGATCGCGATTGGCCAGGCACGGCACCACCACCGACCGACCTGGAACCCGATCACGCGGCTCGCCCGCGGAATCACGAAGTGGGGGACCTTGAGTACCCTCCGGAAGATCCAGCCGACGACGGGTGGCTACCTCGAGGCCGCGCCGTTGACGAGCTTCGTTGCTATGAGCCTGATCTCGATGGGGCTCATCCATCACTCGGTCGTGGAGCGCGGGCTTTCGTTTCTCGCCGAAACGGTGCGCGACGACGGTAGCTGGCCCATCGACACGAACCTGGACACGTGGACTACGACGCTGTCGGTGCAGGTGCTCGAAGGTCTCGACGACGCGCGGAAGACGCCGACGACCGAGTGGCTTCTCGACCAGCAACTCAAGGTCGAACATCCCTACACCCATGCGGATCCAGGTGGGTGGGCGTGGACCGATCGTTCGGGGGGAGTTCCGGATGCGGACGACACTGCCGGCGCGTTGCTCGCGCTTCGGCATCTGTCGAGCGGCAGGGAGGCGGCGGCGAGGGGGATCACGTGGTTGCTCGATCTAATGAATCGGGATGGCGGCGTGCCGACGTTCTGCCGTGGATGGGGCAAGCTACCGTTTGATCGAAGTGGCTCGGACCTCACCGCCCACGCGCTGCGGGCGTTCGCTGCCTGGCGCGATGACTTGCCGGGGCTGCGTGGTCGCATCGATCGGGCGACCACGTCGATGGTCGAATACCTGTTGGCGAATCAGCGGGATGACGGCGCGTGGATTCCCCTGTGGTTCGGGAACCAGCACGAGGCGACGCACGAGAACCCGATCTACGGGACGTCCCGCGTGTTGCGCGCGGTCGCGCGTGTTCGCTGCGATTCTCGAGCCGACGGAGACTGGGTCGTCGCGGGACGGCGAGGCATCGAGTTCCTTCTTCGCTGCCAACAACCCGACGGCGGTTTCGGTGCGGTCCCGTCGGTGGAGGAGACCGCGCTGGGGGTCGACGCTCTCGCTGCTTGGGTGCTCGAACGAGACGCCGACGCGGACGAGATCCGAGCAGCCGTCGGCAGAGGAGTCGAGTGGTTGATCGCCACGACGGAGGAAGGCGCTCGGTTCGACGCCGCGCCGATCGGGCTCTACTTTGCCCGGTTGTGGTACTCCGAGGAACTCTACCCGCTGATCTTCACGGTCGGCGCGCTGGAACTCGCGCATCGGTGCAGCGCAGGACAGGAGGCGACGTGCCCGAGTTGATCTATCTGGATCACAACGCGACGACGCCGCTGGATGTACACGTGTTCGAGTCGATGCGACCGTACTTCCTGCAGCACTACGGCAACGCGGCGAGCCGCCACCACGAGTTGGGGCGAACGGCGGCAGCGGCCGTCGACGCCGCGCGCGAGTCGGTCGCTGTCGTGATCCACGCCGATTCGCGGGAGATCTACTGGACGAGCGGTGCGACGGAGTCGAACAACATCGCCCTTCGCGGCATCGCCGCGTCCCCTGCCTACTCGAACAGGCGCCACATCGTGACGGTGCGAACGGAGCATCCGTCGGTGCTCGATCCCTGTCGCTACCTCGAAGAGCAGGGGTTCGAAGTCACCTACCTCTCGGTGGACCAATCCGGGCGGCTCGATCTGTCGCAGATCGACGCGTGCATCCGCGAGGACACGCTCGTCGTGTCCGTGATGCACGCCAACAACGAGATCGGTGTGCTGCATCCGATCGGCGACATCGGTCGGATCTGCCGCGAACGGGGCACGCTCTTTCACACGGACGCGGTGCAGTCGTTCGGCAAGGAGTCGATCGACGTCGAGGCAGCGTGCATCGATCTGCTGAGCTTCTCGGGTCACAAGATCTACGGGCCGAAAGGGGTGGGAGGGCTGTTCGTTCGCAGGCGTGGGCCGCGGGTGCGGTGCGAGCCGCTGATGCACGGCGGGGGGCACGAGCGAGGCCTGCGTTCCGGGACGCTCAACGTGCCGGGGATCGTCGGGCTCGGAGCCGCCGCTTCGCGTTGCCTGGAGGAGGATCCCGCGCTCGAGCGAGAGCGGCTCGGCGCCATGCGCGACCGCCTCGAGCAGGGTCTGGTCGCTGGTGCCGGGGTCCTCGTCAACGGCGCAGATGCGCCCCGCCTGGCAGGAACGTTGAACATCAGTTTCCCCGGCATCGACGCCGAGGAGCTGATCGCGCGGCTCCCGGGCCTCGCCGTCTCGACCGCGTCCGCGTGCACGAGTGCCAGCAGGCAACCGAGTTACGTCCTCGGCGCTCTAGGCTTCGACGACGACCGGGTGCGCGGCAGCCTCCGCCTCTCCGTCGGCCGCTTCACCACCGAGCGCGCCGTCGATACAGCCCTGCGACTTCTCCTCGCAGCGGTCTAAATCTTTGAGTTTGTGCCAGGCACAAACTTGGAACTATTTTGGGGGATGGAGTCTCAGCGCCCGCCATGAAGAAACTGATCCCTCTGTTTATGTTCGCCGGTGTCCTTCCGGCACAAGCCGCAGCCGACGAGGCGAATGCCGCGTCAACCGCGTTCGCGCTCGCCCGCGCGAACAACGCGTTCGGGTGTGACCTGCACGGGGTCTTGAAGGAGAAGGAGGGAAACCTCTTCTATTCGCCCTACTCGATCATGGTCGCCCTCGGCATGACGCAGCAGGGGGCGGTCGGAGCGACCGCCGAGGAGATGCAGAAGGTGCTGCGCATCGCGGGAGTGAAGCTCGCCGGATTCGCGGCGCTCGAGAAGGCCATCGCCCCAAACGAGGTCTTCGACTACGGCAAGCGCCCACGGCGACGCGTGCCAGCTTATGAACTCCACGCCGCCAACGCGCTCTGGGGTCAGATCGGGATGAAGTTCGAGAAGCCGTTCGTGGACTCCATGGACTCGGACTTCAATGCGCCTTTCCAGCGCATCGACTTCACCAAGACCGAAGAGGCGCGCAAGCGCATCAACGACTGGGTCGAACAGCACACCAAGAAGCGGATCAAGGACATCGTGCAGCCGGGCGACCTGACACCGGACTGCCGCCTCGCGCTCGGCAACGCGATCTACTTCAAGGCGCAATGGGCCAAGCCGTTCGAGGAGCCCATGACGAAGCCGGGACCGTTCACGACGTCCGCGAAGAAGAAGGTCGACGTGTCCATGATGGCTCGCACGGGTCCCATGCCCTACGCCGAGACAGACGACATGCAAGTCGTGGAGTTGCCGTACCGCGGCGGCGCGATGTCGATGGTGCTCATCCTGCCGAAGAAGGTCGACGGCCTGAAGGCGTTCGAAGCGAAGCTCAGCGGTGCGGTGCTCGACAGTCTTTGCGGCAAGCTACGCAGCCGCGCGGTCGCGTTGAAGATGCCGAAGTTCGAATTCACGAGGCGGCTCGAACTCGTCCCCACGCTGCAGACGATGGGCATGCGGTTGCCGTTCACCACCCGCTCGAACTTTTCGAAGATGATGAAGGAGGACAAGATCTTCATCGACACCGTCCTCCACAAGGCGTTCGTCGCCGTCGACGAGAAGGGCACCGAGGCAACTGCCGCGACGATCGTGCTGCTGAAGTTCGGCGGACGTCGACCGAGGACAGACCCGCCGAAGTCCTTCGTCGCCGATCATCCGTTCCTGTTCGTGATCCGGCACCGGAAGACCGGCTGCGTCCTCTTCATGGGACGCATCGAAAACCCGAAGGCGAGCGAGTAGAGCGCCTACTGACCGATGCAGTAGAGCTTGTCGTTCGTCCGGATGAACAGGTTGTTGTGCGCGACCACGACTGACCCGCGAATCTGGTCGTCGTCCTCCGAACCCATGAACGCGTGGTGCAGCTTCTTGCCGGACTCCGCGTCCACCACGACGACCTCGCCGTTGTGGTTCATGCAGTAGACCTTGCCGTCCGCCACCGTTGGGGACGAGCGCCACTTGAAGTTCCGCGACAGCTTGGTGGTCCAGGCGACTTCGCCGTCCTTCGGATTCACCTTGGAGATGGCGTTCTGGACGTCGCTGAGGACGAAGAAGTGTTTGCCGTCGAAGGCAGGTGTCGGCACATCGCTCGAGACAGGGTTCGGTCTGCCCTTGCTCTTCCAGGCCAGGCCTTCCTCCTGATCGATTTCGCCCTTGCCGCCGAGTTGAACCGCGAAGACCGGCGCGCGCTTGGGAGCGCAGACCACGGCGACACCGCCACCCACGACGACGGACGGCACGAGGCGCCAGTACTTTTCGCGGTGGTTGGGGTTCCATGTGCCCCAGCGCCACAACTCCTCGCCGGTTGCCGGATCGTGTCCTGTCAGCACGTCTCCGCCGACGAGTAGCAGCTGCTTCTGGCCGTCCTTCGCGATGTAAGGAATCGTCGTCGTGTACGACTCTAGAGATTCGACCTTCGCTGGCGAGGGCCGGACGTGTTTGTAGATCGTTTTCCCTGTCTTTGGATCCGCCGCGAGGATGAAGGAGTCGATCTTGTCCGGCGTGACCTCTGCGCTGCGACGCCGCCGACCGGCGGGCACGTCGCGTTGCAGTACAGGCAGGAACACCTTGCCCTCCCAGATCGTCGGGCTCGCGGCGAACGTCCAGTTGAACGCGAAGTTGCCGTAGTCCTTCTGGATGTTCCGGCTCCAGAGCTTCTTGCCTTCCACGTCGTAGCCGACGAGGTCGCCGTTGCCGAAGAAGAAGACGACCGTCTCGCCATCCGTCGTCGCCGAAGGTGACGCGAACGTCGCGCGCCTTCCCCCGGTGCGCCGTCCGGACGCGGCGCCGTAGCCGCTGCCGGCGTCGCTCTTCCACATGATCTTGCCGTTCTCCCGGTTGACGCACAGCGCGACCAGGCGATCACGTTTCGTGTCCACCGACGTGAAGAAGATCCGCTTGCCCACGACGATCGGCGTGCTCGCGCCGGGACCCATGAGGTCGGTCGCCCACTTCACGTGCTTCGTTCGCGTGAACTTCAGCGGCAGGTTCTCGGCCGTCGTCGAACCGTTGTAGTTCGGGCCGCGCCAGTGCGGCCAGTCCTGGGCGGTCGCCGTGCCCGCGACGAGGAACAACGGTGCGCAGAGGGACACGTAGAGGCTGAAAACGTTGGCTGTCATCGCTATCTCTCCGAGGTTCAGAGGAGGCCGGAAGCACGGAGCTTCATAGCATCATCTGTTTGTCGAAGAAAGTCCTGATGGCCTGAGTTACCTCGTTGGCTTCCGGCGTTCCGACAACGCCGGTCAGCAGGTCGATCAGTCCCTGACGGTGCGCCGGGTTCTTCGCGAGAGTACCGAAGTGGAAGTCCTCCCGGTAGAACGCCTGCACGAGTGTGAGGAACTGCTCGAAGGCTTCCTGATAGTCCTTCGAGTATCCGGAGAAATTGGGCGTGCTCGCGCCACTCTGTAACTGTTCTGTGATCGCGGCGGCGCCCAACTCGGCGGAGTAGAGCGTGAGGAACAACCCCGTGGAGTAGATCGGGTCGATGAATCCGACCGCGTCGCCGACCAACAGCCAGCCCTCGCCGCCATCCCGCTCGCTTCGATACGAGTAGTCCCGGACGGCGCGCACCTCGGTGGTGCGATCGGCTTTTTCGAGGCGGGAACGCAGCGGCTCACTCTCGTCGATCGCCGTCTCGAGGATCGATGCCGGTGACTTGCCGAAGCGGGAGATCGTCTTGGCGGGGGTGACGAGCCCGATGCTGACCACGTCCGGCAGCGGGATGAACCACAGCCACGATTCGCCGTCGATGCGGTAGATCAGCGTCGAGCCGGCATCGATGCCGGTGTCCAACGCGACGTTGTGATAGTGGGCGAACACGGAGGCGTTCTGCAGGCCGTCGATGATCTTGCGTCCGCCGTGCTGACGGGTGACCAGTCCGTTCTGGCCGGTCGCGTCGACGACGACCCGTGCCGTCACGGTCTCCTCCCCGCCGTCGGATCGCCTGATCTTCACTCCAGTTACGGTCCCGTTCGTGCCGCACAGGTCGAAGATCTCGGTCTGCGTGTGGGTCTCGACTCCGGCTCGTTTCGCGTTCTCGAGGAGCATCGCGTCGAAGTCGCTGCGCAGCACCTGCCACGTCGAGTGCATCCGCGGATTGCTGACTTCGGAGAAGTAGAACGGCCTGGTCGGGCCGGTGGGGGAGAAGAACTGGACGCCGTGCTTTCGCGGGAAGCGCCGCTCGTCCATCTGTTCGAGCACGCCGAGTTTCTCGAGCGGGAGGTTGCACGCCGGGACCAGGGACTCGCCGACAATGAAGCGAGGGAAGGTCGCCTTCTCGTAGAGCGCCACGCTGTGGCCGGCCTGCGCGACGAACGTCGCGACGGAAGAACCACCCGGACCGCCACCGATGACTACGACATCGAAGTCAGGCATCAGGAACTCGCGCCTTGTGAAGTACCGGTGGTCTGGGCCATGAATGTCTCACGTGCGCTCACGTGCTGGTTCGACGCGGCGCGGGATGTGCTTTGTGGGGAGGGTCGAGTCGGCGGGCCGCAGTCAACATACGAGAGGCGGTGGCTCCCCGCGAGCGGGTCTCTGGCCAAGGCACGAAGAGACCCACCTGTGCTGGCCGGAGTGGAGTGGTCACCCTACTTATTTGTTACGGGCTGGGGTTGCGGTTCGTATGGTGATCCCCCGACGATCAGCACTCCGAGACCCATCGCGTGCACTCCAATTCATGAGACTCCGCCACCTTCCTTGGTTCCTGATCTTGTTCTGCACGCCCGTTCCGGCCCAGGAGGCGATTCCGGCGAAGCAAGCCCCCAAGACGCAAGGCGAACTCTTCGGGTTGGACAAGATCTGGAACGTCAGGATCACGGTGGAGCCCGACGTCTGGAAGACGATGTTCCCCAAGCGGCGACCGCCCGGGACGCAACGGACGAACTACACCTACGTCGCGGGTCGCGTCCGCATCGCCGGGCATCCGGAACTCGAGGTCGGGCTGCGGTTCAAGGGGAACTCGACGTTCTGGATGACGGCAGGAACGCTGAAGCGATCGTTCAAGATCGACTTCGACCGCCTTCGGAAGGGTCAGAACTTCCTCGGGCTGAAAAAACTGAACCTGAACAACAACTCCCTTGATGGCACTCAGATTCGAGAGGCGATCTCGTACCAGGCCTACCGCGAATCGGGTGTGCCGGCGTCGCGGACGGCGTTCGCCCGCGTGTTCCTGACGATCCCCGGGAAGGTCGACGACGAGTTGATCAAGGGACCATGCAGCGCCCAAGGCATGGTGGCCAAGATCGAACTCGCGGACCGGGCGTCCAAGGCGGCGAAGGCCCGGGAGAAGACGTGTGCAGACATCGTGAATCACGCGGGCGTGCTCGGTGGAAACAAAAGCTCGCGACGGGCCGGGCGACGTGGGCTCGGCGGGAGCAGCAGAATCACCGGCCTCACGAAGTTCGTGCGCGCACGGGAGAAGTCGGTGTTGGACCAGCTCGCCGGTCGATCGGAGGGAATCGCCGCGCGTCCGAGCGTTCTGGATGCGATGCTCAACCGTCAATCTCGGCGGTCCGGCTCGGACAGGCGACGAGAGCCCGATGACATGGACGGTCGGGAGGCTCCGGACGACTGTGTCGATCCCTGCGGAGAAGCGCCGGATGTCGAGCCGACGTCGCCGCCTGTTCGACCCCAGGGGTTCGGCAGCATCCTACCCAAGACGAAGCTCGTCGCGAGGTTTGACGAGAACCAGGACGGTCGGCTCGACCGCGAGGAACGCGACAAGTCCCGCGAGGCACTGCGGACGGATGCGGCGGCGCAACGCCGCCAGCGGACGCCGAGGATGTTCCGTGGGGCAGGAGACGTGCGGATGCCCGAGCCGGTGGCGGCGGCGAAGCGAATCCGAGCCTCGAGCGCGAAGAAGTACGCGGGTCGAAGTCTCTACGATCCGAAAATCCTTCGCACGTTGTTCCTCGACTTCGAACGGGACGACTGGTTCGAAGAACTGACCACTTTCTACCGCACCGATGTTGAGATTCCCGCGACGCTCATCGCCGATGGCAAGAAGTACGCGGGGGTCGGAGTCCACTTTCGCGGGTCGTCGTCGTACCTGATGGTGCGGAGTTCGCTCAAGAAGTCGTTCAACGTCTCGATAGATCATTCCATCCCGCGCCAACGGCTCGAGGGCTTCCGGACGTTGAATCTCCTGAATGGCAACCAGGACTCCACCTTCCTCCGCGAGGTCATGTTCTCCCACGTGGCGCGCAACTATATCCCCGTGCCGCGGGTCAACTACGTCAAGGTTGTTATCAATGGCGCGAACTGGGGCGTGTACCAGAACGCGGAGCAGTTCAACAAGGACTACTTGAAGGACGCGTACGGCACGCGCGGTGGGGTACGGTGGAATGTGCATCGCAACCAGCGCGGCGTCGGCGCGCTGACGTATCGCGGCGACGATCCAGCCAACTATTCTGCGTACGAGTTGCGGACGAAACGCAGCGAAAAGAAGGACGCGAACGCCTGGAAGCGCCTCGTGTCGTTCTGCAAGGTCTTGAACGATACGCCTACCGATGAACTGCATGCCGTGCTGCCCAAGGTGCTCGACATCGATGAGGTGCTCTGGTACTGCGCGCTCGAGAACGTCTTCCTCCCGAGCGATGGCTACATGAATCAGGGCTACGACTACCGCATCTACGAGGACAAGTCGCACCGCTTCCATCTGATCTCGCACGATTGCAACGAGATCTTGCAGGCGCCGACCCGTCGCCGTGGCAGAGCTTCGTTGACGTCCGGTCCGCTATTCAACTCCACCAACAGGCTCCGACCGATCCTCCACCGTTTGCTC
>CAYYAQ010000070.1:0-25983 GCA_964469555.1 uncultured candidatus Brocadiaceae bacterium | reverse complement strand
GCGAAGATTCGCTACACCGGCGGTCCACAGACGATCAAGAGCGAAGACACGTCACTCGTCTCCTACGTCATCTTCGACAAGCGATCCGAGTTCGCAGAAGTAGACGTGGTCGAGGACTGCCAACGCTTCATCGACCAGAAGGTCGCCGACGGTAGCTTGCGGATCCCGAACGGCGTCAGCTATCGATTCGCCGGCAACTACGAAAAACAGGTTCGCGCGGAACAGAAGCTTCGCCTGGTCTTGCCGCTCGCGTTGTTCCTGATCTTCTTGGTTCTGTTTCTGCTGTTCCGATCCGTTGCGACGACCTTGATCGTGTTCTCCGGGGTGTTCGTCGCCTGGTCCGGGGGCTTTGTGATGCTCTGGCTCTACGGCCAGGACTGGTTCCTGGACTTCGACTTCCTCGGGACGAACATGCGCGATCTGTTCCAGGTGCATCCGCTCAACTTGAGCGTCGCCGTGTGGGTGGGATTCCTCGCGCTGTTCGGCATCGCGACGGACGACGGCGTCATCATGAGCACGTACCTGAAGCAATCGTTCCGCAGGGACGAACCGCAGACGGTAGAAGCGATTCGCGAAGCCGTCGTCACGGCCGGCAAACGCCGCATCCGTCCGTGCCTCATGACCACCGCGACGACGATCCTCGCGTTGATTCCAGTGCTGACTTCAAGCGGCAGGGGCTCGGATGTGATGGTGCCGATGGCCATCCCGTCGTTCGGCGGCATGCTCGTCGTGATCATCACGGTGTTCGTCGTGCCCACGCTCTACTGCGCGCTACGCGAATCCTCCCTGCGCCGCGGGACGCCCGAGTCGCTCTAGAACCCATGCAGGTAGATCGAGGGATTGGACAGCATCAGGCGCTTCGCGGCTGATCCCGCGACTCCTTGCCACACGAGCCGGGATCCGAACAGAACGGGATTCTTCGGCACCGGGAATCTGGTATCGCACGCCACCCTTGGCGCAGCTCACCCACGATCGACCAGAACCCAGCCAATCCCTCAATCGCAGTTCCTCGAGGTACACCAGGCCCTGGCACTTCTTGACTTGCACAGATTGGTTCACGGTGAGGTTGTGCAACGCGGCCGACCGACCAGTCGTCGCTGCGTTTCCCCGACCCGATCGAACTCGCCGAACTCGCGACTACCTCCAAATCGTGAACCGTGCGATGCGTTTGTGCGCTGGGAGCCGGCCCTTCAACGCGAGGAGCACGGTGCGAATCAGCAAGGGCAACAAGACGACTGCGAGTGTCGTGCGCGTGAGCAGGACTGCGAGGAAGGCCGAGCGCACCCAATCGTCGGCGGGGAGTCGTTTGTGACCGGCGGTCACGACCAAAGTGACGTGCCCGATGACGAACAAGATGCCGAGTCCGATCGCCGCCTTCATGAGTCGCGGACGGAGCTCACGGTCGCCACGACGAATCGCGAGGTAGTCTGCCGTGACCCAGGATGGTGATCGCGGTGTTGAGCAGACCGTTGATGTGGGGATGCCAGGTGGACACGGTGTTTACCTTCGTCAAACTGTGTCGAGAGAATGCGGCATAACGAATCTGACGTCCGCGGCAGGGTTGCGGGCAGCTTTCGCGCCCAACCGCGAAAAAACCTGGATGGTCCACGGCTTACTCAGTTGTCTAATCTAAAACATGGAACCGTCTTACCTTCGTCTACACCGACAACCGATCATGAAGCTCGTCTCATTTGCCACCCTGTCCGTCACCGCCCTCTTCGTCAGCGCACCCTCGCTTCGCGCGCAATGCTGCTGCAAGGACAAGAAGGTCGCGATCACCGTTGCCAAGACCGGCACGCCGACCCCGAAAGCGACGGCGAAAGCGACGGCGAAGACCACGAAGAAGATCACCAAGCTGTTCAACGAGGTCTGCCCGATCACCGGCAACGCGACCAGCGCCAAGACGCCGACCGTCGTCCACAACAAGTTCGCTGTCAGCCTGTGCTGCGCAGGTTGCATCACGACGTTCGCGAAGCTCGACGGCAAGAAGAAGCAGGCATTCGTCGCCCGCTTCACCGGCAAGAATCAGCGCACCGCGTTCGCCAAGCTCACGGCGAAGAAGGTCGCCACGAAGCCTTGCCCGGACTGCGACATGAAGGTCGTCGCCAAGAAGGACTGCTGTGGGGAAGCCAAGGCCAAGCCAGCCGCCAAGAAGGGCTGCTGTGAGGAAGCCAAGGCCAAGCCAGCCGCCAAGAAGGACTGCTGTGAGGAAGCCAAGGCCAAGCCAGCCGCCAAGATCAACAAGCCAGCCGCCAAGATCAACTAGGGGCGCAGCGTTCGCGTCAGTCTCCGGACGCGATGCAGTAGAGGAACTTGTCGGATCGCAAGAACAGCTGCTCGCCGAGCAGCGCCGGTGAGGCGTTGAACTGGCTCTTGTCGCCGAGCTTGTTTCTTGCGAGCAATTCGAATTTGCCGTTGGCTGAGTAGACGAAGACTCCGTGCTTGCGCGTGACCACGTAGAAGTGGCCGTCGGCGACGACCGGGGATGCGTAGACCCCACCCCGTCTTGCCCGGTAGTCGAGGCTCGTGCAGGACCTTGCCGGTCTCCGGGTCGATGCTCAGGCCGAAGCCGTTGGAACGGACCACGAGCAGATGGTCCTTGTAGAGAACCGGCGACGAGATCGCGACGCTCTCGCTCGTCCATGCGACGCGATACGGTCGCCCTGGACCAAATACGGGCGGGAATGCCGAGATCTTCGACTTCGCACATCGCCGGTCTACAGTTCTGGACATGGTCACCCGCATCTTCGCCGTACTCGCCCTGACGCTTTCACTCGCGGCCCAGTCCGATTCCCGCGCTCCTTCACGGACCGAGGTCATCAAGCCGCTGCATCTCGACTCGTTCGATCGAGGTGGCAAGACCAAGGAACGCAAGCAGGGCGGCAACCCTCGCAAGGTTCACGGCTATCTGGCGTTCGACGGCGCGATGGACGGCAACCGTCAGGTCGACCCGCAGATCGCAGTCGGCGGCGGCTTCGTGCTGCACGGCACCAACCTCGGTCTCGTCATCTACGACAAGAAGGGTGGCTACGTCAAAGGCATCCGGCAGTCCGGCTTCAACGGCGGCATCGATCCGAAGATGTTCTTCGACCCGCACAACCGCGTGTTCGGATTCGACCTGTGGAACCCGTGGGACAAAGCCAAGCTGAAGCCCGTCAACATCTCGATCTCGGAGACGAGCGATCCGACGAAGGCCTGGAACACGTACCCGGTTCCGGCGCCCGGCGGGCGCGACGGCGGTGGCATCGGCTTCAGTCGGAAGTGGATCGGCTACTCCTTCCCCGGAGGTAAAGAACGCACGTTCGTCATGAAGATGAGCGAGGCGAAAGCCGGCAAGCCCGCGACGGTCTACCACTTCGAAGGTACGCTCGGCCATCCGATCGTCACCCAGGACGCGATCGACGACCTGTACTTCGTCACCGTCAACCGCCGGGCGATCACCCTGATGAAGGTGACCACAGGTGACGACGGTGCGCCCAAGGCGGTCAAGGTCGGTTCGACGCGGCACGAGTTGAAGTACAATCGCTGGCCACCCCAATCCCCGCAAAAGGGCACGAAGCAACGGACCGCTTCGGGCGATCGCAACCCGAAGAACCTCGTCTTGCAGAGCGGTCACATCTGGTTCTCGCACACGATCCATCACCAGGGCAAGGCCGCGGTGCAATGGCACCAGATCAAGTCCGACGGCACAATCGTCCAGACCGGATTGCTCAGCGACCCGAAGTCCAACTACATTCAGACGACGATCGCGGTGAACAAGAACCAGGACGTGCTCGTCGGTTTCCAAGAGACCAACGAGAACATGTTCATCAGCCCGCGCCTGGTGTTCCGCCGCGTCGGCGACCCGAAGGGTACGATGCGCAAGATGATCAGGCTCGGCGAAGGCAAGGCCGCCACGAAAGGCACGTCGTGGGGTGACTACAGCGGTAGCGTAATCGACGGCGACAATCTGCTCGATCTCTGGACGATCCAGAGCATCACGGATGCGGGAGGCAAGGGTGACACGGTCATCGTCCGTGTGCCGTTCGAAGAGTCGAAGAAGTAACGATGGCAGCGGCGTCGAGCCCATCCATCCGCCTCGGTGCATTGTCGTTTGGATCGCGTGCGTCGGGATCGTCGAGCTGCTTGCGTCGGGCGCGGGGAAACAGCGAAATGATCCCGGAACCGATCGGCAGCATGTTCTCGGTGCGCACGATCAGGAACGCATAGACCTTGGGCAAGGGCGGGATCACCACGACGCCGTCCTCGGTCCGATTGTGCCAGGACCCGACTGCCGCCAACGTTGACGTCCGGAGAATCGGTCTGGTGGTACGGAATATGTGGCATTTGCGTCAGCTCGCCGCATCATTTCCATCCAGTGTTCGATCGTTGTGACCTTCCGTGTTCGCGTTGTCCTCGACCTGGTGACCGGCGTGCCGACTTGAACCTGATCGTTTGGTCAGTGGGAGCACCATGACCCATTCGCTGCATCATGGATCACCTCGATCCTGGGCCGGATTCGGCGCTGGCCTACTGACCGTGCTTCCTTTCGTGGCGACCGATGCACAAGCACAAGTGAAGTCGATCCCGGCGGACGCGTTTGTCGTGCCCGAGGGCATGGAGGTGAGCGTGTGGGCCCGTAGCCCGATGTTCTTCAATCCGTCCAATATCGACATCGACGCGGAGGGTCGGGTGTGGGTAGCCGAGGCCGTCAACTACCGGGCCTTCAAACAGCACCGCAAGTCCAGCCGCTGGCACGAGAAGGGCGACCGCATCGTTGTCCTCTCGGACACCACTGGCGCTGGCGAGGCGGACAAGACCCACGTGTTCGTTCAAGACGAGGATCTGATCGCGCCGCTGGGTATCGCCGTCATCGGCAATCGGGTGCTGGTTTCCTGTTCGCCCAACCTGCTGATGTACACCGACGTCGATGGCGATCGGGTCTTCGATCCCAAGGTCGACCGGAAGTCGGTATTCCTGACCGGGTTTGGTGGCGAGGACCATGATCACAGCTTGCACGCCTTGGTCGCTGGCCCGGACGGTCGCTGGTTGTTCAACGCCGGCAACGCCGGGCCGCACATCGTCGAAGACCGCTCGGGTTGGACGCTCCGCGCCAGCGGCCTTTACAGAGGAGGCGGCCGCGGCCTCCGCAAGAACACACCGGGCCTGAAGTCCGATGACGGGCGTGTGTATGTCGGCGGTCTGGCCATGACGATTCGCCCGGACGGGCACGGTCTGGAGGTCTTTGCCCACAACTTCCGCAACAACTTCGAGACCTGTCGCGATTCGTTCGGCGACGTGTTCCAGAACGACAATGACGACCAGGTGCTCACCTGCCGAACGACTTGGTTGATGCGGCACGCCAATGCCGGCTACGCCTCGGCCGACGGCAAGCGCACCTGGGGAGCCGACAGACGCCCCGGGCAGTCGACACCCACCGCCCACTGGCACCAGGATGACCCTGGCGTGATCCCCGATGGCGACGTCTACGGGGCCGGCTCGCCAACGGGCATGGCGGTGTACGAAGGCGACCTGTTCGGCAACAAGTACCGCGGCATGGTGATGAGCTGCGAAGCAGGCCGTAACGTCGTGTTCGGATACCACCAAACCGGTCGGGGCGCCGGAATCGAGATCAAGCGGTTCTCGCTGATCGATTCGGGCACAGCGGATGACCGCGATTACAAGTGGGCCAAGCGACTCGAGGACGCCCGCAAGTGGTTTCGACCCTCGGATGTGGCGACCGGCCCGGACGGCGCCATCTATGTGGCTGACTGGTTCGATCCGGTCGTCGGTGGACATGCCATGGATGATCGCGTCGCCAGCGGAACGATCTACCGCATCGCCCCAAGGGGCTGGGCAGGCAAGAAGCTGCCCGTGCCCGCGATCGACCTGTCGACCACCGCCGGCCAGATCCAGGCGCTGCGCAGCCCCGCACCCAACGTTCGCTTTGTCGGGTTCGAGAAACTCGAGGCGCAAAAACAATCGGCACTGCCCGCCGTCGCCAAGCTGCTGGACGATCCAAACCCCTACGTCGCGGCCCGCGCCGTGTGGTTGATGGCTCAACTGGGCGAGGCCGGCAAGAAGGCAGTTCGAACGTTGTTTGCGAGTCCCGATCCGCGGGTGCGAATCGTGGCTGCCCGAGCACTGCTGCGCGCCGGGGCAAAGACCGAGGCAGTGGTCGATGCTCTGGTGGACGATCCCTCTGCAGCGGTGCGGCGTGAGGTGAGCCTGATTCTGCGCGACATGCCCCTGGCCGCTGCCTGGCCGTATCTGCTGATCCTGTCCGAAGGCTACAAGACACCCGACCGCTGGTATCTCGAAGCATTCGGGACCGGTTGCGAACACAAGGAGGACGTGATCGCGGCGGCGTTGCTGGAGCGCGTTTCGAACACACCGCCGCCGAAGTGGAACCCGCTGTTCGCCGATCTGATCTGGCGATTGCATGCACCATGTTCGATCGGCCCAGTCAAGACGCGGGCGATGGCCGCGGCGTTGGCGATGCCCCTGCGCCGCCAGGCCATCGACACGCTGGCTTTTACCCAAGACGCCGCCGCCGCCGCGGCCATGACGCAGATCGCTCGCACCGGCCCGGAAGACCTGCGCCCGTATGCTGCGTGGTGGCTGGAGTTTCGCCGCCACAACGATTGGCGTCCCTTCGTCGGCGACAACACCCCTACCTCCGTCGGCTCGATTGGATCGGGTGGCGCCGCACTCCCGGGCCCGGCGCGATACGACAGCGGCCTGGTCAAGAAGGGCCGTGTGGTCGATATCGACGTGGACATCACCGGGGCCAAGACCCTTCACCTGGTCGTCACGGATGCGGGCAACGGCCGCAGTTGTGAGTGGGCCGACTGGATTTCTCCGACGCTGATCGGTCCCAAAGGCGAGACGTCATTGGTGCGATTGCCATGGACGCGAGCCAGGTCTGGCTGGGGCAGTGTCCAGGTCAACAAGAGCTGCATGGGAACGCCGCTGCGCGTCGCCGGCGAAGCGATCGGCAAGGGCATCGGCACGCACTCACCTTCGGTTGTCGTCTACGACATCGCCGGCAAGGGATTCAGACGGCTCACCGCCAGGGCAGGCCTGGACAACGGCTCCAAGACACTCGGCGGGACCGATCATCCCGGTGGCGGCGATACGGCCAGTGTCGTGTTCCAGATCTACCACGACGGCCCGACGCCCACCGAACGCGCTCTCGTCCATCAAGAAATCCTGCTGGACGCCAGGGCTTCAGACGACGAGCGGCTGAGCGCCGGTCGAGCGATGGCCTACACCGTCGTCGGCGGCCGCCTGCTGGTGGCGTTGGCTCAGCAGGAGAGACTGCCCGACATGTTGCGGAAGGAGTTGGCCGAACCCATTCTTGCAAACCCGGACCTGACGGTGCGTACCACCGCGAGTGCCTACTTCAAGCGCCCCGGCGCTGTTGCCCTGCCGCCCGTCGACACGCTGGTCAAACTCGTCGGTGACGCGAGCCGTGGCAAGACCTTGTTCTCCGGCCGGGGCGCTTGCGTTGCCTGTCACCGCGCCGAGGGAAAAGGCGGACAGATCGGCCCCGACCTGTTTGGCATCGGCGCGCGCTACGGTCGCAAGGTGCTGATCGACGCGATGCTCAATCCTTCGGCCGCCATCGCCTTTGGTTTTGAAACGACGGTGGTTCGGAAGAAGGATGGCAAGATCGTCAGCGGCTTCCTCCTGGGTGACGGCGAGATGGTCCTGATCAGGGACACCGCCGGCAAGCAGCACGTGATCGAGAGTCGGCACATCGCCACGCGACGGAAGCTCGAGACATCCGTCATGCCGTCGGTGGCGAACCTGGGACTGACCGCTCAACAGATCGCGGACCTGACCCAGTACTTGACTACCTTGAAGAACACGAAGCGAAAGAACCCATGAGTGCTTCCCACCCTCCGACCCGACGCACTGTCCTGGGCTACGGAGCGGCGGCGGCGGCACTCGCCCCGTTGGGCTGCTGGGCCATCGACACCGAATCAAGCCAGCCCAAGCTCCGCTTCGGTATCTGCGACTGGCACACCGGCGCGGGGCAGAGCACGAAGTCGTTCGAGTTCGCCCGAGAGATCGGCGTTGAGGGGGTGCAGGTAACCTTCGGCAAGCCCGGGGACAAGCTCGATCTGCGCCAGCCCAAAGCGCGCAAGGCATACGCGAAGGTGGTCAGGAAGACCGGCGTCGGGTTCTCCTCACTGGCCATGGGGGTCCTCAACAGCGTGCCCTATTCGAGCGATCCGAACGCCGAGAAGTGGGTCATCGAATGCGTCGAAACGATGGCTACGATGAAGAAGGAAGCCGCCGCCATGGACGATCCAGTGCTGGCGGCCAAGATGGCACCATCCGTCGTCCTGTTGGCGTTCTTTGGTCGCGGCGATATCAAAGGCAAGCCAGCCCTCATGGCCAGGACGGTCGAGCGACTCAAGAAGGTCGCACCGGCGGCGGAAGAGGCCGGTGTCATCCTGGGACTGGAAACCTGGCTGAATGCCAGGGACCACCTCAGGATCCTGAGAGCCGTTGGCTCACCGGCTGTTCAGGTCTACTACGACACGGCCAACATGACGAAGATGGGCTACGACATCCACGCGGAGATCAAGTCGCTCGGGAAACGTATCTGCCAGGTTCACGCCAAGGAAAACGGCTTCCTGCTCGGCCAGGGCAAGGTCGACTTCCCCAAGCTCAAGAAGACGCTGCAGGGGATCGGCTACGACGACTGGCTGGTGATCGAATCGTCACTGCCGCGCCGCGTAGACCGCCTTGCCGCCCACACCTTGAACGCCAGCTACTTGAAGAAGACCTTCAGGGAACAGAAGAAGTAGTCAAGGCGCACTGGCTCGGTTCGATCACTTCCACCGGAAGGTCTGGTGCTCGGATGGTGTCGCCAGACGAAGGCAATGGAGAGCTGCGGGAAGGGTGAAGAGGAGTCGCGCGTGGATTCAGGAGCAGGTTGTGCTCCGCGCGTAATCGACCATCGCCCGAACGTTGTCCAGCGGGGTGTCGCGAGGTATCTCGCACCCGGCACCGACGACGTACCGCGGGCCCGCCTGCTGATGACAGCGGGCGATCGCTGCGGTCACCGCCTCTCGAGTGCTGTTTCGCAACGCCTCGACCGGGTCGATGTTGCCCAGCAGGACCTGGTCTTCGCCCATCGCCTCCCGCGCGGTGGTCAGCTCCGTCAGGTGGTCCAGATCGACGATCTCACAGCCGAGTCGGCCCATGGACCCGACGAGTGGATTCGTTCTGCCACAGATATGCAGCCGCACCATGGCACCCGTCGTCTGGATCCCCTCGACCAGCCGCTTCTCGTAGGGCCACACGAACTCGTCGTAGAACTGTGGCCCGATCAGCGACGCCGCCGCGTCGCCGATCCCGATGATGTCCGCCCCCGCATCGACCTGGGCGCGGGCGTAGCGCAGGGCGAGTTCGACGACGAACTCGGACAGGTCGTGGACGAACGCGGGGTCATCGTAAAGGTCGAGCAGGAGCGCGCCGAGGCCGCGCAGGTCGGCGCCTTCGGCATACGGTCCCTCCACCCACCCCATCACCGCCTTGTCGCTGCCGACCTGCTCCTTCATCAGTCGCAGGGACTCGACGGCGGAGTGCATCCTGCCGCCGCCCAGCGGGTCAGGCATCCGAAGACTCATCAGCCTGGTTTTCTCGGCCAGCAGGGCGTCGCTCTCGACGATGGCGGCGGGCTGGTCCTCGAAGAACTGCACCCGCGCACCACAGTCAGCGGCCTCCCGGGCCGGGTCCGACATGTTGGAGACGATGTCGAAGTCGAACGCCTCCGCCGTGCGAACCTGCGCTTGGGCCAGTACGCGGGGGTCCTCGACATAGCGCCCGTAGGGGACGCCGATCTGCTCGGCGCAGAACATCATGACCACCGGCATCACGGCCAGCCGATCTGTCGGTTCTCCCTTCGCCAGGGCGAGAACCCTCTCGCGACCGTTCATCTCGACGCCTCCCGATGCATCGTGTCGATCACGTTCCGGAAGGCGCCGATGTGTGCTGGGGTCGTGCCGCAGCAGCCGCCGAGAATGGCGACGCCGGCCGCGAGGAGTTCGGGGATCTGGCCGGCCATCGATGCGGGAGTTTCACGGTAGACAACCGTCGAGCCCTCGAGCTCCGCTTGCCCAGCGTTGATCTGTGCCATCGTCGGCAGGTCGACGATCTCACGATAGGTCGAGATCGCCCGGGCAGCCTCGTGAGCGTTGACGCGGGCACCGCAGTTGATCGCCAACACATCGGCGCCGGCGTCACGCAGGCAGGCCGCCCCCTGTGTCGGGTCGACACCCATCATCGTGCGAAGTTCGCTGCCATCTCGCGTCAGGTCGTAGGCGAGCGAGCCGATCACGACCTTTGCACCTGCTGTGCGAGCGGCCGCGATGGCGAGACCGAGTTCCTCGAGACTGGTCTGTGTTTCGATCGCGATCGCATCCACGCCGGCGTCCACCAGAGCCTCGGCTTGCTCGACAAAGGCAGCCCGGACCTGCTCGGGCGCGAACTCGCCGAGCGGCGCCAGGAGCCCACCGAAGGGACCGATGTCCCCCAGCACGAAGCCTGGCTTCTCGCTCAACGCGCGGCGTGCGACTGCCACCGCCTGCTCATTGATCTCGCGCACACGATCGCCGAGACCGTGGCGCTCGAGCGCCAGGCGGCTGGCACCGAAGCTGTTGGTGAGCAGGCAGTCCGCTCCGGCTGCAACGTACCTGCGGTGGATCCCGAAGACGGTATCGGGTTGCGTGAGGTTCCATGCCTCACCACAGCCTCCGGGTTCGAGACCCGCGGCCTGGAGTTCGGTGCCCATCGCACCGTCGCACAGCAGCACGCTCCGATTCAGTTCTTCGAGCAATTGCACCACGGGTTCAGCTCGCACGGGAATTGCAACGCAGGCAGTCGCCGTTGCATGAGTGGCCACCGTGGGCGGCCCAGAATTTGGCCGGCTCGATCCGGTACCCGAACCTTGCCACACCGGCGACCGCGATCGACGAACGCAGCGGCGTGAGGCATGAGCTCGGATCGAGCAGCAGCGGTCCGCGATCGTGGAGAAGTCCGAAGAGAATCGCCTGATCGTGGAGTTGCCAGCCGAGGTAGCCAGGCGCGTATGGCGGCAAGAGTTGGTGGTGTGCGGCGAGTTCTTCCTCGCGCAGGAGTTCGCTGACGCTGACGCCGTAGGCGGCGAGGAATCCGGCCGCGTCGGGCCGCCGAGTCGCCTGTAGTCTGTCGATCTCGATGTCGACTTCGATCCCGGCACTCACGGCGACGAGCTGGACCGCGGACACGTCGGCTGTGGCGAAACCGCGGGCGAGCACGGCGCTATTCAGCGTCGCCGTGGGATCGAGATGGACCCGGTCCGGCTCGATTCGCATCACGGCCAACTCCTCGACGGTGCGCCAGGGCCGGCCGTGGGCGGCGTACCAGTCCGCTGCCCCGGCGACGAGGTCGAGCCACGCGGTCGATGGTCGCACATCGTCGGGTACGCCGAGTTTCTGTAGGATGCGTCGAGTCGACACGAGCGGTGCGTGTGTGATCAGGGACATGTGATCCGAGTCATGCGGTCAGAGTCATACGGTCAGTCACCGTGCAGCGGGCGGAAGAGACAGCCTTCGGCGAACAGGTCGAAGAAGTCCGGGTCGGTTTCGAGATTCACGTGCTCGATGCCCTCGACAAGCATCGCGAGCCGGTGGTTCTCGCCGGGTGTGGACAGCAAGGCGGCGGCGCCTTCGATCGCGGTGTTGCCGAGGCGCTTGATTCTGTCAGCCGTCAGCTCGGAGATCAAGCCGATCCGCATCGCAGCACCTGGGTCGAGGTGGTGGCCGAAGGCGCCGCAGAGGAACACAGTATCGAGGTCGCGGAGCCTGATGCCGAGCTGTTTCGCGACGATCTGCAGGCCAGCTGCGTGGGCTGACTTGGCCTGGGCAAGCTCGGCGACGTCACGTTCGGTGAGGAATACGGTTTCGTCCACGTCGAGGTAGATGCGGTTGCTGCCATCCACGAACCTGCCCAGCTCGTTCATCAGACCCGACTCGAGAAAGACCGCTACCGCTGCGATGAGTCCTGATCCGCAGATGCCCGTAGCCCGCGCGTCGCCCAGCACATCGCAGTCGAACAGGCCGTCCGCGGTGCGCCGCACATTCGCGATCGCGCCGTCGAAGGCCGGCATGCCACAGGTGATGCCACCGCCTTCAAAGGCCGGCCCGGCCGGGCATGAGGCCGCGAGGATGCGATCGCCGTGCGCGACGACCAACTCCGTGTTGGTGCCGATGTCCAGCAGAGCGCGTGGCCGATCATGGTGGGCGAGATCGGCGACGAGCAGGCTCGCCGCTGCATCGCTGCCGACGTGCCCACCGATCTGTGCGGGCGAGAACACACGGGCCTCAGGGTGTAGGCCGAGATCGAGGCCGGCGCCGAAACCGCGACCGAGGCTCGAGGTGTTCGCGTCGAGTTGTATCGACTCGCGGTCGGCGGTGAGTGACCGATATGGCCGCTGGCCGAGCCCTGCGACATCGAGGCCAAAAAAGAGGTCGCGCATCGTCGGGTTGCCGACCACCACGACTCTGCGAATCTCCGTTGGGGTCCCGGAGAGTTCGCGGATCTCACGGCCGAGGAAGCCGAGCAGCGTCCGGCGAAGGAAGCCGCTGTCATCGCGGCCGTCGAAGGCGATGCGTGACATCACGTCGGCGCCGGCCACACACTGCGGGTTCTCGAAGGCACGAGCATCGACGACCTCGCCGGTAGCGAGTTCGATCAGCCGCAGCACGACACTCGTCGTACCGATGTCGATCGCCAGCCCACGTCCGTTTGCGGTGGGATCGCCCGAGGCCGGGCGCTGCAAGTCGCCACAGGTCTCGATCCGCAGCCGGCGGTGCCGCAGGGTCCGGCAGCGAATGGCGGTCTTCGGATCCGTAACGCGGGCTCGGCAGGCCAGTCGGAAGGACTCTTGCAGCTGATCCTCTTCGATGGTCGGCGGCGAGAGGGCCAGGTGACCGTCATCAACCTGGACGAGACACTCACGGCACTTGCCGTTCTCTTGGCAGGCGTTGGGGATCGAGACGCCGGCGCGCCGCGCCAACTCGAAGAGCGTCGCGTCCGCCCTGAGCGGGACGCGATGCCCGTCGACTGTGAGTTCGGCGACCTCGAGCTTGACGGACACAATACTATCCGCCTGCTCTATTCTCTTTGCCGGCTCCGCCGGGATAGATCCTCTCGAACAGATCCACAGCGCGCGAGGCATCGTCGGCGTGGCCCGCGGCGCCGATTTGCTCGGCGTATTCGGCACTCACCGGCGCGCCTCCCACGCAGATACGCACATCGTGTAAACCCTCGGCGGCGGCAAAGGCGTCCACGACGGTCTTCATGTACGGCATCGTCGTCGTCAGGAGCGCACTCGCCCCGACGATTCCGGCGCCGTGCTCCCTCGCGGCAGCGATGAAACTGTCCGCTGTCTGGTCCACGCCTATGTCGATCACCTCGAAACCAGCACCTTCGGCCAGCATGCGGACGAGGTTCTTCCCGATGTCGTGAAGGTCGCCCTTGACCGTGCCCAGGACGATCGTGCCCAGACGGGCCGCCCCACCCGATCCGCCGAGTTGGGGCTCTAGAATGGTCATCCCGGCCTTCATCGAGCGTGCGGCGATCAGCACCTGTGGCACGTAGATCACGTTGTTACGAAAGTCCTCACCGACGACCTTCATCCCCTTCACGAGCCCCTCCTGGAGAATTCGTTCCGCCGGCAAGCCCGCCGCGAGTGCCTGTTCCGTGAGAGCGACGACTGCCTCGCTCTCGCCTTGGTAGAGCGCTCGATTCAAGGGTGTCAAATCCACCATGCGAACTACCTTACGGTAGCGACACTTGCGTAGGAACTACGAACGGTGACCAGGGGGCTAGATGAGCATGAAGCCGCGACTGAAGATTCTCGAAGACGACCTCGTTGGCCGCATCATCGATGAGGCGATGGCGGTGCTCGCGCAGACCGGCGTGAGAGTCGAGGATGCCGTTGCTTTCTCGCGCCTGACCTCATCGAGTTCGTCGGAGTCGGCGGCTACTTTCGTATCTCGATGCCGAGAGGATCGCTGAATATTCCCCTCTTCGACCGCGTGTTCTGGCCCAACAGAATGAAGATCGACCGGTCGAGAAGAGGGCCGTACTGGATCGGCGGAATCGGGAGCGCCTGCGTCCCGAGTTTCGGCGACACGGCCCAGAGCGCGTTCGTGTAGCCCGCGTACCAGGGACAGTTGACCAATTGGAGGCTGCGACCCTGGGCGATCTCGTGCTGGGCCACGGACGGATCCCAGCCGAACGAGAGGTTGATGGGGCGGATTAGAACGGGCCGTCTATCCCCCCTTCATCACAAGACTGAGGGAGCGGCGGTAGCGATCAGACTCAGGGGAGGCTCGCCGGACACTCGCGGGGGATGACGTCACGAGCGCAGCTCCTGGATGTGCCGACCGAGACAATTCTTCACCTCGGTGGACGCTTCTTCGTGGCGACTAGCTTTTGACCATCCTCGACAAGCCGTACCCTGAGCTGCGCGTAGTCGACGTTCTGAATCGCGCACCCCGCATCGATCGCCATGCAAGCAGCGGTGGCCGCGCTCTGCGACAAAACCATGAACACCGGCTCCATGCGGATCGAGCCAAACGCGATGTGGGTCGCGGACAGAGCCCAGGGGACGAACAGGTTTTCGCACTCGCTCGCCCGAGGCACGATCGCACGGTACGAGATCCCGTACGCCTTGCCTCGAATCGGCGACTGAATGTCGCCCTCGTTCTTCACCATCCCCTTGTGGACGAAGCGCTGCACGTTGTGGGAATCCATGGTATAGGCCCCCATGCCAACCGAATCCGCGACCTGCAACTCCCGCCGACAGTGCTTCTCGGTCATCACGAAGTCCGACTCCAGCCGACGGGCCTCGCGCACGTAGAGGTTGTAGGGCCAGTTGCCATTGTCCGGGAACTCGTCCCTCGCCAATCCCCACACCCCGATCCTCTTGCGCAGCGACTCGGGCACGCGGGGGTGATTCTGCAAGGTCCAGAGCAGGCCGAGTTGCCAGTCGCGATGCCTGGACGCCAGCGCTTCCCGCGCCTCGTGGCTCAGCGTCGCCCAGTTCCAATCGGGACCGTAGTTGCCGCCGATCCAATCACAGGAGATACCGCTGGCGTTGTTGCCGTCGGTCTTGTGATTGGGAACCATTGTCGTCTTGAAGAAGCGGCGCGTTTGCCCCGCCTTGATGGCGCGAAACAGGATCTCATAGTCGGCCGAGTCATAGGTCCGAGGCTTGCGGATCGCGACGCGGTTCGACGCGACGTTCGTCAGGACCATCCGATAGCAGTACGCCTGAAGGCGCTTGTCTGCCGTTCCGACTCCACCACCCATGTCCGCATTGACGCCCGGCAACAGCCCGCTCGACGCATCACCCTCGATCACGTAGGGATCGATTCCATTCGGCAACTGATTGCCTCGTCGCGGACCGGTGATCCCGTTCCCCCGCTCGTCGTAGCGGGCGTTCGCTTCCCTCCCCATGCGAAACGACACGCCGGCTGCCGCCATCAGGTCGCCTTCGTAGGACGCGTCGATGAACATCTCACCCCGCACGAGGACGCCGCCTTCCAGACGGATGCCGACGATGCGAGCCCCCGACTTCGTGACGCCTCGAGCGAGATCGAGACGCCCCTCGATCACTTTCACGCCCGCCTCCTTCACCATGGCGTCGAACACGGCCTCGGCGACCTTCGGCTCGAAGGTCGAGGCGAGTTCCGTCTTGGGGTTGAGGGCCGGCGCTCCCTGGCCTCGGTTGCGAAACTTCACGCGCGACTCCTGCACCCAGGCATCATCGCGCTGATAGTGCTGATACACCCGGTGGTAAAACTCTTGCGAGAGCCCGCCGAGAATCGACGTGTTGCCGATATCCGTCCAGCCGAGCCCGCTGCTGGTGAGTCCGCCGAGGTGGCCATATTGGGAGATCAAGACCACCTTCTTGCCCATCCGGGCGGCTTGCACCGCCGCAATCACTCCCCCAGAGGCGTCGCCGTAAACCACGACATCCATCTCGTGTGATTCGGGCTGGAGAACGGGCAGCAATCCGCCGAGCGCCAGGAGGATCGCGCTGAAAAAGGTCTTCATACCGTGAGTCTCTCCTGAGCTGCGTCTGTCGGCAATAGCGGCACAATCTCTACCAGGTCACCAGGCCGCAGTGAGGAGTCTTGCTGACACCGCCTCTGCATCGCACGCGCTTGCCGTCACAGCGTAGTGGTAGTCGAGTGACCAATAAGTCGATCACTTGAGGATCCCCGGCCACTCCTTGTCGTGTCTCGCGATGAATCGTTCGACGTAATCCTTCTTGCGTTGCGGGAACGGGTTTCCCTCAATCGACTGCATCCAGAGCTCCACCATTGTGGGGGGGGTGACTCGTTGCAGTCTTGTTGGAGTGTTTGAATGGCGAACTGGCATGGTGTCGCCGTTGCAGCAGGGGGTATCCCAATATGCGGTGAGTGGGAATAGTTGCGCAGGGACGGTACACGTGTTTTGGAGATGCCGACAGCAACGAGCCGGCGCAAACATCGGACTGTTCCACACGGTGGAAAGGAAATTGGACGAGCCAACCTGCATCGCGGTTGGTACACAGATCCGACAGCGCGACATGATACCCTCGAGGATCCCTGGGAGCGCCCATCGGGAACGCCTATCCACCGGCCACCGTCCTCGGCGACGAGGCCTGCCTTTTCGGAGAACTCACCTCATGAAAACCCACTCAGCAAAGCGGACCGGGTCCGCGGTCACTTTCGCCACGGCAGCGTTGGCCGCACTCGGCCTGACCATCGCCGCCGTCCCGGCTCAAGCCAAGATCACCTGGATAACAGTCAACGACCTCGTCGACGAGACGGATGTCATCACCGCCGGCAAGTTGTGCATCGCGGTCAACCTGGGCCCGGAACCGTGTGCGACCGTCGTCAACGGCGTGCACTTCCAGGCCGATCGTGGCCACTGGAACAAGAAGGTCATGACGAAAGGAGGCCCGGTGACGAATGGCGTCATGTACTGGCCCGACTTCACGAGCGGTGGCTACAGGGTCAAGATGCCGTGGCAAAGAGCGAGCGGAATGGGTAATGGCGTCACGCCTAACGCCGCCTACAACCTAGGTCTCAGCACTGGGAAGCACGTACGGCCAGGCAATCACTCCCGGGTCAACACGATCTCGGGGTTGACGCCCGGGAACACCTATCAGATCCAGCTCTGGTGCGCCCACAGTTCCGCCAAGCTCGTCGAATGGGATGACGGCAATGGCGGTCGAGAGGGCAAGGGTGGCATCTTCATGACCACAGGCAATGCCATGAAGGGTCAGGTTGCGACCGGCGTCTTCGTGGCCGCAGCGGGCGGGACCCAGACGTTCACCTGTTGGGATCAGGATGCGGACCCGAACACGACTCCCCCGCTCAAGGCGACCTGGGGCTTGCTCAACATGCTGCAGGTGCGCGACGTCTCCAGTACGCCACGCGCGGCAAGTGCGACGCACTACGGATTGGGCACGAAGGGAACACCGAGAGGGGGTCGAAACGGTCAGTACGGCGGGACGAGCTGCGCGCCGGCCATCAGCCTCACGGGTCATCCCGTGCTGGGTAGCAAGGTCTCGTTCACGGCCGAGAATTCATCGGGCGCACCCAGTTCCGCCATGGTTCTGATCGGTGTGAGCGCGAGCTCGCTGATCTTCCTCCAGGGAGAGCTGCTCGTGTTCCCGATTATCACCCTGCCGGTTCCCATGCCATTCACCATCGGGACGGCGATGCCATTCACCCAAGACCACGAGCTTCAAATGCCGATGACCATGCCCGCGACGCCGGTCACCGTGTACGTCCAGGTGCTGCAGCTCGACGCGAAGGCGGCGGGCGGGGTCTCCTTTACCGCGGGCCTGAGGATCGAAGTCGGAACCTAACCCGGCGACCTCCCCAAAAGTCCGCCCTCCGGTGAACAGCCGGAGGGCGGTTGCGTTACAGTCGTCAAAGAGCCTTTCGCTCTTCCGGACGGTTATGTCGTGCAGCAGGCTAAGAACATATTACTTTGAACCGAGCCAAGCTGGGTGACTTCAATGGCTATGCGCACTATTCGGCAGCTTGGATCGTCTATCCCCCCCATGCGCCGCTTCTTCCTGGCCTCGCTCACATTGGTTGCCGGGAGTTGGGTGATAGAGGGGCGCGAATCGCGGTGGAACGCCTCGATCAAGCGGGCGCTGAGTGCGGCTTGACGGCGAGTCGCGAGTGGGGGAACGTGGCCGGGTGGGTTCCGGGTGTCTGGGACGGTTCTTGAAACGCCTATCCGCCGCCCGAGGTGTCGTGATGCGAACGTGGATCGGACTGTTGACGGTTAGCTTGCTGTGGCTGCTGAGCCACGCCACCCCGTGGACCCACGAATCGGAGCCGTCTGCCAATTCGGTGTGGACGTTCTATTCGGCGTCGGGCCAGGTGGGATGGGCGTGGGTCGAGTTCAGCGGCCCGAACCCGCAAGAGACACACGGAACCACGGCGATCGACGCGCTGCATGCGTGGGTCGAAGAGGAACGGAACATGTGGGGGTTTTCCTTCCACTCACGGCAGAACGGAGAGACACGAAGTCCCCACACCGAACTCGACAGCATCGACCGATACGAAGCCCGCATCGGCTGGGGCCTGATCGTGGTGGTCTGCTTGCTGGGCACCTGCTGGAAGATCTTCCTACGCAACTGGCGGGCGGCAACTCGATGCTGACCGGCCCGGCCCAGGGTTCTTGCCTGACGGGGGTAAACACTGGCTTGGGGGTTAGGGTTGAATCGGTTTCGTCGAAAATCCGGGGTCATCCTTCCTACCCTCCGTGGGCGTGGCGCAAGTACTCTCTAGCGCTGTCCGAGTGCTAACTGCTTCTGAAGGCGAGCCCGGAGTTTCTCGACGACAGTTGGGTTCGCCTTGGCGATGTTCTTGGTTTCCGCAGTCGCGGCGCCGTGGTCGTAGAGTTCCTCGGACCCGTCGGCGTACCGAATGTAGCGCCAGCGCTCGGTGCGGAGGCTAGCGTTGCCGGGGTTGAAGAGGGTGGCAACGCTTCGGTCCGTGGCCAGTTTTGGATTGCGAAGAAGCGGCAGGAGGGATTCGCCGCCGAGGTCCTTGGGGGCGTCCACCCCGCACAGGGCAGTCAACGTCGGATACATGTCGATGAGACTCACGGTTCGATCGCAGCGCGAGCCGCCAGGGGCGAAGCGGCTTGCGAGATTTTTGGGCGGGACGATGATCAGAGGGACGCGGGTGGAGCGTTCCCAGCCGGTCCACTTCCCCCAGTGTTGCTTCTCGCCGAGATGCCAACCGTGATCGGACCAGAGGACGATCACCGTATTGTCACCCAGCTTCGACTTGTCCAGGGCATCGAGGAGCCGACCGATCTGGTGGTCCACGAAGCTGGTGCAGGCGAGGTAGGCCTCGACGGCGGCGCGCCACTGCTTGTGCTTCAACACCGTCGCGTGGCTGCCGGCGGTGACTGCCTTGAGCGCCCAGTTTCGGGCGGCGGGGCCAAGGTCGTCTAGGTCGTCGAGTGCGATCGGCGGCAAGCTGGCGGGCGCATCGACAAAGCGCTGGAAGTACTTCTTCGGCGCCCAGAGGGGAATGTGTGGCCGGTAGTAGCCGACGCCGAGAAAGCGGGGTGCGTCTGACTTCTCGCCGAGTTTCTGAATCGCCCAGTCAGTGATCTGGGTGTCGCCCATGCTGGCGTCGGGGACGTCCATCGGACCCCAGTCGAAGGACTCACCGCCCTTTTCGGTTGGCTTCCGGTCCGACGGCATGCGATTGAGCGGGAGGATGACCTGGTTGCCCTGGATGTCGGTCGCGACGTGGCGTGGGTTGTCGGTCCCTTTCGAGGGCAGTTCGGATTTCTTGTAGTTCACGGCCTTCTTGGTGAACGGACTCCAACGCTGGCTGACGCTGAAGTACTCGCCGAACATCTTTCGCCCGCTCGATCCGCCGTGCACCATCTTGCCGGTGCCCAAGGTGCGGTAGCCGGCCCGGGCGAAGGCCTTGGGGAGGTGTAAGATCTTTGGGTGGAGCTTCAGCAGCCCAGAGCTGCCGTTGGCCCAGACGCCGGTGACGTTGGGCATTTTCCCGCTGAAGACAGCGGCCCGCGAGGGCCTGCAGGATGGGGCGGCGCAGTGGGCGTTGGTGAACAGGATGCCGCGTGCGGCCAGCCGGTCGATGTTCGGCGTCAACGCCTGGGGATGTCCCTCGAGGCACCCGACCCAGTCGTTTAGATCATCCACAGCGATGAACAGGACGTTCGGCCGGTCTTTGGACTGGCAGAGCGCGGCTGGTCCCAGCGCCGCGCACAGGGCCAGCGTAGGGGCGAAGATGTAAGCGGCTCTCATCTGCGCTTCAACCTCCGCTGAAGCTGGGCCATGAGCTGCGCGACCAGCTTCGGGTTCGCCTCGGCGATGTTCTTGGTTTCGCCTGCTGCTGTGCTGTGGTCGTACAGTTCGACGTGTCCCGCCCTGTGGTCACGACGCAGCCGCAGCGGTCGCACAACAGCGTCAGGCTTCACTTCGTCGTGCATCACTTGGTCACGCACCAATTCGTCATCCTGCACCTGGGCGACCCTCGCGAGTGCGTCCACGTTCGATCACATCTGAATACGCGAACCGCCGGCTCCAGGACACCGCACTCGACAGCTATGTGACGTGCACGCGAAAAATAGTGTTCGCCACGATTGCTTACGCGTCTCAAGTCCTGTCCGCGGGTGATATAATCATGTTCACCAGACTAGACTTAGATCATGAAGAGAGAGCCGCATGCGGTCCTAATCTCACCCCGCCAGCGGGCCTCGAGTTTGCCTGGTGAAGGGACACCGTCCCGTTCGGACGGAACCTCGACCCGCGACAATGCGAGCCCAACCAGCCGCACGGTCCTTGGGTTCCTCGCCATCATCCTCAACGCTGCTCCGATTCTCAGCGGCGTCTCCCTGCTGCTGCGCGCTGGCCTTGCCCCGGTGAAAGATCGCCGGCCGAGTCGCTTCCGGCTCTGCAAGTTGAGCGAAGTACCCGCCAAGGGATCCACCGCGATCAAGCGATGCACCATCGGCTACCAGTACCGTCAAGACCCTCGCATCGTCAGTGTAGCCAAGACCGTCCCCGTCACACGGGACCCGTCCAGTTCCGCGGCAGGCCTTGTGAGCGCGGTGGTCTGTACCATCCTGATCGCCTTCCTCACCTCGAGTTGCCACGCGCTCCGCGTCGGTGAAGGACTTGGGCAGGCTCCTCCGCCCGTCGATATCGCCAGGTTCTTCGCCGCCCAGCCAAACGGCCGCCTTTCCCTGCGCGCACAGGATCCGGGACTGAGCTATCAGTTCGATCCCTCGGAGAAGGACACCCGCTACGCGGGCGACGACAAGGAGATGCGCTTTCGCGAGGTGCTGATGACGCTTCGGCCGAAGATGCCGATCGGCACGGTGCTGGTCGACATCTGCTTCGTCGACGGCAACGGTTCCAAGATCCGAGTCGGTCCGGTCGACTTGCTGAGGCTCACGCCACGACTCGATTGCAAGGGCGCGATGCAGTACCCCGAGTTGCTGCTCGAGGAGTACGGGCGGTTTGGCGTCAGCTTTCGTCGCGAGCACGGTGAGTTCGAGATCGCGCTCGATGACGCCTGTACGACCGAGACCAAGAACGCTGCCGGTCGCGCCTATCGGATGGGCATCTGGAACAACTGCCTCGACCCCACGAAGTGGGAGATGATCCTCTTCACCGAGGACTACGGTGACTTCGATGAGCGGCTCGCCGGCTTGATCAACATCAACCAACAGCGAACTCTCTCGCACTCCTGGTTCTACATGAGCGACGGGCTCTACGCGGAGCTACTGCGGGTGAAAAACCCCGACCTCGCGATCGACCCGACCCTCGACTACGAAGCGCTCTCCGCGAAGGCCGAGGAGGTGGTCGTCGACCTCACTGGACTGCGCAGAGTGAAGCGGAGGGTGCCGGTGAAGGTCCTGGAGATCGGGCACCAGAGCGCGCGCAAGATCGAAGCCGTCGTGCCGGAACAGTTCTACAAGGACAGGTTCGGTCTCGTGCTGAATCGCGATGAGTTCAGCAACTACCGAGACGTGCTCGATCAACCCGTGCAGCTGGCGCAGTTCGGGGGCTGCGGGTTCTACAAGCCCGGCGAACCGATGGTCTTCGACTTCTCCTGGCTGAGGAATGTCGATGAGGTGCAGGTGGATCTGCTCGATGTCGAGGGGTCCGAGTGCTACGTGCAGCTGAAGCTGGGAGGGGCGAACGCGGAGTATGAGATCGTGCTCGGCAACGTCGACCTCGCGCTGCTCTCCGAGCAGACCTTCCAGGGGCTGGCCTTCGGCATCAATCCCTACCCCAAGTCGCGTCGGCACAATCCCAAGCAGGACACGATTCGCTTCGAGTCCGATCGGATCCCGGACAACATCCTGCCGTACTCGATACTGAAGAAGACCGCGAGCGGCACCTGGGTCAACAACCAGAAGCTCGGCGTCGAGAAGGTGTTCCTCGGCTGGGAGAGCATCGAGCGCAAGGTGCTCACGGTGTACCTGGCGACCTACGAACGCATCGTCTCGGTGTGGATGGCGCGGGTGCGGCTGCCCGATTCGCTGGTCGATCGCGTGCGCATCCGCCGTCGGCTCTACGACTACTAGGTCTTCGATGCGCAGTTTCCTCCGCGAACTCGGGCTTCTCTTCCTGGTGATGGGTGCGAGCCTCGCGACTGTGTCGGCGCAGGACTCCACGTCGAAACTCAAGAAGCCGGACAAGGTCTTCCTCTATCCCCAGTTGAACCTCGCCGGCGGCTACGACACGGCGGAATCCGGCGACCACTGGGGTCTTGCGGACCTCGGCGCGCGAACGCAGGTCACGATGGAGATGTTCGTGAAGGACGAGACGCGGATCCAACGGGGCTACACGCGGCTGATCGAGCCGATCGCCTGGAATGTGAAGTTCGCCCTCGAGGCAGTTCCCGAAAACGGCCCGGGATCGGCCTCGCGCGAACCCGAGGCCGAACTGAAGCCGCGCTTGTTGGATACCTGGGTGAAGCTCGACACGAAGTGGGATCGAACCGCGGTCTGGTTGGGCCACAAGTCGCTGCCCTACGGCCACAACCCGAGGCTCGACCCGAGTCACAGCTTTCTGCCGAACCAGTCGGGCTTGGATCTGAGCTTTGGACGTGACACGGGTCTGTTCTTGAAGACGCCACTGTCTCAAGACCTGGACATCGAGACCGCCCTGACGCTCGGCAAGGGCGACACCTTCGACTACCAGGGCGGCTGGCTCAGCTCGACGCGCATCGGCACACCGACCTACCGAGCGAACGAGATCGGCGGTTTCTTGCTGGCCGGTGAGATTCAGGGCACGTGCGGTGGAGAGACCGTGGACCGCGATCTACGGGAACTCTGGCGCGTCGGCGTCGACTGGGTTCACAAGGAGGGCGAGGTGTGGAAGTCGGTCAATCAACTCTCGATCGGACAGCAGACCACCAGCGCCGGCCAAGATGAGGATGTCTTGCACCTCTTGAACAGCGTCGAGTGGTTCGCGATTCCGAGGTTCACGCTTGGACTGACGCACACGCTTCGCCACATCGAGCCGGACGTGACGGCGCTTTCGAGTCGAACGCTGGGGCGAGTGCTGGGCTCGCTCTCGTTCGCGATCGATCGGGACACGCGCCTTCGCATCAACCCGTTCTACGAGTACCGGGACTCGACCGGGCGCGAGGACTACGGGGTGTTGTTGCAGGTCTGCTTCGGCTGCGGGCTTACCAAGTAGGCCGGCTTGTTGCCTTTTGCCGTGACGGACCTCGCCCTCCCCGGCTAGCAAGGTAGGACGCCGCCCAGAGAGCCTCGCTGCGGACTCGCACAGCCCTTGACAAGGGGCGACGGCCACATCGCCCCCGATTCTCTTCACCCCATGACGAGGTCGCTGTGAAATCGCCTGCCTTCCTCCTGATCACTCTCGCGCTCGCTGGTGGCACCTCGGGCCAGGTCAGCGTCTATTCACCACTTCCGATCTACCAGTCCTTGGCTGGATACGATCCGGTTCAGTCTTCGAACGCTCTCTCGCCCACTTTCGGTCTCTACTCGTCTGTGCCTGGGAGAGCCTGTGGAACTGCCTGAGGTGGCACCGGCGCGTTCGCCACCGGGGTGAGCGGCCAGCCAGAGACTCCGGCGCCCATGCCTCCTTGGATGATCTGTGGCAGGTGGTTCATGGGGCATGCTCGCGGCGTGTCCGGCCGAGCGTCGTATCGGGGGATGATCTCGAAAATCAGAGAAGGGGGTCAGTTCATGCTTGCTCGTGGGCGAATAGCAAGTAACTGTTTACTTACAAGCGCTCGATGGCCTCTGGTCGTGCCGCCTCCGCGAGTTCTCCCCGATCCATGGTCTCCACCCGCCGCAAGCCCTCCAGCATCCGCCGCCGTGAGATCGCGGACGCGGCCCTGCGGGTGATCGGCGAG
This sequence comes from uncultured candidatus Brocadiaceae bacterium, assembly GCA_964469555.1. Taxonomy (GTDB): domain Bacteria; phylum Planctomycetota; class UBA1135; order UBA1135; family UBA2386; genus CAYYAQ01. Next base: position 1,534 of record CAYYAQ010000070.1, on the reverse strand, counting down.
AGTGGCGCGACCTCCCTGACGGCCGCGAGTCTTGCCCGCGAGGTGGGCCTCACGCCGGGCGCGCTCTTCCGGCACTTCGCCACCGTCGACGAGATTCTCAGCGCCGCAGTGGACGTGGGGATCGAGGCCGTCGAGGCGACCTTCCCGTCCGAGGACCTCGCGCCGGTCGAGCGCCTGCGGACCCTCGCCCTGCGGCGGATCGAACTGATCCGCGGGACGCCGGGCCTTGCGTGGTTGCTGCTCTCCAATCAGGTCTACCTGTGTGTCCCGGAGGACGCCGTCGCCCGGCTGCGCGTCCTCGTGAAGCACTCGCGGGCGTTCCTGATGGCCAGCTTCCGGGAAGGTGTCGAGCGGGGCGAACTGCGTGCCGATCTCGCGCCCGAGACGATGCTCCCGATCTTCACCGGCACGGTGCACTCACTGATCTTGTCGCGCGGCGTGCACAAGGACGCAGACCGCTCCACGGCGACCACTTCGCCTGAACAGGTCGTCGATGCGCTGCTCGCGCTCCTGTCGACCTCATGAACTCCACCCATTCCCCCAGACAAGGCATACACGTCATGACCATCACGGCAGACTCGACGGTTGGCGCCGTCGCTACGGAACACCCCCTCGCCACGCGCGTCTTCGCACGCCGCGGCATCGACTTCTGCTGCGCGGGCGGCCAGGCCCTCGCGGCGGCGTGTGACGCCAAGGGTGTCGACGTCCAGCAGGTGATCACCGAGCTCGAGCAGGAGATCGCTGGCCGCGAGGGAACCGCGGAGCGCTGGGACAAGAGGCCGCTCGACGCGCTGATCGACCACATCCTCTCCGTCTATCACGAACCGCTGAAGGAGGAGTTGCCGCGCATCGAGACGATGATGCGCAAGGTCCACATCGTGCACGGCGCCAAGGATCAGGCCCGCTTCGACGAGCTGCTCCGGACCGTGTTGGCCATCAAGGGCGACATAGAGCAGCACTTGCCCAAGGAGGAGGAGATCCTCTTTCCGATGATCAAGTCCGGCCAGGGCGGGATGGCCACGGCCCCGATGCAGGTCATGGAGATGGAGCACGAGACGCTTGGCAACCTGCTGCGCACGGTGCGTTCGCTCACCGACGGATTCGCTGTCCCGGAGGGCGCCTGCAACACCTGGCGCGCACTCTGGGTGGCGCTGGAAGACCTCGAGCGCTCACTGCACGAGCACATCCATCTCGAGAACAACATCCTGCACCCGCGCGCGCGTGGGCAGTGATCGATCGGCCCCTGCTGGTCCTTGAAGTCCGCAAGCGGTGGCGCGGCCTCGTAGGTCTTGAATCCGATGTACCCAACGACCGCGATACTCACGGCGAAGATCAACACGAAGATCTTCCACCACTGCTCGCGCTTATCGATGACCTTGAGGATGTCCATGCGTCGCTCCTGGTTCGGCGTGCTCACTTGTTTCGGAAGGTGATGCGCCGACCCTGGCGATGCAGTGTGCAGGGTACAACGTGGGTTGGGTCCCAACGATGTGCGCGGCTCTGACACGAACACGTGCGTAATGGTTCAGTTCGC
>CAYYAQ010000069.1:0-25985 GCA_964469555.1 uncultured candidatus Brocadiaceae bacterium | reverse complement strand
CGAGCGAAGTCGTGAGTATTGGCGACAAGGTCGAAGTGGTCGTTCTCGACGTGAACCAGGAGAAGCAAGAGATCAGCCTCGGCATGAAGCAGACCGAGGTGAATCCCTGGACGATGGTCAGCGAGAGCTACCCGCCAGGAACGATCATCCGCGGCCGCGTGCGCAACCTCACCAACTACGGCTCGTTCATCGAGCTGCAGGAGGGCATCGACGGGCTGCTCCACCTCTCCGACATGTCGTGGACCAAGAAGATCACTCACCCCTCCGAGGTCGTCAAGAAGGGCGACGAGGTCGAGTGCGTGGTTCTCTCCGTCGACCAGGAGAAGAAGCGGATCGCTCTCGGTCTCAAGCAGCTGACTCCCGACCCGTGGTCGCAGGACATTCCGACTCGCTACCACATCGGCGACTCGGTCCCCGGCACGGTCACGAAGATCACCAACTTCGGTGTGTTCGTCGAGTTGGAGGAAGGTCTCGAAGGACTGCTGCACATCTCCGAGTTGGCTGACCACAAGGTCGAAAACCCGGAGGACGTGGTCAAGGTCGGCCAGCGCGTCGAAGTGCGCGTGATCAAGATCGACCCGGACGAGCGCAAGATCGGCCTCACGCTGATCCAGGCCAGCTTCGCGACGGACGAAGAGGTCGAAGGCGCAGCGCCCACGGTCACCGGCCAGTCCCTAGCGGCGACGCAGCCTCAACTGGTCAGTTCGCTCGCTAGCCAGCTGAAGGACATCGGTTCGCGCTTGAGCGAGCGGGATGCGTCAGAAGCCGAGGCAACCGAAGAAGCACCGGCGGCGGAAGCAATCGAGGCACCGACCGAGGACGCACCGACCGAGGCACCGACCGAGGACGCGCCGACGGAAGCTCCCGCTGAGACCGTCGAGACGACGGAAGTCCCGGCAGAGGCAGAAACCGCCGACGTGGAGGACACCGAGAAGGCGACCTAGTGTCTTCCTCCGTGATGCGGCAGGATCCACGATCGCCCGACATCCCTACCAGGGGATGTCGGCGGTGGGTCCTGCTGCTTCTCTGTACCCTCGCCGTGTGCACTTCGTTCCCCGCGTGCACGAGCCCGGAGGCACTCACGATCCACTCGGTCGTGATTCGAAGCGATTCCGGTCCGCTCAGCCCAACCGCGGTCGGGGTCGAGAAGTACTATCGGACGATCTTCGCGACCATGCGCGACGCGCTCCGCGGGGGTACTCGCGACAGCCTCGCGGAACTGCGCTACCTCCTCCAGATACACAAGAAGGAGGGAATGGTCTCGTTCGCGATTGAGCAGATGGAGCGCTTCGAGCTGCTCGCCGACGGTCTCGAATTTGAACTCGAATTGGGGGACCTCTGCGACATTTCGCTGAACACGGCGAAGCCGACCGCGCTTTCGAAACTGGATTTCACCTTCCGGATGCGCGGACCTGGCAACGAGAAGGTCGTGCTGGGTGGGAGCGACGAGGACGGCGTGGCGTTCCAGGTCCTGTTGAAGATGCGGGACTTCGACGCCACGGGCCAGTTTCTCGAGACGTCGCAGAACCTGACGCTGAAGGTCGACGACGAGCATCGACTCGTCGACGGCAAGACGCTCGAGATCCCGTTCATCGTTCCTGGCGCACGGGCGCAGACGACGATCCGGGAGATCCTCGTGACCGTCGCGATGTTGCCCGGGAACGTGGTCGTGGACGGAAGACGGCTGCCGATCAGCCAGATCGCTCACGAGAGGCTCAGTCGGCGCGAGGTCGAGCGGCTGCCCGTAGCGGAGCGACTCGCACGCGGGCCGTCCGGCTACCCGCACTGCGACACATACACCTCCCTCTTCTATCCTGAGGGGCACGAGTCCATCGCAAAGAAGCCCCTGACGACGCTCCTCGAAGCGATTCGACGCGGGGATGCGAAGCTCTTCAGGCACGTGTTCCTGGCCGCGCACTTCATGCCCGAGAAGGACCACGAGAAAGCGATGTCGCGGCTCATCCGCTGGGTGCGCAGCGGCACCGCGGAGCAGGCGAGGGTCGCGATGGGATCGCTGCGCGTGTTGTCCCGCGTGGACCGTCCTGTAACCGACCGAGATGCTTGGCTACTCTGGTGGAAGAGCCGGAAACCCAAGTGAGCACGTGAGCCCAGTATCGATCGAAGAACAGATCCATGTCCTCAGGCGTGGCACTGTGGATGTCATCTCGGAAGAGGAACTCGCGGCGCGGCTCAAGGAGTGCGAGAAAGAAGGCCGACAGCTGCGCGTCAAGCTCGGCATCGATCCGTCGTCGCCGGACATCCACATCGGGCACACTGTGGTTCTGCGCAAGCTCCGGGACTTCCAGCGCCTCGGTCACCAGGTGGTCCTGTTGTGGGGGACAGCCACGGCGATGGTTGGGGACCCGACCGGGAAGAACAAGACCCGACCGCAGCTGACCAAGGAGATGGTCGACGCGAACAAGGAGACCTACAAAGCGCAGGTCGGCAAGGTCCTCGACATGGGAAATGTCGAGGAGCGCGAGAACGGCGAGTGGTTCGACAAGATGAGTTTCATGGACGGCGTGAAGCTGTCCGCCACCTACACCGTGGCGCGCATCCTGGAGCGCGACTCGTTCATGAAGCGCTACAAGGATGGTCAGCCGATCTCGATTCACGAGTTTCTCTACCCGCTGATGCAGGGTTGGGACTCGGTAGAGCTAAAGGCCGATGTCGAGATTGGTGGCAACGACCAGCTGTTCAACCTGATGGTTGGACGAGAGCTACAGAAGCAGCAGGGACAGAAACCGCAGATCTGCCTGACGACGCCCATCATCGAGGGGCTCGACGGTGTGCAGAAGATGTCGAAGTCGTTGGGCAACTACATCGGGGTCGCGGAGCCGCCGTCGCAGATGTTCGGCAAGTGCATGAGCATCCCCGACGACCTGATGGAGAAGTACTTCACGGTTTTGACCGACCTGCCCGAGAGCGACATCAAGGGCCTCATGGCCGGTCATCCCCGGGATGCGAAGGTGGCACTGGCGCGGCGGATCGTCGAGGAGTACCACAGCGAAGAGGCCGCACAAGGCGCGGTCCGCGAGTTCGACAGGGTGTTCAGGGAAGGCGGGCTGCCGGACGAGATCCCGGTCGTCGAGATCCGTGCGGAATCCATGCGTGATGGGTCGATCCTGATCGCGAATGCTCTCGCGGCGGCGGGGTTGTGCAAGTCGAGCAGTGAAGGGCGTCGGCTGATCGCCGGCGGTGGCGTCAAGCTGGATGGCGAGAAGGTCGCTGACATGAAAGCAGCGGTCGGACCCGGCGAGTTCCTCCTGCGGTCCGGAAAACGCAAGGTCGCGAAGATTCGCGTCCCCGGAGGGAGCTAGTGGCCATCCACGAGACAGCGGTCGTCGGGAGCGATGTGCGCTTCGGCGAGGACGTCGTCGTCGGCGCTTTCAGCATCATCGGTGACGGTGTCGAGATCGGGGATGGCACGGTGTTGGCTGAACACGTCGTGCTGCGACGAGGGACAGTCCTCGGGCGCAACAACCGGATCGACAGTTTCACGGTTGTCGGTGGGGATCCGCAGGACCTCGGATTCGATATCCAGACGGTGAGCGGCGTGGCGACGGGAGAGAACGTCGTGATGCGCGAGGGCGTGACGATTCATCGGGCGTCCGTGGCCGGGGGGAGCACGGTGATCGCCGACGACGTGTTTTTGATGGCCTATGCGCACGTTGCCCACGACTGTCACATTGCGAAGAAGGTGATTTTGGCGAATGCGGTGCTCCTCGCCGGCCACGTCAGGATCGAATCCGAGACGTTTCTGGGCGGCGGCGCCGGCGTGCATCAACACACGCGGATTGGACCCGGTGTGATTCTCGGAGGGAATAGCACCGCGACGTATGACGTTCCGCCGTTCACGACGATCGCCGATCGCAACGGACTGCGTGGGCTGAATCTCATCGGTCTGCGCCGGCGCGAAGTCCCGACGGATGACATCCGCGAGCTGAAGCGCTGCTACCACGAGGTCTATCGCGGCGGCGACCCGCGCCCCCGAGCGGCCGACGCCCTCGCGTCCGGCGAGTTCGGCACGTCCCCCGTCGGTCGCACCTTCCTCGAGTTCTTTGCAGGTGGTAGCCGCGGATTCCTTCGCCCGGTGAAGGACTGAACCTGGGTCTAGCCGCCGTGCTGGGTCTTCTTCCAGTACTTCTTGAAGTCGAACTTCGGGCTGTGCTCGGAGTTGTGGCACTTCGTGCACGAGCTGACGGGGGGCTTGGCGATGGGCATCGGTTTCTCCGCGTCGGTCCCTTGGCTCTTCACGTGGATGCTGCCCGGTCCGTGGCAGTTCTCGCACGTGACGTTGAGCAGGTCCTTTGTCTTCTCGGGTGAGACGAAGCCGGACTTGTAGGTGTAGCCCACGACGTGACAGGACACGCACTCTGGATAGCTCGTGACCGGCCACTTCTCACGCTTCTCGGCTTCGACGAGGGTCTTCCACGCCCGGGTGTGTGCGTGGCTCGCGCACTTCTCGTCGTCGTCGTCGTGGCACTCGGCGCAGGCCTTCGCGCCGACGTAGGACGCGCCGCTCGCAGTCGGTTTCTTTCCTGCCAGGCGCTCGAGCATCTTGTCGGCCTGGACCATCATCCGGTGGCCCCGGATCACCGCCAGGGCTTCCTTGTCGCGCATCGCGCCCTTGGCGGTACGGCTGCCCCTGAGCGCGACGGGTTCGTGCCTCGTCAGCATCGGGCCGTTCGTGCCGCGGACCAGTGTCACGTCGAGAAGCAATCGGCCCTTCATGCCGACGTGGACCAGCGGGATGCCATCCGCGGAGTCAGCGTGCGGCGGCGGCTCGACGTAGTCGTTGTTCACGGCGATGATCAGGTCGGGCTTCGGGCGGAGCTTCAGTTTCTTGATCACCTCATGCTCGGCGTGAATCATCGCGATGCGGTAGGTGGATTCATGAGCGCCCTTCATGGCTCGCGCCCAACCTTCGTCGGGGGTGATGATCTTGTAGTGCTTCGCGTTCGCCCCCTTGGGAAGGCTCATCGTGAGCGAGCCGATACGCACCGTCACGTGTGCGAGTTTCTCCTCGCGGAACGCTGGCGCGACACTCTCGCCTTCATAGGACCAGGGCTTGCCGTCCGCCTGCATGAGGTCGGAGGCGACGAACGGAAACGAGGCGACGACTGGCGCGAGATCCTTCTGGTCTATCGTGAGATCCAACGCGGCGAGTCCGATCGCCTTGTAGTTGTGCTCGCCTTGTGCCAGCACCTCCAACGCGGTGTACAGCTTGGCGTACTCCAGTTCGCCGGCATGCTTGATCAGGTTGCCGCCCTCCAGGAACAGGTCGATGTTGCGACCGTCGAGCTTGTTGCGGAATGCTCGGCGACCCAACCCGCCCATCTGTCCGGACGCGCAGCCGCACGGCGTGAGGTAGCCCCCGAGGTTGCCCGAGAGTCGAAGACGCAACCGGGGCGCGTCCGCGGACACTCCCGATGACCCAACCCGCGAACCCGAGCCGGGGGCACCCGCTTCGCAGCCCGCGACTGCGGCTATGCCGAGGGCGGCGGTGAAGACGAGCCAGAAGACGTTTCGAGTCATTTGGGAGTGTTGTGACCGGAGATCGAGAGGCGAGCGATCTGTTTGCCTCCCTGGACCTTGGCCAAGGTTAACTCTCCAACCATGCGCATCCCTCCCATCGTACCAAGGTATTTGACGATGACTCGGGTCTGTCGACCGGACAACGGCTTGAAGCTCACATCGAAGTGCTTGCTCATGTCGTTGCCATGGCTGTTCTTGATGCCGTGCAGGACGAAGCCGGGCGGTCGGGTCGTGTCGTGATCCACGACGTTGACGAACTGCACTTTCTCCTTGGTGAAGTCGAACAAGTCGAAGGCCAGCGTTTCCGCGGGCATGTACTGGATGTCCCCGCAAAACGTCCCGCTGACGGGGATCTGCAAATCGGTGAAGTGGTCGAGGCCGGTGCCGATCGCGATGAGGCCGCGCACGTGCCGCATGGGCTCGGAGTGGGGCGTGATCGTGACGTGCAGCCGCGTCTTGTCACCATCGTGTTCGAGCCGGGCGGAGATCGATCGCGGGCTCGCATGCACGGCGCCCCAGACGATCTTCTGGCCTTCAATGTTGTTGCTCAGTTCGAGCACCTGGTGGTACTTCCGCGAGCGCGGGAGCTCGCCGAAGTCGATGTGGGCGACCGGCGAGACCTTGATCGGTGTGCGGATGCCGTAGTCGAACCGGATGATGACAGATTCGTACCGGGCGAACTCGCCGGTGTTGAGTTGGAAGCCCAGGAAGCCGCGGGACTCGAGCTTCGACACGTCCGTGGCTTCTTCGTTTCTTGTGTCGAGGGTCAGCCGAAGGACGACCCTGTCGCCGTCGCCGACCACGCGTTGGTCAGCGGGGAGGCCGTACGCCACGGTCTTCGTGCCGTCCTTTCGGTGGATCATCACCATGCCGATGATGCACGAGCAATTGCCGCGGAACGAGTCCTCGACGATCACGTCGCCCTTGCCGTGTTTCGGCACGGGGATCTCGAGATCCTGGCTCTCGCGGGTGCCCAGATCGAGGGTCCCGTAGTCGTGGTAGATGATCACGGGTCCCGAGGAGGGGGCCGGATTGGGGTCTGATGCGGCGGCCTGGTCGCAGGAGAGGAAGCAGGACGCGGTCATCGCGGCGGCCACGAACAGGGCCAGGAGGATCAGCGGGGGTCTCGCCATGGGAACATCATAGTACCACGGGCGAGGCGGGCAACACGTCTGCTGGCGCCCTTGGCGAGGAGCCCTTGTGGGCACAGGGATTAAAATAAGCGGGGTCGCTTTCGCGACCCCGCTCACTTTGGTGTTGGCTGTTGGCTGTTGGCTTGTTGGGCACGAGTGATAGAGCAATCCGCTTGCCATCCTCGGCGTGGGACCCACGGATTCGCAGGAAGTGGCGCTCCCACCGATGAATTCTCTTTCCGAACCGTTCTGGGGCGTCCCTCGGACCAGTCCTCAAACGCGCGAAATCCATGGCATCCGCGCCACAACCATGGCGCTGCCGCCATGGTCCGGGCGCCAGAGGCTAGTTCGTCAGGAACCCGTGCCTCTTGAGCTTCCGGTGCAGGGTCGTGTAGTCGATCTGCAGCGCGCGGGCCGCGGCGGCCTTGTTGCCGCCAGCCGTGTCGAGTGCCTGATGGATGATCTGAGCCTCTAGGGCGTCGGTCGCCTCCCGAATGCGATCAGTAAGCGGCGCCGTGGACTCCTCGAGGGGTGGCAACTTGGCTGCGGCGGTCGAGGGCTCGGTCGGCGTCTGGTCGAGGTGCAGGTCTCCCTGGTCCAATTCGTGGCCGCTGCAGACGACCATCGCGCGGCGGATGGCGTACCGGAGTTCCCGCAGATTGCCGGGCCAGGAGTAGCACTTCAGCAATTCGATCGCATCGTCGGTCAAGCTCTCGACCTTACGTCCCATGTCGCCGTTCGCCTCGCTCAGGAAGAGGTCGGCGAAGTGCTCGACATCCTCGGGTCGCTCGCGCAGTGGCGGCATGGCGATCGCGAACTCACACACGCGATGGTAGAGATCGAGCCGGAACACGCCGCGCTCGATGGCCTCGGACAGATTGCTGTTCGTCGCGGAGATCAACCGAGCGTTGAAGTGCACCGGCTTCCCTCCGCCGACGGGAACGACAGCGCGTTCCTGCAACGCCCGCAACAACTTGGCTTGGAGTCCCAGCGGCAGGTTGCCCAGCTCGTCCAGGAACAACGTGCCGTTGTCCGCCGTCTTGAACAGGCCGGGACGATCCCGGTCGGCTCCGGTGAATGAGCCCTTCTTGTGGCCGAACAACTGGCTCTCCATCAGTTGCTCGGGGATCGCGCCGCAGTCCACGGCCACGAACGGGCCGTCACGGTAGCTTCCGCGCCGGTGGATCTCGCGAGCGGCGACTTCCTTGCCGGTGCCCGACTCACCGGTCAGCATCACCGACACCGCCTCCTGCCGGGCGACGAGGCCGAGCGTGCGCTCGAGTTCCTTCGCTGCTGCGGAGTTGCCGAAGCTCACTGGGTTGTCCTTGCTCTCGAGTTGACCCTTGAGCGACTCGATCTCGCGGCGCATCCGGTGCTGTTCCGCCGCGCGCCGGGCGGTGACCAACAACCGCTCGCTGTCGAACGGCTTCGCCATGTAGTCGAACGCGCCGTCCTTCATCGCTCGGACGGCGACCTCGATGTCCTCGATCGCGGAGACGAGGATCACGGGGAGATCCTTGTCGATGCTGACGCACCGCTTCAGGAACTCCTCTCCGTCCATCTCCGGCATCATCAGGTCGGTCAGCACGACGTCCGGCTGGAAGTCCTGCATCACCGAGAGCGCTTCTTTGCCGTTCTCCGCCTCGGCAATCTCGAAGTCCTCGTCTTCGAATACGCGACGCACGACCCAGCGCATGTCGGCTTCGTCGTCGACAATCAGTAGACGGGGATTGTTCACGCCATCACCTCCAATCGCTCCATGGGCAGCAGGATCACGGCGCGTGCGCCGCCGCGTTGTCTCGGATACAGGTTGATGTCGCCGCCCAGGTCGGAAAGGATCCGCCGGCACGACAGCAGACCGAGTCCCGTACCCTCTTCCTTGGTGGTGAAGAATGGGCTGAAGAGCTCGTCGCGGTCGCTCGCGCGCAACCCGCTCCCACGGTCCTCCACGATCACGGCGGCCATCTCCCGACCCCCGAGTGCGAACACGCGCGTCTTCAGGAAGACCTTGGACTCGGGTCCTGACGCCTGAAGCGCGTTGAGGAGGAGATTGAGCACGGCCTGGCTGAGGAGCTTCTGATCGGTGTAGACGATCAACTCCGCGGGGCCGCTGTGGGTGATCTCGACTGTCCGGCGCCGCGCTTCGGGTTTCACGAGCGTGACCAGCTCGGCGAGGACGTCGGGGAGGTTCGAGGCCCGCGGCGAGAGGGTGGCTGGTTTGCCGAGGTCCAGAAGCGCCGCGATCGTGCGCTCTGCCCTCTCGACGTTCCTCGCGATGACCTTGCTGTATTCCGCGACTTCCTCGGGCTTGCGCTCCTTGCGAGCCAGGGATTCCGCGGCAGTCTTGACGATCGTCAAGGGATTGCGGAGGTCGTGGGCGATACCGGCGGCGAGCTCGCCGAGCGCGCGGTAACGATCCGCGTCGATCATGTGGCTCTCCAGCACCTTGTTGCTGTCCTCGGCCTGGACGACGCGCTCGCGCATGATGCGATAACTCTCCACGACGCTCGGCAGGAAGAGGAGGATGCCGTAGGTGATCAGGCTGACGCCGAGGAGGTAGACGGCGCCCTTCTGGAACGTCTGACTCAGGAGGAGGAAGGTCCGCGACTGATCTTCGAGGCCCGTCAGCCGAATCACCGCGGACGCGGCGAAGCCGAGCGTGAGGACCAGGAAGCCCATTTCGAGCAGACGGTAGGCGGCCGTGTTGAGCGCGGGCTCCCGGTGCCGGATGGCGTGAAAGGCCGTGTACAGCGCCGCGAAGTACAGCGTCCGGAGCACTGGATCGATGTTGGGATGGTTCGAGAACGCGGCGAGCATCACGGTCAGGACCGTGATGAGGATGCAACTCGTGCGGCTCCCTGGCAGCAAGGCGATCCCCGCGGCGATGCCGGGCTGGTTGGTCTCTTGGCGCGAAATACCCACGAGTCGTCTATCGACCAGCGGGGCTTTTGGCGAGTGGCCAATTCCTCGACACCGACCCTTGATCGCCCGCTGCCAGGGGCGAACACTGTCCACCCCGATGATCACCCTCGAAAGCTACGTCTGCGGTCGCTGGCACCCCGGCACCGGCACTCCCCGTCTGCTCTACAACCCGACCACGGAAGAGGAGATGGCCCTGTGCAACTCCGACGGCGTCGATTTCGCTGCGGTCGTGGCACACGCCCGGGATACGGGAGGGCCAGCGCTGCGCGAATTGGGGTTTGCGCAGCGCGCGGCGATGCTGAAGGCGCTGTCCGCGACCCTGTACGAGAAGCGCGATGAGTTGATCGCCGTGTCGACGAGTAATGGCGGCAACACCCGCGGGGATGCGAAGTTCGACATCGACGGAGCGACCGGAACCCTCGCGGCGTACGCGTCCTTCGGCAAGAAGCTCGGCGACGGCAACCAGATGGCTGACGGCGAGGGCATGCAGCTCGGCAGGACCGCGAGGTTCTGGGGGCAGCACCACTGGGTCACGCGCCCTGGCGTCACCGTGCACATCAACGCGTTCAACTTCCCGTGCTGGGGCATGGGCGAGAAGATGGCCCAGGCGATTCTCGCGGGCGTGCCCGTGATCACGAAGCCCGGCACCCCGACGGCCCTCCTGGCGTGGCACATGGCGCAGATCATCGTCGAGAGCGGGATCCTGCCGGAGGGCGCGTTCCAGTTCATCGCGGGGGGCACTGGAGACCTCCTGTCCCATCTCGGACCGATGGACAGCTTGTCATTCACCGGCTCGTCGGGAGTCGGCGCGCAATTGAAGGCCACGACGAACCTTGTGACAGGCAATGTTCGAGTCGGCATCGAAGCCGATTCCTTGAACGAGGCGATCCTCGGCGATGACGTGACTGGCGACGACGACATCTTCAGCGAGTTCTTGAAGAACGTCGCCACGGACATGACCCAGAAGGCCGGCCAGAAGTGCACCGCCGTGCGTCGGATCCTGGTTCCAGAGGGGAAGGTCGAAACCGTTGTCGAGGAACTCGTCTCACGACTGACGTCGACGAACATCGGCGACCCCGCGGACAAGGATGTTCGGATGGGACCGGTCGCGAGCGCGAGCCAACTCACCGACGTGCGCGCGGGAATCCAAGCCCTCGCCGCTGAATGCGTTGTGGCGTGTGGAGGGACAGAGCCGATCATGGATCGCGGCTACTTCGTCGCGCCGACGCTTCTGGTGGCTTCGGATCCGAACGCGGCCATCATCCACAGCGACGAGGTATTCGGTCCCGCCGCGACCATCCTCCCGTACTCGGGTTCGGCTGCGGACGCGGTCGCCCTCGCGAATCGCGGCGGCGGGTGCCTCGTCGGCAGCGTCTACTCCAACGACACGGAGTGGATGGAGGAAGTCGTGCTGGGAATGTCGCCCTGGCACGGTCGGTTGTGGCTGGGTTCCGACAAGACAGCGGGCCAGGCTTTTCCGCCCGGCGGCGTGATGCCGCAGATGGTTCACGGCGGGCCCGGTCGCGCGGGTGGTGGAGAGGAGCTCGGCGGACCGAGAGGGCTGGAGTTCTACATGCAACGCACGGCGCTGCAGGGTTACCAGGGATTCCTTTCCCGATCGTTCGGGTCCGAGTAGGCGTCTTCGCGAGCCGGGCTGGGGTAGCGTCGGCGGTCACAAAGCTGTATCCCGGTGGACGGGTTCGCGCTCTTGGCGTCCCTGAGGATAGCATTCTGGATCGCACCTGTTCCGACGGAGTTTCCTCATGAACCGTAGGATCGTTTTCCTCGTCGCCCTTTCGTTCGCTGCTCCGACCTTGGCGCAGCGCGGTGGTGGTTTTGGCCGCGGCTCATCCGAAAATGCACTTCAGCGGATCGGCAATAGTTTCGTGGATGTCTGGAAGTTTCTCGCCGAGAAGTACGACGCCAACAACGACGGCAAGATCACCCCGAAGGAGTACGGTCGCGGCGCCGAGAAGTTCAGCGGCTACGACCAGAATCAGGACGGTAGCATCACGAAGGATGACTTCAGCGGCGGGTCGAGACGTCGACCCGGTGGTCGCGGAGGAAGCCTCGGTGGTCGCGGGGGAGGCCCCGGCGGTCGCAGCCGCGGTGGTCGGACGGGAGGCAGCACGGTCTCCACGGACATCGCCCTGGTGTTGGCGAAGAACTCCGACACGAACGAGGACGGCAAAGTCACGTCCGAGGAGTGGAGGAAGACCCTGGCCACGCTCGACAACGACCAGGACTCTGTCGTCAGTCCGGAGGAACTCAGTGGCATCATGTGCGCAGCCCTCGGTGGTCGGACGCTGTCATTGCGCGCCGTCGGTCGCCGCGCCCGTCACCTCGACACGAACAAGGACGGCAAGTTGCAGGTCGCCGAGTTGTCCAGTACGTTCGCGAAGCTCGACAAGAACGACGACAAGGTGATCTCCAAGGTCGAGCTCGGCACCGTACGCACGGTCCGCAGCGGCCCGCCGCGGGTCGGCGACATGGCGCCGGACTTCGCCCTGCCGCTCGTCAAGGATCGCAAGACCCTCGTTACGCTCTCGAGCTTCCGCGGTAAGAAGCCGGTCGCGTTGATCTTCGGTAGCTACACTTGACCGCCCTTCCGCAACTCAGCTGGTCAGCTGAAGAGCATCCACGCGAAGTATGGCAAGGACGTCGAGGTTCTTCTCGTCTACATCCAGGAAGCCCACGCGATCGACGGTCGAAGGCCGAACAGCTCGGTCCTGGTCGAGGAGCCGATCACCGATCTCGAGCGATTCCAGGTCGCTTCGACGTGCTTCGACAAGCTGGAACTCAAGATGATCACGTCCGTGATCGACCACGTGGACAACAATGTCGACGCGTCGTACCAGGCCCGCCCGGATCGGTTGTACCTGATTGGCAAGGACGGCAAGATCAGTTACGCCGGTGGACGCGGCCCGTTCGGCTTCCGACCGAGCGAGCTTTCGGAAGCGATCGAAAAGGAACTCGCGAAGACCAAGAGCAAGGGCGGCGGCAACAAATAGGCTGCCAAGTCCCGTAGGTCGGGCGCTGCGCCCGGGAGATGAGCGCTATCCCGCGCAACGGGTGGCGCTCTCTGCGTTTGCATTCGACTCTGACTCAGGGAACCCATAGCCTTCGCGGCGATCCTCCCGGATCGCTCCCAGGGCGTGCCCACCCCGAGCGGTCCTGACCTCCGGCTTCCCCCTGTCGAGGACGTACATGAAGCTCGTAACCGCGGCTCTCAAGAACCCGTACGCCGTCGTCGTCTTCATGTGTTTCCTTACGGTCGTTGGGTACACCTCGCTCAAGCGCATCCCGGCGGACCTCCTGCCGATCTTCAAGACGCCGGCCATTCAGGTCGTAACCCTGTATCCGGGCATGCCGCCGGTGGTTGTCGAGAAGGACATCAGCTCCCGCATGCAGCGGTGGACCGGCCAATCGGTCGGCATCGACCATCAGGAAGCCCGGTCGATGCTGGGGGTCAGCATCGTGCGCGACTTCTTCCGCGAAGACATCAGCGCGGAGAGCGCGATGTCCCAGGTGACGTCCCTCGCGGTGTCGGACATGTTCTACCTGCCGCCGGGGACGCTGCCTCCGATGGTGATGCCGTTCGACCCGACGGCCTCGGTGCCGATCTGCCTCGTGGCGGTGTCTTCGCCGACCATGTCGGAGAAGGAACTCTACGACGTCGCGTACTACGACATGCGCAACCGGCTGCAGGCGATCCAGGGCGTGATCGCGCCGGCGGTGTACGGCGGCGTGTTGCGCCGCATTCTCACGTACGTCGACCGCGACAAGCTCGAGGCGCTCAACATGTCGCCACTAGACGTGGCGAAAGGCATTCGTCGGTCGAATCCGTTCGTCCCCGTAGGGAGCGCGACACTGGACGGTTCGGAGTACTTCATCCGTTCGAACGCGATGGTGGAGTTTCCCGACGACCTCAACCACATCCCACTCCGCGTCGACAACGGAGTGCCGATTCGGATCCGGGACATCGGTCACGCTCAGGACAGCCACCAGATCCAATCGAACATCGTTCGGATCAACGGACGGCGCCAGGCGTACATCCCGATTTACCGGCAACCAGGATCGAACACGCTGGAGATCGTGAAGAAAGTGCGCGAGCGCTCGCAGTTCATCCTCGCCCAGATCAAGGACGAGCGACCAGCGGCGAAGGAAGGGCAGCTCAGCCTGGATGTCGTGCTCGATCAGTCTGCGGCAGTGCAAGCGTCTATCAATACGCTCACGACGAGTGCCGTCATCGGCGCGGCGTTGGTGGCGATAGTCGTGTTCTTCTTCTTGTTGTCCGTGACGTCCACACTCGTCGTGCTGATGGCGATCCCGCTCTCGGTTCTGGGGGCGATCGCGGGGCTCTACTTCACGGGTGACACGATCAACGCGATGACTCTCGGCGGGCTCTCGCTCGCGATCGGCATTCTGGTCGACCAATCGATCGTGGTGATGGAGAACATCACCCGGCACCTTCGGTTGGGCAAGTCAGCGATGATCGCGGCGCGGGACGGCGCCGCGGAAGTCGCGCTGCCGGTGTTCATCAGCACGCTGACCTTCATCGTCGTGTTCTTTCCCGTCGTGTACCTGACCGGGCTCGCGAAGTACCTGTTCTCGCCGCTGGCACTGGCCGTGATCTTCGCGACGTTGACGTCGTACCTGCTGGCGATGACGTTCATCCCGGCGGCGGCGTCTCGCCTGCTCAAGCCGCGGGAAGTGAAGCCAGGGTTCTTCGACAAGCTCGCGGACTCATACCGCGGGATCGCTGCGGCTTCGATCCGATCGCGCTGGCTCGTCCTGGCTGTTTCGATCGTACTCTTCGCGTTCGCGGCTTTCGGGCTGTCCCGTATGGGGACCGAGCTGTTCCCGCAGTCCGACGCGGGACAGTTCATGGTCCTGGTTCGCGCCAAACCTGGCACGCCGCTCGTTGGCAGCGAGGTGATCGTCAAGGAGGTCGAGAAGGAGATCCAGGATGTGGTCGGTGTTTGGGATGTTGAGGAGAAGGACCCGACTTCCGACCTGAAGCTGCTGATCTCGAACATCGGCGTGCTCTACGACTGGCCGGCAGCCTACACGCCGAACGCGGGGCCGATGGACTCCTTCGTGCTCGTGCAGCTCAAGGACAGCCGGACGAAGTCGGCGCAGGACTATGCGGCGGAACTTCGCACGCGCCTACCCGAGAAGTTTCCGAACGTGGATTTCGCGTTCGACACCGGCGGCATGATGACCGCGGCGCTGAACATGGGGCAACCGGCGCCGATCAACATCCAGGTTCGGGGAGGCAAGCTCCCGCGTCTCTACGAGATCGCCCGTGCGATCGTCAAGGAAGTGGACAAGGTCGAAGGCACGGTCGACGTGCGCATGGACGAGCCACCGAATCACCCGTCGCTGGAGATCGAAGTAGATCGTACGAAGGCTGCGATCCTGGGTCTCACCCAGGAGGACGTGATCAAGAACGTCGCGACGGCCGTCAACTCGTCGTGCAACTTCCTGGCGAGCTATTGGATCAGTCCGCAGAACGGCAACCACTACCTGATGGGGGCGCAGTACAAAGAATCGGACATCAACTCGATCGAGTCGCTCTACAACATCCCGATCACGGGTCCGAACTCCTCCTCGCCGACGCTTCTGAAGAACATCGCGTCGATTCGCGAGTCGACGACGCCCGTGGTCGTGACGCACAAGAACATCACCCGGACGGTCAACATTTTCGCGAACGTTCGGCATCGCGACGTCGGCTCGGTGGCGACCGAGATCCAGGCCCTCCTCGAGAAGCCTGGCCCGACCAAGGACCTCATCGACGGTGCGCACAAGGAGGGCTACCGGATCCTGTACGAGGGTGAGGTGAAGGCCATGAAAGACAGCTTCAGGGACTTCGGCGAAGGCCTGATCATCGCGGCGATGCTCGTGTATCTCGTGATGGTCGCGCAGTTCCGGTCATTCTTGTTGCCGATGACGATCCTCCTGACGGTGCCGCTCGGATTGATCGGGGTCGTCCCGATCCTGTTCCTGACCAACACGTATCTCAGCGTGCCGGCGTTCATGGGCCTGATCCTGATGATCGGAATCGTCGTGCAGTATTCGATCCTCGTCGTCGAGTTCGCTGTCCGCAAGCAACGCGAGGGCGCGGCCCTGAACGAGGCCATTCTCGATGCGGCGCGGGACCGATTGCGACCGGTGTTGATGACGTCGCTGACGACGATCCTCGCGCTCTTGCCCATGGCGATCGGATTCGGTCGCGGTGGCGAGGCAAACATCCCTCTCGCGCGTTCGATCATCGGTGCGGTGCTCGGTGGCGCGTTCCTCTCCTTGCTCGTTGTTCCATCGCTCTACTCCGTCCTGGGTCGGTGGGTCAAACCGTCGACTGAATCGGAAGTGGAGGTTGCCTGACTCATGCGCTCCCCCCTCATAATCCTGATCTTGTCAGTTCTCGTCTCCCCATTGGCCTCGCAGGACTCGCGTCAGGTGCAGGCGTTCGAAATCAAGCCGCGAACCATCGACACCCGAAGCCAGGTGCAGGGAGATGTGTTGCCGCTGGAGTCGATGCGGCTGATTCCGCGAGTCAGCGGCTACATCACGAAGATCCACGTCGCCGAGGGCAGCGTGGTGAAGCGTGACGCGCTGCTGGTGGACCTGCACGTTCCAGAACTGGAACGGGACAAGGCGGTCGCGGATGCGATGGTCAAGAAGGCCGAGGCTCTTCTCTCCATAACGAAAAGCGCCGTGCTCGCCGCGAAAGAGGCGTCGAAGGTCGCTGCCGCGGACGACCGCGCTGCGGCGAGCGAGATCGACGTCGCGATCTCCTCGCTGAAGGTCAGCGAAGCGAACCACAGGCGCGTCAAGGATTTGCACGCCGGTCGCGCCGCGACCGACGAGGAGTGGGAGGAGGCGCAGCTGGATCTCGCGAAGAGTCGCTCGGCACTGCAGGCCGCCCAGTCGGCGCAGGGGGCGACCACGGCGCGGATCGGACAGGCCGCCGCAAATGTCGCGCAGCGTGATGCGGAAGTCGAACGGGCAGCCGCGGGGGTCGACGTCGCGAAGGCCGAGGCATCTCGCGCCGCGGTGTTCGTGAGTTTCGCCTCGCTGCGGAGTCCCTACTCGAGCGCGCGCGTGACGCGGCAACTCGTGGATGCTGGCACGTTGGCGATGGCGCAGAAGACCGAGATCCTCGAGTTGATGAACACCAGCAGGGTTCGCATCCGATTCGGCGTTCCGCAGGCAGAGGCGGTGCACGTCAAGCCTGGATCCGTCGTCTCGATCGTGATACCCGGCGAGGCCCGCGCGGATGTCTCGGCCAGCGTGACGCGCGTGGCGGGTGCCGTGCACTCGGGCTCGCGCAACATGTTTGCCGAAGTGGAGCTCGACAACTCTTCCGGGGAGTGGATCCCCGGCACCGTAGTCAAGATCGACCTGCTCGTCGAGAAGGCCGCTGAGGCGATCATCATCCCTTCCCGCGCGCTGGTGAACATCCGCGCGGAAACCTACGTCTGGATCGTGAACGCGGGCAGGGCGAAGCGGATCCGCGTGAAGCCGGGCAGCGTAGTCGAGCGCGGAAAGGTCCGAATCCTGAGCGGACTCACCGCGGGGATTCAGGTCCTCGTCGCGGGGTTCACGGGATTGAAGGGCGGCGAGCCGCTCTCCGTCAGGAAGGTGGAGAAGTAGCCGTGAAGTTCGGACGATCCGTCGTGTTCGTGGTGACCGCGGGCGCTCTGATGTCTGGCGGGTGCCGGGCGCCGATGCTGGCGTCGCCATCGATCGGTAACTGGATGCCAGCCAAGGACGCGAGCCCGGAAACTTCTCGAGACCTCCCCGCTCGCGTCAGCAAGACCATGCCGATCGAGTTGGCGACGATCCTGCGGCTGGCAGGCGAGCGCGCCCTGGAGATCGAGTTGGCGAAGGCGACAGCGGCGGCCGCGGCGGCGGAGCACGACATCGCCGCGAGCAAGTGGCTGCCGACCTTGACGCCCCGATTGACCCTGGTACGTCACGAGGGTCGGCTACAGAACACGCAAGGCGCGCTCCTCGACGTCGACAAGCATAACGTGTTCGGTGGGGCTGGCGTGAGCTTGCAGTTCAGCGTCGCCGACGCGTGGTTCTCATCGATCGTCGCGGAACAGCGGGCCTATGCCGCGCGGCTCGGGATTCGCGCCGCCCAACACGTCAACGTCGGCGTCGCCGTGCGGCTCTACTACGACCTGCTCGAAGCCACGGCGAGTCTGCAGGTCGCGCAGCGGGCCGTCACCCAGGCCCGCGAGCTGGTGACCGTACAGGAGACCAGCGAGAAGGCCGGACGCGCTCTGATGGCGGACGTATTGCAGGCCAGGGCCTACCTCGCCTCGGCGATCGGCGGGCAGGCTTCGGTCGAAGCCGAGGTAGTCGAGAAAACGGCGAGGCTCGTCGGTTTGCTCGTGTTGCGCGCCGATACGATCCTGGTTCCGGCGGAAACGGAGGTCGCACCGATCGAGTTCCACGAGGCGAACCTGCCCATGGTCATCCTGCTGGAGCAAGCGATGGCCTCTCGACCCGAGGTCGCGCAGGCGCATTCGCTCGTCGCGGCTGCCGAGTCCGAGGTCGACCGACTCAACTGGTCGTGGCTCGTTCCGGAGTTGCACATCGGCGCGGCGTACGGTTCCTTTGGCGCCGACTACAGTCGTACCCACGGGCGCGAGGATTACTTCGCCGATCTGCAGTGGCATCTGGCGTTTGGAGATTTCGCCAAGTCCCGGCACGCCGACGCCATGTTCCGCGAAGAACAGAGCCGGCTGCAGATCGTCGTGCAGAACATCCGCACGGACATCCGGATCGCCGTCGCGCGCGTTCGGTCGGCGAAAGCCCGAGTGGTCGCGGCGCGGGACGAGATCGCTGCCGCGAGCGCCGCATTGGAACTCGAGAAGTTGCGGCACGAGGCGGGCAAGTCGCTGTTTCTGGTCGTCCTCTTCGCGGAACGCGTCCAAACCGAGGCGCGCATCAAGCTGATCCGGGCCATCTGCGCGCAGAACCGGGCGCAGTTCGAGCTTCATCGGTTGGTCGGCGTCAACTGATCAGTCGGCGAGCGAGGGGTGCTCAGGAACGCCGCTCGTAGTCGATGCAGTTGCTGATGTGGGTTTCGTTCTTGAACGTCTCCTTGCCTTGGAATCGGCACAGGGCGCCGTCGTCGAAGAGCTTGCCGCAACTCTTGCAGGTCGCGCACTTAAAGCGACCGCGTCGCACACCGCCGGTCATCATTCCCCGGATGACGATGTACGCGAAGTAGCCGATTGCTACGGCGATGAGGACGCGGAGCCACATGCCGGCGAAGATACAGTTCGCGACATGGGTGAACCACCCTGTCCCGCGGTTCCCGCCGTTGAGACTGGCCAAGAAAGCGAGCGGTCTGCGACGCTCTCCATTACGATGCTCGGTTCCATGGTAGTTCTACCTCGAGAAACCAGGACGTTCGTCGCAGTGGCCCTCGGGGCCTTGCTGTTCTCCGTCTCGCCTCTCGTTGCGCAGCCCGTCCGCAAGGCGGTCCAGCTGTTCAAGAAAGAGTGGAAGGCGATCCCCCCGGCGCCGAAAGGCCCGCAGGAGTGGCGCAACGGTCTGGTTGCACCATCCGTACAGTCCGCCCGCTACTGGGCGTCCGACCGTCTCGATGCCTTGAAGAGGCTCGAGCCGTTCCACGGTCCGTATGTGGCGAAGCAACTGAAGGGCGTGTGTTCTCTCGTCGCGGCGGAGCTCGTCAAGATCGATAAGCAGCGCGCGAAACTCAAGAAGGCCATCGCCGCGGGATACAAGGCAATGCGCAAGAGTGGTCGTAGGCTCACGACGGCCACGCCGGGTTACCTCAAGTACGCGACGAACAGCCTCGAAGCCGGGCGACTACGAGCCGTGCGTGATGGCCTCGAGGAGCAGCACGCGGCGATGCGTAACCAGGTCTCGGCGCTGAACCCGGGGGGCACCAATCTGCTGCTGGGCTCATCGCTCGGTGACAAGAAGCTCCCCTTCGCATTCAAGCTCGCAGTCACGCGGCGTGCTTCGACACTGGGCGACGAGATGATGGCTCCGCTCAGCGTGGCGCTGGACAAGGCAAGGCAGCCATCCGTAATCACGGCGGTCGTCGAAGCGATAGGGACTTTCGGCGCGAAGGCAAAGCCTCTCGCCGACAAGATCATCCCACTGCTCGGCCATGCGGATGGTGGCGTGCGCGAGCTCTCCGCGCTCGCGCTCTCGCAGATCGCCGTTCCGGGGGCGATCGAACCGATGATCAAGCTTCTGGCGCGGGAGAGCGGCGTCGCCAAACAGCGGGTCGCGAAGGCGCTCGAGGTCCTCACGCGGCAGCAGTTCGGCTTGCGAGTTGGCGCGTGGCAGCAGTGGTTCGCAGCGGAAGGGGCGGCGTACGCGAATGGATCGAAGGAGCTCGGGGGCGGCAAGCCCAGCAGTGAAAGAGTCGCCAACAAGAAGTCATCTGCGTACTACGGGATCAAACAGGACGGGAAGGCGATCCTGTACATCCTCGACTGTTCGGGTTCGATGGCGGCGTCCATCGAGAATCCCCGGTTTGAGGATCCGCGGACGAAGACGGGACCGCTTCCGGCGCGAAGTGGTGAGGTCAGTCGCATGGATGCGTGCCGGGAGAAGCTCTCCGGTGCGCTCGGAAAACTGACCAGTGATCAGAGATTCAACATCATCTGGTACAGCTTCGAGTCGCATCTCTACAAGAAGAAGATGCAGCAAGCGTCGCCGAAAAACGTGAAGGCGGCGCAGCGTTTCTTGAAGACCCTGCAGCCCGACGGCGCGACGAACATCTACGACACCATGCAGCTAGCCTTCCAGGCCACGGGGCGAGGGACGTACGACAGGTCCTATTCCGTGGACTGCGACATGATGTTCCTGCTCACCGATGGCAAGCCTACGCTCGCGGGGACGAGCGATGGCTTCGACATGGTCGAGAGCATCCTCGTGGGCGTCCGCAAGTGGAACGCGCTGAAGCGCGTGGTGATCCACACGATTGGCATCGGCGAGCAGCTGAACACGAAGTTCCTGGGCAGTCTCGCGAAAGAAAATGGTGGGGCGTTCCGTCACCACAGAGGCAAGAACGCCGCCCCGGTCGACGGCGGGAAAAAGGACGGCGTGAAAGAGTCGCGGTAGATCATGTCACGACTCAGCATCCTCATTGGAATCCTGCTGGCCCTCGGTGTTCTCGGTGCACTCGGGCTGTCGATTGTCGGCGGGGCTGAGCCGCCTCCAAACGTCGTCTTGAACCATGGGAGGGCCAAGCCTCAGGGCGGGTTCTACACGCTGGACTTCAGAGAGCCCACGGTGCTCAATCCGTACCTGGCGTTTGAAGGAGTCGCTTTGCGGATCGTCCTGGATCGCACCCACGACACGTTGATGGAGTACGATCCCGCCACGGCAAAGATGCGGCCCTCTCTCGCGGAGACATGCGTCGCTGACGGTCGGAAGATCACCTTCACGATTCGATCGGATGCGCGCTTCTCCGATGGGTCGCGTGTCAAGGACGAGGACCTGTTGTTCACCTTTGAGCTCGTCCAGAACAAGGTTGATCTCGGCGCGACCGGAGCCGCGCTCGAGGACGTCGCGTCCGTCAAGGTCACGGGACCGCGGACTCTGGAAGTCGTGTTGAAGACCCGGACGTTCGAGTCTGTCGCGTCGATTGCGACCGGGTACATCGTCGGCCAGAAGCAGTTCTTCATGCGCAAGATCGCGCACCTCGCGGATGCGCAGGGAGATCCGGTGCCGAAGCTCGGCGAGCCTCGGTTCGCCGAGTTGTTCGCGACCGTGAACGAGCCCGGACCAGGCACTGGTCCTTACAAGTTCGCGCGCTGGGTGCCCGGTCAGGAACTCTACATCATCCAGAACGAGTACAGCTGGCGTCTCACCGCGCGACCGGACGACTGGAATCTCGCAGGGCTCCGCTTGATGTTCTTCGGTGATCCCGCAGGCTCCCTCGTCCGCACGCGAGAAGGGACGCTCGACCTGTATTCCAATCCGGACGCGGAGAACATCTTGCGGTCGACGCCCGGTTTCGCGGACACGCACACGAGCTATCGATATGACCATCGAAGCAATGGGCACTACTACGTGATCTGGAACCACCGACGGCAGCACCTTGGCAACCCTAAGGTGCGACGGGCGCTGACGATGCTGTTCGATCGGGATGAGATCGTGAAAGAGGCACTCTCGGGGTGCGCAGCGCGGACACGGACCTGGTTTCGACCTGGTTCGGAGTCTGATCTTCCAGAGGACCGGGCCATCCCCTTCCATCCCAAGCGCGCGCGCGAAATCCTCGACGAAGCCTCCGCGAGTGATCTCACCGTGGAGATTCTCTACGCGGGCGATAATCCGTCGCAAACCCAGATGATGGACATTGCGATGGACGGGTTCCGGAAGGCGGGGGTCGAACTGAAAGCGATCTCGCAGGAGGGGAAGGTCCTCTTCAGCCGACTCGAGTCGGGTGACTTCGACGGAGTGGTCATGTACGTCGGCGTGGCGGTGAACATCGATCCGTACTACTACTTCCACAAGTCGCAGCGCGAGAGCGGACGGAACTGGATGGGCTACGACAACGACGACGTGAACAGGCTGTTGTCGTCCGCCCGCAAGGAGTTCGACGCCGAGAGGCGCGCGTCAATGTACCGGGAGTTCAACGAGATCTTCCTGAGGGAGCAGCCCGTCACGCTCCTCGCACACCCACTCAGCTCGATCATCCTGTCCAAGCGCTTCCACGGCGTGAAACCCGGCGCGATGGGCCTCTCGTGGGAGAAGTGGTGGGTCGAACCAGCGAAGTGAAACTCCCGATACCGGGCTCGGCGCGGTAGCGGAACTACTTGGTCCAGCTCTGGCGCCGACCGAGGTCCCTGGGCGGGGTCGGGGCGTCGGCTGTATGGAAACCGGTCCAGTAGGCGAGGCGCGCGATCCGTTCCATCTTGCCGTAGTCGAGCTTGTCCGCGTGGTCCGTGACCTTGTGGTAGTCCTCGTGTTCGCCGTCGCAGAAGAAGACGACCGGGATGCCCTTCTTCGCGAAGTTGTAGTGGTCGCTCCGCTGGTAGTACGTGTCTCCGCTGGTCAGGCGCATACCCATCTTCTCGGCGAAACCCGCCGCGTCTTGGACGAGCGTCGAGAACTTTCGATGCTCGGGACTGGGCGTCGCGGAGACGGTATTCGAAGGCGAGAGCTGCGTGTTGCGACCGATCATGTCGATGTTGATGTTCGCGATGATCCGCTTGACCGGCCAGGTCGGATGCTCCGAGTAGTAGTGCGACCCCCAGAGACCGAGTTCCTCCCCTGACACAGCGAGGAAGATCACGGATTTCCTGGGCTTGGGGCCCTGTGCGAAAGCCTCTGCGATCTCGAGGAGTCCGGACGTGCCCGAGGCATTGTCATCCGCGCCGTTGAACGCGTCGCCATCGATCCGCGTGCCCATGTGGTCCATGTGCGCTGAGTAGATCACGGCGTCGCGAGAGCTGCCGGCGCCTTTCAACACGGCGCACACGTTCAATGCCCGGAACTTCGTGTCGACCTTGATCTGGATGTTGACCTTGCCGGACGCTTTCGCGTTCTTCTTGATCTGCTGCGTTGCGCCGGTCGCGTCGAAGTCCCACCCGAGCTTCTCCATCAGCAGGCGTGATTTTTCCGGTGGCAGGTACACCCGGGCGATCGAATTGCTACTCGAGCGTCCTCGTCGCGACGGTTGCCCCTTGTATTCGAGGATGTGCTTGCCGGGAAGCAGGGCACTCCGGTTCATCGCGTCGAGAATGTTGCTGTTCTCATTGGCGATGAGGAACAGGACCACCTTGGCGCCCCGCCTCTCCATCTCCCTCGTCATGCGGTCCGTGCGCGAGAGCTCCATGGTGCCGCGCATCCCGCCGCGTGGTCCGCCGGCGCTGCCCTTGATGAGCAACACTGGGATCTTCCGCTTCAGACTCTTTGGGAGGTTCTTTGGATCCGCGGATTCACAGAACACGAATCGTCCGCTCACCCGCACCTTCCCCTTCTTCATGCCGGTGACCGCGAACCCCGTCTTGTAGGTCTTCCCGCCGAACGAGAGGCTCGTCCCCTTCGGGTCCAGGTAGGTGCGCACGAGCGGGAACTTCTGGAAGAAGCTGCGCTTCCTGCCGCTTCCGTCGCCGAGCGGCTGCAGTCCGAGCTTCTCGAAGTGCTTGGCGATGTACTCCGCGGCCTTCACTTGACCCGGAGTGCCGGTGTACCGCCCGCCGAGTTCGTCGGAAGCCAGGAACTCGGCGTGCTCCTTCAGGCCCTCCTCGTCGATCATGGACATCCCCGCCGGCGCATCCGCGGGCGGGTCCTGGCTCAGCAGCGCCTGGGACGACAGGGCCAACGTGAGCAAGATCGTGGATGGCCGCAACATGGTCAGAATCGTAGACCAGGAGCAAGTCGGGATTGCCGTTTCTTTGTCTCGACTGCGATACGAGGAGGTTCGGGCCCGTGCTGGCCTATTTCGTGAACTCCAGGTCGAGGACTGTCGTCCAGGTCTTCCCGTGGCCGGTGGAGTAGACGTGAGAATCGGAACCACTACGACAACCGGCAAGAAATGGCAGCAAAGACAGGTCAATCGGTGTGCGAGAGCCAAACCTGGGGATGATCGCTGCATGGACAAGACGGTCGTCGTCATGCTGGTCACGGTTGGGTGGGCGCACGCTCAGGAGAGAGACGTGGTCCCGCGGGCATCGCCGATCGCAGCGGCGACGATTCAGAAAGCGGTGGGGCAGGGCCACGTGGTGGGAGCGCAACTCCTCATCGGTCGAGGCGGCGCCGTGGAGTTCGAGCGCAGCTTTGGGAAGCGCGACCGGGAGACAGGCGAGAAGGTCGACAGCGCGACGCTGTTCTGCATCGGTTCGTGTTCGAAGGCCTTCGCGTCCGCGTGCGTTCTCTCACTGGCCGGAGAGGAGCACCTGAAGCTCGACGACGAGATCGACACGTGGCTGAAGGCGTACGGCGAGCTGAGTGTTCGCGTGCGCGGCAAGCCGAAGGCGAAGGCAGTGCGCGCGCCGACAGTTCTCGAGCTCGCCTGCCACCGTTCGGGAATATTCAGTCAGCGTGAGAAGCCGCCCGCCGCTGCGATGGCGTCGATCCGGAGATTCACCTCCAGTCTGGAGCAGTCGGTCGCGATCATCGCCACCGTTCCCCTTTCTTCTCAGCCCGGAACACGCTTCGCGTACAGCGGTGCTGGGTATTGCGTGCTCGGTCGAGTCGCGGAAGTCGCGGCGAAGGCACCCTTCGAGTCGTTGTTGCAGACTCGTCTCGGCAAGCCGCTCGGCTTCTCGCGCACGACGTACTTTCCCAAGCCCGACGAGGACAACGTGGCCGTGCCGTACGTGAAATCAGACGGCGAGGAGATACCGAACAGGCGGGCGCCACATCGACTCGGCAAGCGGTTGCGGTTCCCGTTGATCGGCGGAAGCCTGTATTCCACCGCTCGGGAGACGGCGCGTTTCGCCGAGATGATCGCCGCGAAGGGGCAGTTCAAGGGGGAGGCAGTGCTGAAGGAGTCGCTCTGGCAGCAGTTCGTGAAGCCGCAGTCGAAAAAAGACAGCTACAGCCTGGGGTTTCGCCAGACGTTCGCCAATGGGGAGAAGATGGCGACGGCGCTCAGCCACAGCGGCTCGCTGTACGGCTATCGCAGCATGATCCACATCGACCTGTCGACGGGTCGCTACATCATCTGCAACCTGTCGACGAGGGTCGGCGGCGGTTCGAGCGCGGCGGTCCGGAGGATTTTCCGGGATTGCCGCGCGAAGTGAACGCCGAGGCGAGCCGCTACTTGTTGCCCACCTTCTGCCGCTTCTGCGTCCGTTGTTTCTTGGACTTCTTCTTTTTCTTCTTCTTGGTGCCCGGCGCGGAACGACCGTGCTCCTCGAAGAACTTCCAGATCAATGGTGTCGCTTCCACCGACTTGCGCGACTTCTTGGGCCAGCCGTGGCCCCAGCCCTCGATGCTGTAGAACACCACGCGGGTGTCCTTGTCACCACCGTCCCACGTGTCGACGTGGACAATCCCCTTCATGAGATCTTCGCGCTCTGGCTTCTTCGCGCAGCCGTTGTTCTTGGCGAAGATCGCCGCGGACTCCGGCGCCGAGGTCATGCCTCGACCCCAGCGTGCCTTCTTCCCGCGCTTGCTGTCGTAGGCGACGACGTCGTCCGCCATGCCGTGGAACGAGATCAGCGACACCGGCATCTTCGGTTTCCGACGAATGCCGATCGCGAGTCCCGCCACCGGCCCGATGGCCGCGACCTTCTCCGGATGCGTCGACGCGAACGAGAAGCTCATGAACCCGCCGCTGCTGTGCCCGGTCATGTAGACCCGATGCTCGTCGATGTTGAACTCCTTGATCAGCGCGTCGATCAGCGACGCCAGGAACTTCGAGTCCGTCGTCGC